>DASRJX010000151.1:0-22884 GCA_035649235.1 Candidatus Cryosericum sp.
TCCCAGTCCGAGAGGGCGCCCTGATGAATACCAAGCCGGTCGGCCAGGTCCTGCTGGGTGAGACCATGGCGCCTGCGGTAGGCCCGAATCCGATTGCCCAGAGGTGCACAGTCTGGAACTTGCACCTCATCGACGAGCTCCAGAATACCCGGCACGAAACGCGCGAAGGGCGTGGATTGCCCGTGCTCCCATCTGCTGATGGTCGTGGGGTCCACTTGGAACCTCTGTGCAAGGTCTTGAATCGAGAGCCCGTGCGCCCGTCGGGCAGCCCGGAGCCTCGGGCCAAGTGACCGGTCCTGCACCCTGGTCGGCTCCGTATCTATCCCCCGGCTAGACGCGTGGGTGGAGGGTCCCCGGTCTCTGCAGGAGTGCCGGATCTGGTCGGCCAAGGCGCTCGGAAGAGACCTAGGATCGAGCCCGAGGAACCGGATGACGGCCGGAATCTTCCTGAGGTCGGGTTCGGTGTGTGCGTTCTCCCACGCTCGGATCGTGCTGGCACACGCCCCGACGGCCGCGGCCACATCTCTCTGCCGGAGTCCCAGGTCAATCCGGCGTTTGCGGAGGTGTTGACCAAAGGACTGCGGATCAACAGGGTAACCTACTGGCAGAAGGTCAGTTCGCCCGCCCAGGAGCGTCGGGTGGCAGAAAGCCAACGCAGGGGTGCCCGTGCGGTCAGCTCGGGCGGGAGGACCGCCCCTGCCGATGCACGCCGGCCCAGGTGTCGCAGTACCGCTCCCGCGTCTCGGGCCCGCTTCTGGACCGCTTCGACCTCCAGGTCGAGATGCAGGCCCTGCCGCCGGAGGATCTGCGCGAGGGGGGAGGGAGCGAGCGATCGGCCCTCGTGGCGGCGCGCGTCCTCGACGCCCGGAGAAGGAGGTCGTCGCGACAGGATCCCGAGATCAGCCGGGCCGCGATGCGGCTGCTACGACGGGCCGTGGCGCGCCTCGGGTTGTCGGCGCGAGCCTACGACGCCACCCTGAGGGTGGCGCGGACGATCGCCACACTCGAAGAGGCGGCCGAGGTCGGTGAGCCCCACATCGCGGAGGCCATCCAGTACCGCGGAATCGACCTGCGCCGCGACGTCGGCCCGTGACGACGATCTCAGGTGTTGTCATCGCCGGCGCGGCGTGTCCTGCGGGAGGTGCTGCGGCAGATTTCCACAGCGGAACTGATTGGCCCCATGTCACTTGTCAGCAAGGAGCAAAGGCCGGCTCTTGACGGGCCGGCGTCAGGGGGTATATAACCCGCCCGCTGGCTCGACTTCGCATCCCGTATCCCGGTTGGACCAAGGTTGGGCGATCCGACATCCCGTGTTCCGGGTCGGTCTTCTGAGGAGGGGGAATCGATGAGAGCTCTCTCGTGGCTGAAGCGTCGCGGTCCCTGCCAGATCAGAACGCATTCCCTAGGCGACTGGAAGGTGGTGGAGGTCCGAGGCCGTTTCCTGGCCGGGGACCCCGAGGCCATGTTCCAGCGGGAAGTCGACGCGGTGCTCGACTCGGGCGCCAAGCGCGTCATCGTCGATCTGACCCGATCCCATCTGGCCGACGACAGCGTCGCCACGGCCGCGCCCGTCGCCTATCACAAGGCCCTCAAGGCGGGAGCCGACATCCGTTTCATCGTGATGCCCGGGGAAGCGGGGGGCTACTATCACATGGCCGGCCTCGAGCTGGCTATCCCGACCTACACCCGGCTGGGCGGCGCCATCGAGTTCTGAGTCACTCTGCTCCATTTCCGGGGCACGCGCCCCCTGCAGGAGCGGGTGTGTCCCCCTGCCGCGTTGAGCGTTGGGCCAATTGACACCCCGAAGACGTTTTGGCTACGATGGCGGTTCAACGCTCCTGATCCGACACGCGGCCAGCTGATGACGGGCGAACGGGCCCGCCTTCGGTTATCCGGCCGCCCGGAGATCGCGGTTGGCGGATACCGTCAAGCTGCAGCTTCACAGCCGCATCGCCTACGTCGATCTGGTACACGCGATGACCGAGGAGTTGGCCCGGCGGGCGCAGTTCGCCAAGGCCGAGGCCCTCGACATCGCCTTGGCCGTCCGCGAGGCCTTCATCAACGCGGTCAAGCACGGCAACGGCATGGACGACGCGAAGCTGGTCGAGGTCGAGTTCGAGCGCAACGCATCGCGGTTCCGCGTCTGGGTGCGCGACCAGGGGCCTGGTTTCGACTGGGAGAAGACGGCGGACCCGCGGGACGAGCTGAACCTGGTGAGGACCAGCGGCCGGGGGATATTCTTCATGAAGAGCTTCGTGGATTCGGTCACCTTTGAAAACCTGCCAGGCAAAGGGACGCAGGTCCTGCTGGAGAAGAAACTGGAAGCGTCCGCCCGAGGGCAGGCGCAGTCGGGGAGGCACCGATGAAGGCGAGCGTCCGGCACCACGGGAAGGTCACCGTCGTCGATCTGTCCGGGAAGATCACCATCGGCGACGGCGACATCAAGCTGCGGGAGACGGTAAATGCCTTGCTGGACGAGGGCCGCAGGGCCGTGATCCTGAACCTCAACGGAGTCTCCTACATGGACAGCGCCGGGATCGGCGAGCTCGTGGCCTGCTACAAGAGGGCCGCGGAGAAGGGCGCCAAGCTCAAGCTGCTGAACCCCGGGGGCAAGGTGCAGGACCTCCTCGTTCTGACCCGCCTGCAGGAGATCTTCGAGATCTATCGTGACGAGCGCGAGGCGCTGACGAGCTTCTGAGAGCCTGCTCCCGTCCTCGAACGGGCGCTCAGCCTTCGTCCCTCGACGTTCCCGCCAGTCGGCCCTGGAGGCGCGCCAGGAGGTTGAGGGCCTCGAGCGGCGACATCCGATCGAGGGGTGCCGACCTCAGGGCCAGCAGGACGGGGTCCTCGTCGGGCGCGAACAGCCCGAGCTGGGCCGGGGGCGTCGGGGGCGCGCCGGGAGCCGGCTCGGCCCCCGAGAGGTGCCGGGCCAGCTTCGGGCGCCCGTCGCGCGACAGCTCCTCCCGCTCCAGGTTCGCGAGCACCTCCCGGGCCCTCTCCAGCACGACCTGTGGCAGCCCCGCGAGGCGCGCCACCTGGATGCCGTAGGATCGATCGGCCGATCCCTCCACGACCTGGCGCAGGAAGACGATCGAGTCGTTCCACTCGCGCACCAGCATCTTCAGTGTGCGGACCCGCGGTTTCGTGAGCGCCAGCTCGGTCAGCTCGTGGTAGTGGGTGGCGAATAGAGTGCGCGCCGCGACCGCGGGGGTGTCGTGCAGGTATTCGGCCGTCGACCAGGCGATCGACAGCCCGTCGAAGGTCGCCGTCCCGCGCCCGACCTCGTCCAGCAGGATGAGGGACCGGGGCGTGGCGTTGTTCAGGATGTTGGCGGTCTCCACCATCTCCACGAGGAAGGTGCTCTGGCCGCGCGCCAGGTCGTCGGAGGCCCCGACGCGGCTGAAAATGCGATCGACGAGGCCGACCTCCGCGTCCGCCGCCGGGACGAAGGAGCCGGCCTGCGCCAGCAGGACGATCAGCGCCACCTGCCGCAGGTAGGTCGACTTGCCTCCCATGTTAGGACCGGTCAGGATCAGGATCTGCCGCTCCTCCGTGTCGACGAGGCAGTCGTTGGGGACGAAGCGCTCGCCCGAGAGAAGCCTCTCCACCACGGGATGGCGCCCGTCCCGAATCAGGAGACGGGTGCCGTCCGTAACGCGCGGCCTCGTGTAGTCGTTGGAGGCGGCTGTCTCCGAGAGCGACAGGAGCGCGTCGAGAGCCGCAACCGCCTGGGAGGTGGCTCGCAACCGCGGCGCCGCGTCGACCACCTCCCCGCGCAGGCCGGCGAACGCCTCGTACTCCAGCGCGGCGATGCGCTCGGCCGCCGTCAGGACGCGGCTCTCGTGCTCCTTGAGCTCGGGGATGATGAAGCGCTCCGCCCCCACAAGCGTCTGCTTCCGCTGGTAGTCGTCGGGAACGAGCCCGCGATTGGCGTTGCTGACCTCGATGTAGTAGCCGAAGACCCTGTTGTATCGCACCTTGAGGGAGGCGATGCCGGTGCGCTCCCGCTCGCGCCGCTCGATGGCCGCCAGGAGGCCGTGGCTGTCACGTCGGATGGCGCGCAACTCATCGACATCAGGGTTGAATCCGTCCCTCAGGAGGCCACCCTCCCTGACGGTGGCGGGTGGGTCGTCGGCGATCGCCGCCTGGAGACGCGCGTGCAGCTCGGGCAGGGCGTCGAGGCTGGCTGTGAGACGGGTCAAAAGCGGGGCCTCCAGACCGACGGCCCGGGACGCGAGCAGCGGTATCGCCTGGAGAGACTCGCGCAGCGCCACGAGATCGCGCGCGTTGGCGGTCCCGAGCGAGCAGCGGGCCAGGAGCCGCTCGAGATCGCGCACGCCCGACAGCGCCGCGCGCACGGCGCTCCGCTCGTACGGTCGCGCGGCCAGGAGGCCGACCGCGTCGAGTCGCTCCTCGATCGGCGCGACCTGGACGAGGGGCCTCAGGATCCACTCGCGCAGGAGGCGCGCGCCCATGGCCGTCTCGGTGCGGTCGATCACGTCGAGGAGGGTGCCGCCGCGGCCGCCGTCGCGGGCGTTCTCGACCAGCTCGAGCGTGCGGCGGGTGGCGGCGTCCAGCAGCATCGCCTCGTCGCTCCGCAGCCAGGCGAGGCGGGTCACGTGTCGCAGATCCGCCTTCTGGGTCTCCTGCAGGTGGCCCAGGAGCGCCCCGGCGGCCGCCAGCGCCAGGTCGCGCCCGTCGCCGCCGAAGCCATCGAGCGAGACGACGCCGAGAGTCCGCAGCAGCGTCTGGCGGGCCGTGTCGCGGGCGAAGCGCCAGGACGGGATCGCGGTCACCAGGATCCCCGCGGGGCGCTCCGCCGCGTCAGGGGCCGGGCGCGCGGCGCCTTCCCGCACCACCAGCTCCCGCGGCGCGAACGTGGCGATCTGCTCCCGGAGGGCGGCGCGCGCCCCGGGGCCGGCGTGCTCGGCCAGCCGGAGGTCGCCGGTCGACAGATCGAGGAAGGCGCAGCCAAAGCCGCCCGCCCCCGTCGCCGCGTCCTCCTCCTCGTCGCTCAGGACGGCGGCGATGAAGTTCGGCTCATGCGCCAGCAGGTGCACGGGGTCGGTGAGGGTGCCGGGGGAGAGGACACGCGTCACCGCCCGTTTCACGATCCCCTTCGCCTGCCGTGGGTCCTCGATCTGGTCGCACACCGCGACCCGGAATCCCTGGCCCACCAGCCGGGCGATGTAGCCGTCCGCCGCGTGGAACGGCACGCCGCACATCGGCGCCTCGGCGCTGGTGCCGCGACCGCGCGCCGTCAGGGTGAGTGCCAAGGCCTTGCTGGCCACGACGGCGTCGTCGTAGAACATCTCGTAGAAGTCGCCGAGGCGGAACATGAGGATGGCGTTCGGATGCTGCGCCTTCACCTCCTGGTACTGGCGCAGCATCGGCGTGGCGACGTCCATGGCACTCCTTGACAAGGTGACGAGCGGCCATTATAAATCGCCCGACCCGGTGCCCGCGCGCCGCGACCCTAGCATGATGAGCGATTCGCTGACCTCCGACGAGAGTCCGATTGCCGCCGAGGAGCTCGACGAGGAGGACAAGGTCATGCTCGTCTTCTCCTATCTCTGGGTCCTGGCCCTGGTGCCGTTCATGGTGACGCGGAGGGATTACGTGCGCTGGCACGCCAAGCAGGGGCTGATCCTGTGCGGCGTGGCCTGCGTCGCCTTCCTGGGCGTGATCTTCGTCGGCGCGATCCTCGCCACGCTGACGAAGGTGTTCGCCTGGCTCTTCGCCTTCGTGCTCCTGAACCTCGTCCTGCTCTACATGGCCCTGGCGATCGTCTGCATGATCAAGGCGATGCGCGGCGAGCGCTGGGCGATCCCGTTCCTCGGCGATCTGGTCGAGCGGATCTGACGCTCCGCCGCCTGCCGTCGTGATCGAGGCGATCCATCAGACCCTGCTGGCGCATGCCTGGGCGGGGCTCTTGCTCGTGGCGCTTCTGGCCTGGCTCGAGTACGTCTTCCCGCCGGTCCCGGGGGACTCGACGATGCTGCTGGCCTGCTTCCTGGCCGGGACCGGCGTGCTGCCGCTGGCGGCCACGGTGTTCGCCTGCTTCGCCGGCAGCACGATCGGGGCCCTGACCTCCTACGCCGTCGGGGCGCGCCTCGGCCGCTCGTACTTCTTCCTGCGCTCGGCGTGGGCCCAGGAGGAGCTCCAGCGCTTCGAGCGGGGGCTGCAGCGCTTCGGCCCCGGGCTCCTCGCCGTGAACCGGTTCCTGCCGGGGATCCGCGCGGTGTTCCTCTACGGAGCCGGCATCGGGAGACTCCCTCTGCGCCCGGTCCTGGTGTACTCCACGATCAGCAACGCGCTCTGGGTGGCCTTCATCGCCTGGGCGGGCAGCGGGCTCGGCTCCTCGTGGGAGGAGGTGCAGGTCGTGTTCCGGCGATACGTTTACGCCATTGCCGTCGGGACGTCGGTGTACGTCGTGTGGGGCGTGGTGCGCGCCCGCAGGAGGCGCCGGCTCCGCTGAGGGACCGGGCGGGTCCCTAGCCCTTGGTGCGCAGCTTCGCTTCGAGCTGCTTGAGTGTCGCGGCGCGCTCGGGCTGCTGGGGCCGCTGCTGCAGCGAGCGCCGCAGCGCGGCCACCGCCTTGGCGGTCTCTCCCTTCTGCTCGTAGGCCTGCGCCAGGGCGTTCAGCAGGCCTACCGTGGGAGGGGCGGCCTTCTCGGCCTTCTCGAAGTTCTCGATCGCGTGGTCGAGGTCCCCCTGCAGGGCGTAGGTGACCCCCAGGTTGTAGAGCGCGAGCGGCTGGTCCGGCCGGAGCTTGAGCGCCTCTTCGTACTCGGTCCTGGCGTCCTTCAGGCGGTTCTGCTGGGCCCTGAGGCTCCCCAGGCTGATCCGGTACTCAGGCGTCTTGGGGGCGAGGCCGATGGCGGCCTGGAACGACTGCTCCGCCTTGTCGAGCTGCCCCGACCGCATGTAGACCTGACCGAGCCAGTCATGATGGACCGCCGAGTCCTGCTTCTTCTGGAGGCTGGCGATCAGGAGCCGCCTGAGGCGCCCCGGCGCCTCGGGATCCCGGCTCGTCTGATAGAGCACGAAGAGCCGGCTCATCGGCTCCACCGCGGTCGGGTCGAGGTAGATCGCTTCGAGGTAGCGCTGCTCCGCCTCGGCCGGCTTCCCCTCGGCCTCGAGGACCATCCCCATGGCGGCCTGATACAGCGCCTGGGTCGGGTCCGACTGCAAGGAGGCTTCGGCGAGTCTCCGCGCCGAGGCGGGGAACTTCCGATTCAGGTGATCGACGACGGCGGTGAAGATGACCCGGGGGCCCGGACTTCCGACCTCAAGCCCGTCGTCCGAGATACCGTGCGCGATCAGGTCGGCTGACACCTGCTGCGACAGTCGGGAACCGGCGCCGGGAGCCAGGATCTGATCCGAGTTCATGGTCTTGGCGGCGTCGCGGATGGCGTTGCGGACGGTTTCGGAGAGGTAGGTCTCCGTGTCCCGGCCGCTGCGGCCGCGGTGGAAGGTCAGCAGGTCGCCGGGCGACACGCGCGCCGCGATCGTGCAGGGGAGCTTGAAGGTGGCGTTGTCCCGGGTGACGATGGGGACCGGCTCGTCGAGCTTGACGCCGTCCGTGTCGTAGCGGTAGACGCGATGATACAGTGGCACGCGGGCGTACAGCCCGGGGGTCAGGATCACCGCTTCCCCGCCGAGGGTCTCGCGCACGGCGAGGTCGTTCGACCCCACGCAGGTGACGAGGAGCAGCGCGAGGGCCAGAAGGATGCCGGCCAGGATCAGGATGCGTTGCATGCTGGGGAGGTCTCCTGCGCCCATGACGCGAGCGACGGAGCGTGACGCGCCATCGCGCGCGGCGCGGGAGTGTAGCCCAGCACCCCCCGGGTGTCAACGAACGCCGGCCGCCGTGATCGCATGCTTCGGGGCGCTCCTTCTTGCGCCATTTGCCGGCGCGGCCGCGCCGCCGACGGCGAGGGCGGCGCCCGGGGCGAAACCAGCGGCGACGGCGCCGCAGGCGCCGGATGCGGTGGCCGCGGCGCGGGCCCTCGAGGCGCGGCTCAACGGCGTGCGCGGCCTCAGCGCGCGCTTCACGCAGAGGCTCGAGTCGGCCGCCCTGCCTTCGGCGCAGGTCGAGGCAGGGACCGTTTATCTCCAGCGCCCCGGCCGGATGCGTTGGGAGTACGAGGAGCCTCGAGGCAAGCTGGCGGTCGCCGACGGGGTGCGATCCTGGCTCTTCCTGCCCGAGGATCGTCAGGTGCTCGTGACGCCGCTCCCGGATGTCCGCCACGATCAGGGGATCGGCCTGCTGCTGAGGGAGCGGCTCGATCTGCTGGCCGAGTTCTCTCCCGCCTGGGGGCCGCCGTTCGAGCCGGACGGGTCTCCGGCGCTCCTCCTGCGCCCGCGATCGGCGCAGGCCTCGTTCGACCGGCTGGCCGTCGAGGTCGATCCGACCTCTTTCCCTGTGCGGATCGCCGTCTTCGATCCTCTCGGAGGGAGCGTCACGTATGGTTTCTCTGGACTGCGCTTCGTCGACAGGCTCGACGAGAGCCTGTTCCGCTTCACGCCCCCGCCGGGGATGAGCGTGCAGGAACTGGCGCCGTGAGGAGAGGGCGCGTCGCGTGACGAGCGCCGCGCCCATGACCCGTGGCGCGCCGCGGTTGCAAAGGCTCGAAGCGCAGTGCTAGGATCGCCCGCCTTTCCGCCCCGGCCGGAGGTCGCGGTGGCAGCCGAGAGTTCCTTTGACATCGTCTCCAAGGTCGATTTCCAGGAGGTGGACAACGCCGTCAACCAGGCGCTCAAGGAGATCGGTCAGCGCTATGACTTCAAAGGGAGCAAGGTCGAGATCCGCCGCGAGGTCGCGTCGTTGCACCTGCACGCCGAAAACGACTACAAGCTCCGCGCCGTGACCGAGATCCTCTCGCAGCGGCTGGCCGGGCGGCGCGTGCCGCTCAAGGCCCTCGTGTTCAAGGAGCCGATTCCGTCCCTGGGCGGGAGCCTGCGGCAGGAGATCCAGCTGCAGCAGGGGATTCCCCAGGACAAGGCGAAGGAGATCGTGCGCATCCTCAAGGGCAGCGGGCTCAAAGTGCAGGCGGCCATCCAGGGGGATCAGGTGCGCGTCCGTGGCAAGAGCCGGGACGAGCTCCAGGGCGCCATCCAGACCCTGAAAAGCAGCGAGCTCGACTTCGACATGCAGTTCACCAATTACCGCTGAGGCGGAGCGATGCGGACTTCCCGCGAGAGGCGACAGCCGGTGTGGCGCGGCATCGCGATAGCCGCAGGGCTGCTGGCGGTTGCCGTGTTCCAGAGCCCGGGAGCGTTGGCCGCACGCCCCGAGACGATCGTCACGGTGCGCGGTGTCGTGACCGACGCCACGGGAGCCGCCGTCGCGGGGCACACGGTCCGCCTCATCAAGACGCGCACCATCTACAAGCTCAAGGCGCCGCGCTCGCAGGATCAGGGGGTGGAGGAGAAGCGGACCATGACCGACGGCGAGGGCCGCTTCGAGCTCGAATTCTCCCTCGATCCGAGCTTCCACGCCTACTTCGTCCGCTTCTTCGAGCCGGCGCTGTTCGACGGGGTCAAGTACCTGGTCCCGAGCGACCTGGAGATCACGCGCCAGTCGGAAAAGGGAGGGGTGGTCGAGGCGCACGCGGTTCTGCGGCTCCATCCGGACTGGCCCCAGGTGAAGGCCCTGATCGCGGAGTACGGCGCGGCGAGCCCGCGCGGACAGATCCTGCGATCCCTCGGCCTCCCGAAGCACAAGGAGGATCTCGGTGAAGGTCGGGAGCTGTGGGTCTTCGAGGCCGCCGGAGTCTCCTACGTGATCGAAGGAGAGAAGGTCGTCGAGACACGGAAGACCGGCGGCGGCGCGCAACCCGAGGCCGCGACGCCTGCGGCCTCACCCGAGCAGCCGGATCCGGAGGAGCGAGTGAACGACCGATGAGCGACCTCGCTTCGGGCCTCCGATCGCGAGTCGCCAGGAGCGGGGAAGGTCTGCGAGCGTACCCGCCCGAGCTGCCGGGGATCGTGGCCCTGGTGGCGGACAAGCTGCGCCGTGTCGATGAAGAGTGCCGGCGCAACCTGCGCTCCGAGCTGGGCGCCATCGACGAGTTGGGGCTCTACCTCGCCGACGGCGGCGGCAAGAGGGTCCGGCCGATCCTCCTGCTCCTCTCCTCCCAGATGTGCGGCTATCGCGGCGACCGTGACGTCCTGTTCGCCACCGTCTTCGAGTTCATCCACACGGCGACGCTGGTGCACGACGACGTCATCGATCAGGCGGACCTGCGGCGCGGGCGCGGGACCATGAACGCCCGCTGGGGCAACGGCCTCACGGTCCTGCTGGGCGACTACCTCTACATCAAGTCGATGAACATGGCGCTCGAGGCCCGGGACATCCGGATCATCGACATCCTGGCGCAGATCACCCTGAAGATGATCGAGGGGGAAATCGTCGCCGATCGCCGGAGGGCGGACATCGAGATGACCGAGCAGGAGCACCTCGAGATCATCCGTCGCAAGACCGCCCATCTCTTTGCGGGCTGCAGCCGCGTCGCGGGCGTGCTCGCCGGCGTCCCCCCCGAGAAGGTCGAGGCGCTGGCCGCCTACGGCATGAACCTCGGCATGGCGTTTCAGATCATCGACGATCTGCTCGACCTCACGGCCGACACCAGCGTCCTCGGCAAGCCCGTGGCCTCCGATCTCAGGGAAGGGAAGCTGACCCTGCCACTCATCTATCTTCTCGAGCGCGGCGATCCTGCGGAGCGCGACATGATCCGCGCCGTCCTCGAGGAGCGCGATTTCCTCAGCGTCAAGCGCGAGGAGATCGTCGAGCTGCTGCGCTCCCGGAAGACCTTCGAGAGGGCTCGGGCCGTCGCCGCCGACTACGCGCGCCGGGCCCGGGAGGGGCTTGACCTCTTCGATCCCTCCCCGGCCCGGGAAGGCCTGCGCCTCCTGCCCGAGTTCGTCCTGTCGCGGCAGTACTAGCCGCTCGAACCCTCCCCGGGACCCCAATCGGCAGGGGCCGATTTCGTCGATTACCCAAGATATCGTTGCCTCAGGGGGTCTGGCCCTCGGCCGTGTGCTAGAATCCGCCCCGTTCGCAACCGATGTCCCCGGGACAGGGACGCCCCCAAAGCAGGACGGAGACCATGGCGCGATTCCTGAAGCTCGAACGGATGGAGATCAACGGCTTCAAGTCGTTCTATGCCCGCACGCGCTTCGACTTTCCGGAAGGGATCACGGCCGTCGTCGGACCGAACGGTTGCGGCAAGAGCAACATCGGCGACGCCATCTCCTGGGTCCTGGGGGAGCAGAAGGCCAGCTCGCTCCGCAGCGACCGGATGGAGGACGTCATCTTCAACGGAAGCCAGGGGCGCAAGCCGCTGGGGATGGCCGAGGTCTCGCTCCATTTCCGCAACGTCATGCCGCGCGACAACGAGACCTGCGGGACGATCGACCGTGAGGCGGCCGATGGCCCTGCAATGGTGGAGTCGGGCAACGGTCACGGGAACGGTCATGGCAACGGCGGCGGCGACATCGCTTCGGCCCTCGCTGTCCTGGAGGCGGTGGATGACGCGGCGCCCGCCGCGGCGGCCGAGGGGGTGACGTCGGCTGCGGAGGGGACGGCGTCGGACGCGGACCACGAGCGGCCCAGCGCGCGCTTCGTCCTCGAGGACCTTCCGGGGGAGGTGGTCCTCACGCGGCGGCTGTTCCGATCGGGCGAGAGCGAATACGCCCTGAACGGGCAGCGCTGCCGTCTGCGCGACGTGCAGGACCTCCTGGCGCGCACGGAGATCGGCACGCGCCTCTACACCACCATCGAGCAGGGGAAGATCGATCAGATTCTGGTCTCCAGGCCGAAGGAGCGCCGCCTCATCATCGAAGAGGCGGCCGGCATTCTCGGATACCGCGGCAAGCGCCGCTCGACCGAGCAGAAGCTCGAGGCGACCCAGGCGAACCTCCTGCGCATCGCCGACATCGCGAGCGAGGTCGAGAAGCAGATCCAGTCGTTGCGGCGCCAGGCCGCCAAGGCGCGGCGCTATCGCAAGCTCATGGAGAGCCTGCGGGAGCGGCGCGCGGTGATCGCCTGCCGCCGCCTGCGCCTGCACGACGCGGAGCAGCGGGAGATCGCCGCGGCGATGCAGGATGTCGACAGCCGTCTCGCCGGGGCCGGGACGGGCCTTGGACGATCGGAGGCCGACCTGGAGTCGCTGCGCCAGCGCCTCGATGCGGAGGAGGCGGAAGCACGCCGGCGCCGAGACGAGCTGCACGCCCTGGACATGGAGATCGATCGGCTGCAGTCCCGAATGCGGTCGGACCAGGATCAGCGCAAGGAGCTCGAAGGACGCGCCGCCGAGGCGCTGCGGGAGATCGAGGACTTGAGGTCGCGGGCGGTGGAGCAGGAGGCTCGCCGCGAGGCGCTCGACGCGGATCTGGCGTCGGAGGCCGCGCTGGCTCAGGACGCGGCGGCCGCCCTCGAGAGGCTCGAGGCGGCGCAGCGGGAGCGCGCCGCCGCCATCGCCGCATCCGAGGCTGCCCTCGAGAGCCGGCGCGGCGCCCTGCTCGAGATCCTCGACCGGGTCGGGGAGACGGGCCGCCGCCGCGCGTCCCTCGAGGAGCAGGGGCGTGCGGCGAAAGCAGCCCTGGAGCGCCTCGGCCGCGAGACCGGCGAGGCCGCGGCGTCCTGTGACGTCCTGCGCGTCGAGGCGGCCTCGGAGGCCGGGCGGACCGCCACGCGGCGGGAGGAGCAGCAGGGGCTCGTCGAGCGCTGCGAGCGGCTGACGAGCGAGGCGCGCGCCGCCGAGGAGCGGCTGGCCTCGACGGAGAAGAGGCTCGAGGAGCAGCGTGGACGGGGCGCGGCCCTGGCCGAGCGGCTGGAGGCCCTCCGAGAGCTGGAGAGACAGCCATCCGGTCTCGTGGGCGGAGTTCTCGACATCCTGGAGGGAGGGGAGGGCTGCCGGCCACGGGGGATCGTCGGCGAGCGGCTCGAGGTCCCGCTGGGTCTCGAGCGCGCCGTGGCTGCCGTCCTCGGCCGGCTTCAGGAGGGGGTTCTCGTCGCCTCGTCCGAGGAGGCGGTGCGCGGCGTGGCGCGGCTGCGCGGCGGCGACGGGGGTCGCGTCGCCTTCGTCGAGGAGGCGGCCGCGCCCGATGCGGGCCGTGGCCGGAACGCTGGCGTCGTCGCCCGGCCAGGCGTGCGGGGCTTCCTGGCGGACGAGGTGCAAGGGATCGGGGCGGCCGGCGCCATCGCCGCGCGCCTGGGGGCTGCCGTGCTGGTGGACCATCTGGACCGCGCCCTGGCTCTGCGGCGGGAGTTCCCCGGCCTCGTGTTCGTCACGCCGGAAGGGGACCTCGTGGAGGCGGACGGAGTCGTGGTCGGAGGCGAAGGCCCCGAGCTGCAGCACGGGATCCTGGCCCGACGCGCCGAGCGGGCGGCTCTGACCGGTCAGATGGAAGCGGTCGAGCGGGACCGGGTCGCGTTGGAGGAGGGCGCGGTCGCGCTGCGGCTCGAGGCGCAGGAGCGCCGGGCCGCGCTCGAGGGATCGGCCGCCGCCCTGCAGGCCTCGGAGAGGGACCTGTTCCAGGCCGAGGTCCGGCTCGGATCGCGGACCTCCGAGCTGTCCCGACTGGAGATGGCGCTGCCGCTCCTCTCGAGCGAGGCGGATCGCCTGCGGCGGGAATCGCTGGCCCTCGCCTCCGATCTGGAGCGGGCCGGGGCGGAGCAGGCGGCGCTCGAGTCCGGCCGACGCGAGGCCGAGGACTCGATCCGCGAGGGCGCCGCGCGCCTGGCCGCCGAGCGCACCGCGTTCGACGGGATCCAGGCCGAGGCCTCCGAGGCGCGCGCCCGGGCGGCGGCGGGGCAGCAGCGCCTCGCGGCCCTGGTGCGGGAGCGCGAAGGGGTCGAAGCCGGCGCGCGCGATCTGCGGCAGAGGGAAGAGCAGCGCGGCTCCGAGCGGGAGGCTTCGCTGACCCGCGCGGCGGGTCTCGACTCGCAGGACGCGGCGTCCCGCGAGAGCCTGGAGCGGTGCCTCTCCTCCCGGGCCGGCTCCGCCGCGAGAGACGAGGCCGCGCTCGCTGGCCTGGCCTACGACCGCAGCCTGCTGCAGGCTCGGGAGCAGGCTGCGCGCGAGGGGCGTGAGGCGCTGGCGGCGCTGCAGCGGGAGCGGCAGGAACAGGAGATCCGCGCGGTCCGGCTCGCCTCCGACCTGGGACACCTGGTGTCGAGTTGCCGCGAGGACCTCGGCCTCGATCTCGAGACCCTGCGCGCCACGCCGCCGGCGTTCGACGAGAGTCGCACGCTCGAGGAGGAGGAGGGGGAGGTCGCGGCGGCCCGCGAGGCGCTCGAGGCGATCGGACCGGTCAACCTCATGGCGATCGAGCAGTGCGCCGAGCTCGAGGAGCGATGGGAGTTCCTGTCGCGCCAGAAGACGGACCTGGAGGAGGCCGTCGAGTCGCTACGCGACACGATCCGGCGCATCAACCGCGAGTCGCGGCAGCGGTTCCTGCAGGCCTTCGAGTCGATCATGAAGGGATTCCAGGAGAGCTTCACCGCCCTCTTCGGCGGCGGGCGCGCCGAGCTGCGGCTGCAGGACGGCGAGGAGGACGTTCTCGAGGCCGGCATCGAGATCGCAGCGCAGCCCCCTGGCAAGCGGCTGCAGTCCCTGGCCCTCCTTTCGGGCGGGGAGAAGGCGCTCACGGCCGTGGCCCTGCTCTTCTCCCTGTTCCGCTACCGGCCGTCCCCATTCTGCGTCCTGGACGAGGTCGACGCGCCGCTCGACGAGGCTAACGTCGAGCGCTTCACGGGCCTGCTGCGACAGCTCGCGGACGACACGCAGTTCATCCTCATCACCCACAACCGCAAGAGCATGGAGGCCGCCAACCTGCTGTACGGGGTCACCATGGAGGAGCCGGGCGTCTCCAAGGTCCTGCCGCTGCGCTTCGAGTGAGGGCCTTCAGGCGGCGGTTCGCGCCGTGCGGCCCGCCGTTGGCGCCTCGGGTGTGGCTGCGGGTACGGTGCGTCCGACCGCCCAGGCGCGGAGCGACTCGATCGATTCCCGGCAGGTGCGCGACAGCGGCACCGCGGCCTGGAGCGCCTCGAGGAGGTGCTGGTCCGCAAGCGGCGCGCGCGTCGCGAAGGCGGCATACAGGGCCGACACCACCGCAGCCTCGATCTCGGCGCCGCTGAATCCGGCGCAGGACTCGGCCAACCGGGCCAGATCGAAGCGGGCCGGATCCTGCTTGCGCCGCGACAGGTGGATGGCGAGGATCGAGCGGCGCGCCGGCGCCGACGGCAGGTCGACGAAGAAGATCTCGTCGAACCGTCCCTTGCGCAGGAGCTCCGGCGGTAGATCCTGGGCCTCGTTCGCGGTCGCCACCAGGAAGACGGGCGGGCGGCGCTCCTGCATCCACGACAGGAGGGCCCCGAGGATGCGGCGGGACAGCCCGCCATCGGCGGCCGAGTCGCGCGACGCGAACCCCTTCTCGATCTCGTCGATCCACAGGACGCACGGCGCCATCGCTTCGGCGGCGCGCAGCGCCCGGCGCAGGTTCTTTTCCGACTCGCCGACGAACTTGTCGTACAGGGCGCCGGCGTCGAGCTGCAGGAGCGCCAGGCCCCATTCCGCCGCCACCGCTTTGGCGCACAGGCTCTTGCCGCATCCCTGGACGCCGAGCAGGAGGATCCCGCGCGGTGGCTCCAGGCCGTATTTCTTCGCGTCCGGCGTGAAGGCGGCCCCGCGCGTCTTGAGCCAGGCCTTGAGGTTCTGCAACCCTCCCACCTGCTGCAGCGTCGACTCGTGCGGATGCAGCGTGAGGACGCCGTCCCGCGCCAGGAGCTCCTGCTTGCGCTCCAGAATCGCCTGGAGGTCCTTGCGGTCGAGCCGGAGATCCTCGAGGGCGGCGCGCAGGAGCAGGCGTTGCGCCTCCTGGAGCGTCAGACCGCGGAGGCTGTCGATGAGCCGCTCCAGCTCGGGCATCGTCAGGTCCACCTTGATGCGCCGGGGCGCCCCCAGCTCGCGCAGCGTGCGCACCGCCATGCGGCGAAGATCCGCGGCATCCGGCAAATCGAGGGTGAGGCACGCTGTGCAGGCCTGCAGGTCGGGGGGCAAGGGGATCTCCGGGGCGCACAGGATGAGCGCGCGCCGCGCCCGGGAGAACGTCTGGGCGATGTCGCGCAACGCGCGCAGGACCACGGGATCCTCGAAGTAGCGCTGCAGGTCGTGGAACAGATACACCGCGTCGGTCTGCAGCCCGGCGGCGGATCGCAGCGCCAGGACCGGCTTCTCGGTGTCGTACAGAGGGTCGCTGGTGCCGGCCCTCACCAGTCCCCGCGTCGAGCGCCACCCGAACAGAGGGAGGTCGAGGCGCACGGCCAGGTCGCGCACCAGAGCCTCGACACGCTCCTCCTCCTGCGTCTCGATGGCGATGATGGGATGGTGGGACTGGACCAGAATCTCGAGATCGCGGCTATTGTCCACGGCCCTCCCCCCAACCTTGAGGTGGACCTCCCCAATCTAAGTTCGCGATCCCGCGTGAGCAAGGCGGGTGACGGGACGGCCGGATCTGCGGTCGCGGCCGAAGACTGCTGAGACGTCCGGGTTAGCCCGCGGGCGCCGCGCGCGCGGGCTCCGCCGGTGAGAAGTCCCAGGGATCGTCCTCGCGCAGGCGATCGAGCGAGACCTCGATGCCGCAGCCGGCGAACGCTGCCCGGACGATGTCGAAGCGGGACCGGAGCAGCGCGGCCGTCGACCGGTAGCCGTACTCGAGCATGCCGACCCGCGAACCGTAGTTGAGGAGGTTCTCCATGAACAGGACCGCGTCGCGCAGCGACGGCTCGATGAGGAAGAGCCGCGCGTCGGGATAGAGGGTGCGGTAGCGGTCCAGTCCCAGGAGCAGGCGCTGGCGAGCCGAGATCCGCTGCGCCTGATCGACTACGAAGGAGACCCCCTTCTCCCGCAGGCGGGCGCAATGCCCGGTGAAGGTGGGAATGCACACGACCCCTTCCTCGTTGCGGATCGGGATGACCGGGTTCACCAGCACCACGAAGCGCGACCCGCGCTCGAGCGGCAGGTCGAGATGGGCCACCGGCCCGACGCCGCCGTCCACGAAGTCGAGCCCGCGAACCGAGACGGGCTGGAAGTAGAGCGGCAGGGCCGAGGAGGCGGCGATGGCGAGCGAGATCGGCACGTCCCGCCAGCCGGGCGCGCCGAACAGGACCCGATCGCCGGTGTCGAGGTGGATGGCTGGGATGTAGAGCTCGCGCCGGATCTCCTCGAAGCTGTCGGAGGAGCCCGGCCGGGTCATCAGGCGGTGCAGATAGGCCTGATAGCGGTCGAGCCCGTAGATCCCCGGTGGCAGGTACTCCTCGAGGGTGTAGACGAGCTGCGAGACCGTGGCCAGCCGAGGGTGGCGGCGGAAGTGTCGGAACAGCGCCGGCATGGCGCGCAGGGCCCTCCAGAACGCCTTGCGCATCTCGCCCCAGTCGATCTGCACGATGTCCTGCTGGCGGAAGTTGAGCAGGCTGTCGGAGTTGTGCACGATCGCGCGGCCCACGTCGCCGGGAGTCACGCCGCTCGCGAGGAGGGCGGCGACGACGGCGCCGCCGCTCGTCCCGACGTAGATGTCGAAGTCATTCACCGTGAACCCACGGCCCATGAAGTCGTCGAGAGCGGCCAGGGCGCCGAACTCGTACATCGCCCCGGTGATTCCGCCGCCGCACAGGACGAGACTGAGAGGCCCGCCCGGCGGCGTCGCGCTCACCGCGGCGCCTCCACGGCCGGGGTCTGCGGATCGAGCCGGACCTTCCAGGCCTGATCGAGATGGAATCCGAGCATCCGGCTCCCCGTGATCTTCGTGTGCGCCTCGAGCACCAGGCGCACCGCGCCGTCCTGCGGGACATCGATGCGGATCGCGTCGGCGGCGAGAAGGCGCCAGGCGCCCGATCCGGCCTGCTTGCCGGCGAGTCCCACGAGCAGCGCGTGGCCGCCGGCTTTCAATGAGACGGGCCCGGCCGGCTCGCGGCTCAGGAGGATGACGTCGAATCCCTTCACCCGTCCGGGCGAGCCTCCCGGCCGGAACAGGAGCACCTCGTGCCGCGGAGCCTCCGGCAACGGCGTGTGCGAGTCCCAGTGATCGGGGACGTGATCGCCCGAGGTGCACAGGATCGCGAGCGCGAGGTCGGTGACCGTGCCGATCTCGGCGCCTTCGGGGCGGGGCGCTCCCTTCGGGAGCGAAGTGATCGCCAGGATCGGGTCGGCGGGCCGGTCCTCTCCTGGCACGGTCGTCTCGAACGCGAGCGTCAGGCGTCCCGTCGGCTCCGGAGCCGCGGCAGCGGCGCCGCCCGCCTCGCGGCCCTGCGTATCCGGCGGAGACGGGCCGGTCTCGCGAGGGCGCGGCATCGCGGCCTGCCGGCGGCGCATCGCCTCGATGATCGACGGCCGCACGCCGACCCTCGCCAGCTCTTCCACCACGCCCGGCGAAAGATCGAAGTCGACGGAGCGTGACTCGATCTCGCGCAGGATCGTCTTCTCGGCCGTGCCGTAGGTGACGAGCCGCACGATGTCCTCGTTGGTGAGCGGGGCGGGCGCTGCGGCCAGCGTCAGAAGGACGCACGGCGCCGCGACAGTCCACCGCGTGCGGAGGCGCGGGATCATCGCCCTTCGATCTGCAGGAGGATCGTCTCCGCGGCCTCGAGCGGATCGCGGGCCGAGAGGATGGGCCGGCCGGCGACGATGTAATCGGCGCCGGCGGCGACCGCCTCGCGCGGAGTCAGGGTCCGCGCCTGGTCCTGCGATTCCCCGCCGGCGAGCCGGACCCCGGGAGTGACGATGGTCATCTCCGGGCCCAGCACGGCCCGCAGCCGGCCCACTTCTCTCGGCGAGGCCACGACGCCGTCCAGGCCCGCCTGGCCTGCCATCTCCGCCAGGGCGACCACCTGCTCCTCGAGGGACCGCGTCACGCCGACCGACGCGAGATCCTGCTGCGCCAGGCTCGTGAGGACGGTCACGCCGAGGATGCGCGGCCGGGGCGTGCCGTGGATCTCGCAGTGCGCCGTGACCTCGTCGGCCACGCGCCGGGCCATGAGGGGCCCTCCGGAGAGGTGGATCGTGAACATGCCGACGCCGAGGCGCGCCGCCTCGACGGCGGCGCGGGCGGCCGTATTCGGGATGTCGTGCAGCTTGAGGTCGAGAAAGATCTGCGCGCCTGCCCGGAGCAGGTCGCGTACCAGGTCGGGGCCGCAGGCGGTGAACAGCTCCAGCCCGATCTTGTAGTGCCGGACCTTCGGCCGCAGGGCGGCGCACAGGGCCAGGGCGGCCTCGCGTGAGTTCACGTCGAGCGCCACGATGAGTCGATCAGCCGCGCTCATGGGGCGGATTCTCACAGAAAGCGCCGCTCCCTGGCAATCCTTGACCGGGCCGGCGCCGCGTCCGATAATCCTCCGCCGGCCCGGCGATTCTCCCGCGGGCGCCGGCGCGAGGAGGCGCGGGGATGCGGCGGTTGACGGCGGGTGTGGCCCTGCTGGGCGCGGCGTTTCTCGGAGCGGCCTGCGGCTTGAACCAGGCCAGGACCGGCAAGGCCGATCTCGAAGTCATCACGCACGGCCAGGAGGTCGAAGTGACGGAGCACCTCGCGGCCGGCAAGTACACCGTGATTGACTTCTACGCCGCCTGGTGCCCGCCGTGCAGGGTCGTCGGTCCGGCCCTGGAGCGCCTCGCCGGAGCGCAGTCGGACCGCCTGGCGGTGCGCAAGGTCGACATCGTCGACTGGACGATGCCGGTCGCGGAGCAGTACGGCATCGAGTCGCTGCCCCACCTGATGCTCTACGGCCCCGACGGCCGCAGGCTGGCGAACGGAGACGAGGTCTACGGCGAACTCCTCAAGCTGTTCGGGGATACGGCCCGCGAGCTGGTCGAGGCGGGCACGGCCGCCGGGGCCGACACGCCTCCGGGCGATCCCGCGGTGGACGCCGAGGGAAACCAGGTCCTCTGACGGCGGCCCGCGATCAGCCCGCCACCGCGCCGCGCTCCGGGCCGGCCGGGAGCCGCAGCGTGCCGACGAGGTCCCGCACCGCGGCCACGCCGCGCTTGCGGCACCAGTCCCGGATGTCCTGGGCCACCCGCAGCGGCGCCGCCGGCTCGACGAAGTTGGCCGTCCCGATCTGCACCGCAGAGCTCCCGGCCACCATGAACTCGAGCGCGTCGCGGGCGGACGCGATCCCTCCCATGCCGATGATCGGCAGGTCGACCTCGCGGAACACGCGGTGCACCATGTACAGCGCCAGGGGCTTGATGGCCGGGCCGGACAGACCGCCCACGACGTTGTCGAGCACCGGACGGCGGGAGTCCAGGTCGATGGCCATGCCGAGGAAGGTGTTGACGAGTGACAGGATGTCCGCCCCACCGTCGCGGGCGGCGCGGCCGGCCTCGGCGATGTCCGTGATGTTGGGCGTCAGCTTGACGATGAGCGGCAGGTCGGGGGCCGCGCGGCGGACCGCCTGCACGACCTCCCGGATGACCGCCGGGGAGGTGCCGAACGCCATGCCACCGCGCTCGGTGTTGGGACAGGAGAGGTTCAGCTCGAGCGCGTGCAGGCCAGCGGCACCGTTGAGACGGCGGGCGACGGCGACGTACTCGTCCTGGGTCTCGCCGAACACGTTCGCGATCACCTTCGTGTCCCGGCCGCGCAACGCCGGCAGCTTCTCGTCCAGGAAGGCCTCCACGCCGACGTTGGCCAGCCCGATGGCGTTGAGCATGCCGCAGGCCGTCTCGCAGGTGCGCGGCGCGGCGTTGCCCCGCCGCGGCCGGAGAGACAGCCCCTTGGTGACGAACCCGCCGAGGGCTGCGAGATCGAAATAGGCATCGAACTCGGTGCCGTAGCCGAAGGTGCCGCTGGCCGCCAGGACCGGGTTCTTCAGCTCGAGAGGGCCGAGGCGGACGGCCACGTCGACGTTCTTCGGAGCCGGGCGGCTCACAGGCGCACCTCGCCGGCTGCGAACACCGGACCCTCGGTGCAGACGCGGCGGTAGATCGGCCCGGCCGCGTCACCCGGACAGGCGACCACGCACCCGAGGCAGACACCGATCCCGCACGGCATCTGGGATTCGAGCGCCAGCTGGCAGGACGCTCCCGTCTCCAGAGCCAGAGCCCCGACGGCGCGCAGCATCGGGGTCGGCCCGCAGGCGTAGATCTCGGGTCGGGGGCCCGAGCCGCGCAGCAGCGGTTCGAGGAGCGCCGTGACGAAGCCCTTCGTCCCGCGCGAGCCGTCCTCCGTGGCGAGACGCACGACGACGCCCCGCGAGCGGAACATCTGGAGCGCGACGAGGTCACGCGCCGAGCGCGCGCCGTAGAGCAGGACGGGACGCACGCCCCGGCGCCGCAAGGCGTCGACCAGGAACGGGAAGATGGCGATGCCGACGCCTCCGGCCACGAGCAGCGCCGGCGCGGCGGTCCCGCCGCGGCGCGGGGCGGGCAGACGGAAGCCGTTCCCGAGCGGGCCGAGGGTCGCCAGGCGCCCTCCCACGCGCTGGCGCGACAGCCGCTGCGTCCCCTCGCCGACGACCTTGTAGAGGATCGCCACGCGCCGGCGCGATCCCCCCGGGACGCGGCAGACGCTCATTGGACGTCGCAGCAGCGGATCGCGTCCCTCGTGCACCTGCAGCATCACGAACTGCCCGGGACGCGCCGCGCGCGCGATGCGCGGGGCCTCGAGGGTCATCAGGAAATGATTCGGAGCGATGGCGTCGTGGGCGAGGATCCGGGCGGCGAGGTCGACCGGCATGTGGACGCGGACTATACCATACGGTGCCGGCCGGCGTGCTACCATCCGCGCGCGTGAACGCGCCGCGGCTCGTCCTGCAGGCATCGTGCGCCGGCCTGTACGGGGCGCTCCTGCTTGCGGTCGTGCTGCGCGTGCTGCACCCGGCGCCCTCGGCTCGCGACTGGGCTGTCGCCTCCATTCCGATCCTCGTCGTCTACACGCTCCTGGCGGGGCTCCTGTGGCCGCTGCTGTACGGCGTCGTCCGGTTCTTCGCGAGCCGCCGCGTCCAGGTGCCCCGGTTCGACCTGCGCTACGTCATGTCGTTCCATGTCGCGAACGCCGCCCTCCTGATGGTGTCGCTCGAGCTGACCCTGTGGCACACCCGGCGGGCGATTCCTCCCGATGCGGCGTGGCGGTTCCAGCTCCTGCTGGCGGCGCTGGTCCTGAGCTGGGCGTACGCCGCCATCGTCTGTTGCGTGCCTCTCTTGAAGCGCCGCATGGCGCTCCAGGCCTCGGCCGCCGGATTGATGCTGGCGGCGCTTCTGGCGCCCGTCTGGTCGTCCGCGGGCGGCGCCACCGCGGCGGGTCGTGCCGAGACCTCCGGGGCCGCGCCTCCGCCGGTCCTGCGGCGCGTGCTGTGGCTCGATTTCGACGGCGCCGATCTCGAGGACGTCCTGACCCTGGAGGCGAAGGGGAAGCTGCCGGCCTTCTCGCGGTTGCGGCGCGAGGGGGCGTTCGGGCGCCTGCAGTCCCTCCTGCCATGCTCCACCATGGTCACGCGCGCGGTGCTCGCCACGGGGCGCCTCCCGTATCGGAGCGGCGTTCCGGGGGCCTGGTCACGGGATCTGCTGGCCCGTCCGGTGGCGGTGACGATCGTCCCCGCCGGGACGGGATTCGATCTGCTGCTCGCGCCGTTCATGGCGCGCCGGCCGCTCGACCTCGACGATCGCCGCGCCCCCGCGCTCTGGGACATCGCGGCCGCCGCGGGTGGGGAGGGGAAGGCGGTCGGCTGGGAGATCGATCTCGACCGGAGCGGCCCGGCCGATCCGCCGCCCGGTGCCGTGGCGCGGCGCGCTGCGGCCGAGCTCCTCGACAGCGAGGGCCCGGACGAGGCTGACCCCTCCGTGCAGGCGCTCATCACCGACCTGGCGCGCGCCGTCGAGGCCGA
>DASRJX010000152.1:0-8090 GCA_035649235.1 Candidatus Cryosericum sp.
ACACGATCATCTCGATTGCGAAGGACGCCGCTGCCGGCACGAACACGGGCGGCACCACCTCCGTCTTCGACTGCGACATCGTCTTCGCCAACGGCCAGTTCTTCCAGTGGCCGCAGGGGACGCAGACCTAGTCTCAGACCAGGCTCGGATTCAAGGGGCGGTGCCTTCGGGCACCGCCCTTATTGTTTTGGCCGGCGGCCGTTCCGGCCGCGCCGCGGGCGGGCTGGTCGCGTGAGCCGAAGCGATCGGACCTCCGGCGTGGCGCTGGCCCTGGCGCTGCCGGCCGTGGCACTTCTTGTCGTTCGGCCTCCGGAGTTGACGCCCGCCGGCCGCGTGGCCCTCGGCCTGTTCGCGGCGGCGGGCGCGCTCCTGTTCGCCTGGCGTCCGATGGATTGGGGCGCGGGATCGGGCCGCGCCGCGGCCCTGCTGCTGCCCCTGGCGGGGGCGAGCCTTCTCGCCGCGCCCTGCCGGGCGCGTGCCCTGGACGAAGCGGCGCAGCTGGGGGCCCTGATCCTGATCGGCCTGCTCGGAGTCGCCGCGGCCCGCGAGACGCGCTCGTGGCGGCTCGTCCCGCTGCTTCTGGTGGCGCTCGCCTCGGCCGCTGCCGCCCAGGCGATCACACAGGCACACTGGCTCTACCCGCGGCAGGCGGCGGTCCTGCGTGAGGGGGGCGATCCGGCGTCGGACAATGCCATCCTGCGCCTGGAGGCCGGGCGACCCGCGGGTCCGTTTCTCCTGCCGTCCTCGCTCGGCGGTTTCCTGGCCCTGGCACTCCCATCGACGCTCCTGCTGGCCCGGCGCGCCTCCTGGTGGCGGGGGAGGCTGCTCGGGTTTGCCGCCGCGCTCCTGCAACTGTACGCCCTGGCGCTGACGCGCTCGCTCGGGGGGCTGGCGGCGGCGGCCGCGGGGCTGCTGCTGATTCTGCCCGCGCTCGTGGCCAGGAGGCGGATCGCCTTCGGACTGGTCGTCGCGCTCCTGGCGTTCGTCCTCGGTGGCTTCTTCCTGCACCAGCGGCGCGACGAGATCGCGGGCGGACCCGGCGGGGATCCTCTCCGGCTGAGGGCGGGGAACTGGCGGGCCGCCGCCCTCATGATCGAAGACCACCCGCTTCTTGGCGTGGGCCCCGGATCGTTCGGCACGGCCTACGCACGCTACATGCGCGCCGGCATGAACGAGACGCGCTACGCGCACAACTCCTATCTCCAGGCGGCGGCCTGCTGGGGCGTCTGGATCCTGGGACCGCTGGTCGCGCTCCTCCTCTCCTTCCTGAAGGCGACCCGTCGCAGTGTCCAGGACGTCGAGGGCGCCGCGGGGGACGCCGGCCAGCGGCTCGTCGTGGCGGCAGGGGCGGCGAGCCTCCTGCTGCACAACCTGATCGACTTCACGCTCTACCTGCCCGGGATCGCCGGTTGGGGCGCGCTCCTCGTCGGCATGACCCTGGGCGCGGGTAACAGGCCGATGGCGGCGACCTCGGGGCTCCGTCCCGGATCGCGCCTCGCGGCCTTGGCGGCCGCCGCGCTCATCGCGTGGAACGCCCTCCTGGCCGGGAGGGTCGAGGCCAGGATGGAGTCGGCCCGGCGGGCGGCGGAGGCCGGCGATGTCGTGCAGGCCGCCGCTGAAGCGCGTCGCGCGATGGCGGCGCGGTCGGGCAGTCCCGAGCCGTGGGCCTTCCTGGCGCAGCTCGTGCTGTCGCACCACATGGACGACCCCGCCCTGCAGAACGAGGGGCGGAGCGCCGCCGACCGCGCGGTGCGTCTCGACCCGGAGTCGGCCATTCTGCACCACACGCGGGCACTCTACCTGGCCGCGGTCGGGGAGAAAGCGCCGGCGTATCTGGAGCTGGCGGAGGCCCACCGTCTCTATCCGCTCAAGGAGACGTACCGGATGCCGGAAGCGCCGGAACAGTCACCATGACGGCCGCCGCGCGGTCCCTTGCCGTCTTGTTGATCCTGGTGGCGCCCTTCGGCGAAGGAGGGCGGCGGCCCGGCGCTCTGGCGGCGCTGCACGCCCTGGCGTTGGCACTCCTCCTGCTCGCGGCGATCGAGACCCTGTCGCGGCCGGGAGCGGGGCGGCCGCGAGGGCGTGGCATCGGGCTCCTGCTCCTCCCGGCCGCCGCCTTTCTGCTGGCCTGCCTGTCGGCGGCGCTCGCCGCGTTTCCCTATGCCGCCTGGCTCGGTCTGATGGATCGGCTTGCGGTCCTGGGTGCTTTCCTGGGCGCCGCCCTCCTGCTGCGGACGCCGGCCGACCTGATCCTCCTGCGCGGCGCCACCGTAGCGGCCACGACGCTCCAGGCGCTCCTCGCGTTGGTCGCGTTCGCCCGCGGCGGCCCGGCTGGGGCGGCGGCCTTGTTCCTGAACCCCAACCACCTGGCCGCCTATCTCGGCTTCGGCCTGTTCCTGTGCGTGGCCGCCGCGGCGGGGGACCACGGCCAGGGGCGGAGGCGCGCGGTGGTCCTCTGGTCGTCGGCCGGCGCCGTTCATCTGATCGCCGCGCTGCTGTTGCAGTCGCGAGGCGCGCTCCTGGGTCTCCTGGCCGGCGGAGGCCTCCTCCTGGCTCGGAGCTGGAGCCGGATGCAGCCGAAGACGCGCGCCGCCTCCGCCCTGATCCTCGCGATCGTCCTCGCCTGTGGCGTCTTCCTCGTGTACCTCCGCTTCGCGCGCAGCGACGACAAGGACCGCTACGCCCGCCTGTCGATCTGGGAGGCCGCGCTGGGGATGGTCCGGGATCGGCCCCTCCTCGGGCTCGGCCCCGGGAGCCTTCCGCACGAGACGGCGCGCCACAATTTTCCCCGGTTCGTGGATCCGGTGAGGTTCGGCAGGTCCTTCCAGGGCGCTCACTGCGCGCTCCTGACGCATGCCGCCGAGGATGGAGCGCCGGCGGCGCTCCTCGTCCTCGCCGGTGTCCTCGCCGCGGTCGTTCTCCTGTGGCGCAGACCCGGGGAGGGGCGAGCCGCGGACGCGTCCCTCGGCACGGCGCTTCTGACCACGGCGTTCCTGGCGCAGGGCCTGGTGGAAGATCTTCAGGCACGTCCGGCGCTGACGCTCACCGCGGCGCTGCTTCTCGGATCGGCGCTCGCCTCGACCCGCTCCTGGCGGCCGGTGGCGCGGCCCGAGGGGCGACGCACGCTCGTCACGGCGTCGCTCGTCGTCGGCGCTCTCTACCTCGCCGTCGCAGGGATCGCCCGCCCCTTCCTCGGCTGGCGCGCCGCGGAGGCGGCGCGGGCCGCTGGCCGCGCGGGTCTGCCGGCGATGCGGCGTGCCGCCACCCTCGATCCCTGGAACCCCGAGTACCACCATGACCTGGCGATGGCGGCGCTCAACAGCGCGCCTCCCGGCCCCGGTCCCTACGCGGAGTCGATGCTGCAGCTCGAGGAAGCCCGGCGCCTTCAGCCGCATGATCCCCGCTTCCCGCTGCTGATGGCGCGCCTCGAGGCACGGGGGGGCCGTCGCATCTTCGACGATCCGTCGCGGGACGGCGCCGCGGCGGCCCTCTATGCGGAGGCCGCGCGGCTGGCGCCGACCGATCCCAGGCCGCAGCTGGAGCAGGCCGCCCACCTCGCGAGTCTCGGGCGCGAGGAGGAATCCCTGCGCCTCCTGGAGGGCGCCCTCCTCATCGAGCCGCACTACCGCCGGGCCCGCATCTTGAAGGTGTCACTTCTGCGGCGCCTGGGTCGGGAGGGGGAGGCCGAGGCCGCCTACGCCGATCTCCTGGCGACGGATCGGGCGCTTTCCGGGTACAAGCCGGACAGCGGTTACGCATCCGAAATCTCGGCCGAGGGGGAGCTGGAGAGGGCCGCGCTGGAGGCCGCGCTCGCCGGCCTTGCCGCGCCCGCCGGGAGCGGCACAACGCATTGAAAATGCGGTGCTTCTCTCCTCCCGTCAAAATGTGGACAAGCCTCCCACGGGGCACTATATTTGGCCGGCGCAAGTCCTTGATGGGCTTCAACATGGGGCGTTCGCATGTGCGGCATTAGCGGCATCTTCGAGTTCGGCGGCAGCGGGCAGGTCGACGAGCCGACCCTCTTGAAGATGCGCGAGACTCTCATCCATCGCGGGCCGGACGACGCGGGGATCTATCTCTCCCCCGACAGGCGGGTCGGACTCGCGCATCGCCGGCTGTCGATCATCGACCTCTCGCCCGCCGGCCGGCAGCCCATGTCTAACGAGGACGGCACGGTCTGGATCACCTTCAACGGCGAGATCTACAACCACCTGTCCCTCCGACAGGAGCTCGAGGCCAAAGGCCATCGCTATCAATCGCGGACTGACACCGAGACGATCCTGCACTTGTACGAGGAGGAGGGTGCCGAGTGCGTGCGGCGGATCGAAGGGGACTTCGCGTTCGCCCTCTGGGACGCCCGCCGGCGCGAGCTGCTCCTGGCACGCGATCGGATTGGAGTCAAGCCGCTCTACTTCGCGGTGCTCCCCGGCGCCATCCTGTTCGGGTCGGAGATCAAGGCGATCCTGGCCCACCCCAGGATGTCCCGCGGTATCGACCGCGCGGCCCTGTATCACTACCTGACCTTCGTCGCCGCCCCGGCCCCGCGCACGCTCTTCCAGGGGATCAGGAAGCTCCCCCCGGCCACGCGGCTCAGGGTCGACCGCCACGGCGACATCCAGGCCGAGTCTTATTGGGATCCCCTGGCGGCACCCCCCGACGACGCGGCGCTCGCCGGGGATCTCGGGGCGTGCGCCACGCGGATCCGCGACCTGCTGGAGTCGTCGATCCAGAAGCGCATGATGTCGGACGTGCCGTTCGGCGTGTTCCTCTCCGGCGGTCTCGACTCCTCCGCGAACGTGGCGCTGATGAGCCGGCTGATGGACCGGCCGGTGCGCACGTTCTCGGTGGGCTTCAGGGATCACCCCTCGTACAACGAGTTCGATCACGCGCGGAAGATCGCCACGCTCTTCAAGACGGAGCACCACGAGGTCGAGATCGGCTGGCAGGACCTCCTGGACGCCATGCCGCGGCTGGTGTTCCACCAGGACGAGCCGATCGCCGACTGGGTCTGCCTGCCGCTGCACTTCGTGTCGGAGCTGGCGCGCCGCTCGGGCACCACCGTCATCCAGGTCGGGGAGGGGAGCGACGAGCAGTTCTTCGGCTACGAGGGATACCGGCGCGCGTTCCAGGAGCAGACGCTGATGTTCGATCGGCTGCTGAGGCTGCCGCGGCCGGTGCGCCGCGGCGCCTACTCGGCCGCCCGCGGCCTGGCGCGGCTGCTGCGCCGCGGCGGGGATCGGCTCGAGCTGCTGCGCAAGGCGGCGAGCGACGAGACGCTGTTCTGGGGCGGCATCATCGCGTGGACCGAGTCCGACAAGCATCGACTGCTGTCGCCCATGGGACGGATGAACCTCGATGGCCTCACCTCCCACGAGGTGGTCCTGGATCACGACCGGCGCGTGCGCCAGGCGCTGCCGGGAGCGGACCTCGGGCAGCGGATGATCTATCTCGAGCTCAAGAACCGGCTCGCGGAGCTGCTCCTGATGCGGGTCGACAAGATGACGATGGCGTCGTCGATCGAGGCGCGCGTGCCGTTCCTCGACCACCACCTCGTGGAGTTCAGCCTGCACGTCCCCACCCCCATGAAGCTGGCGGAGGGGAGGACGAAGTACCTGCTGAAGCGGGCGATGACCGGCATCCTCCCGGACGACATCATCCACCGGCCGAAACAGGGATTCGGGGCGCCGGTGAGCGAGTGGTTCCGGGGCGACCTCTACCTTCCCGCCGTGGCCGGGGTGCTGGACTCCCGGCTGCGCGAGGAGGGGTTCTTCGACTACGAGCACGTGCGGGGCCTGTTCCAGGCGCACCGCGACGGACGGCGCGATCATGGCTGGCATCTGTGGACGCTCTACAACCTGAGCCGCTGGTACGACTACTGGATTGCCGGGGAGGCCGCCTGATCATGGCGATCGGCTTCAAGGAGCGTGTCGGGATGACCCTCCTGGGCCGCGGCGCGACGATCGCGCTCGGGCTCGTCAGCAGCATCCTCACGGCCCGCTACCTGGGGCCGGACGGGCGGGGCGTGCTCGCGGCGCTCTCCGTCATCACCGGGATGGCGCTGCAGTTCGGGAATCCCGGCCTGCACAGCGGCAACGTCTACTTCGTCGCCCGCGATCCGCGCCGCACCGCGGCCGTGCTCGGCAACACCTTCGTCGTTTCCGTCGCGGCCGGCCTCCTCTTCGGCGCGGTCACGGCGCTCGCCGCCTGGATGCGGCCGGCGTGGTTCCCCGGCATGCCGTACGGCCTGATCGCGATCACCGCGGTCGTCCTGCCGTTCCAGTTCATGATCCTGCTGTACCAGAACACCCTGCTCGGCATGAACGAGATCGCCGCGTTCAACTTGTTCGAGGTGGGGAACAAGGCAATCACGTTCGCCCTGCTGGCGGGCTGGCTGGTCCTGTTCGGCGGGGGGCCCCGCGGTGCGGTCGTCCTGTTCGCCGCCATGGGCGTGCTCTTCGGCGTCGCCTCTGTCCTCTACTGCGCCCGCCGCGCCCCCTTCCGTCCGGTGCTCGATCGGGCGCTGTTCGGCGAGATGCTCCACTACGGCGTGCGCGTCTACGTCTCCTGCCTGCTCATGTACCTCGTGATCCGCTCCGACCTCCTCCTGGTGAACTACTACCGGGGCGTCGCCGAGACCGGCGTCTACTCGATCGCCGTGCAGATCGCCGACACGCTGCTCCTCCTCCCGGTCACCATCGGCATGATCCTCCTGCCGCGCGTGGCCGGGGAGCGGCAGGACCGGCAGGACGGCGTGACCGCGCGGGTCCTCCGGCACACGGTCTTCCTGATGACCGTCCTGTGCGCCGCGGTCTTCGTGCTGGTCGAACCCGTGGTGCGGCTCCTGTACGGCCCGGACTTCGAGGGCGCGATCCTTGCGACGCGGTGTCTGCTGCCGGGCGTCTGGTCCCTCGGCGTGAACGGCGTCCTGATGAACCACTTCGGAGGACAGGGCATGCCCGGTGTGACGATCACGGCACCGGCTCTGGGCCTGCTGCTGAACGTCGCCTTGAACCTCGCGATGGTGCCGCGGTTCGGCATCCTGGGCGCCGCCCTGAGCTCGAGCGCCGCTTACGCCCTGATGCTCGCCGTGAGCCTCGTGACCTTCGTCCGCCGCGGCCGGCTGCGCCTGCGCGACAGCCTGCTCATGAAGACCGAGGACGTGCGGTTCATCCTCGGCCACCAGGGTCCCTAGGGAGGATCGATGGCACAGCCGAGCGCCGCGGTGCTGCTCCTGGTCCAGGATCCCGACCGGGCCGAGCGGGCCTTGCCGCAGATCCTTCCGGGGCGGGACCTGAAGCCGCTGCGCCGCGAGGAGCTGCGCCTGGCACCGCTGGCGCTCGTCCGCCGCCTGCGCTCGCTCGCGGTCGACGAGCTGGTGGTCCTGACGGACGACCTCGACGCGCACGAGAAGTTGTGGCGGATCCAGGCGCTGGGCGCCATGCCCCTCGCCCCGCGCCGGTACCTCCAGGATTTGCGCGGCCGGCGGCTCAGGCTCTCCTCGGCGCGATTCGCCGCCCGCGACCTGCCGGCGCTCGCCTGCGGACTTCTCCTGAGCGGCCCTGTCCTGATCCGGACGCGGCGGAGCCTCGATCGCCTGCTGGCCCTGCCGCGCCACAGTCCGGCCCCGGCGGCCGGCCGGAGCGTCTGCTTCCTGCGCTCCGATCTCTGGAGCGGCATCCCGGCCGGCGGATCGGTAGCCCACACCGCGGGCGTGGCCCAGGGTTTCTCCCGGATCGGGGCCGATCTCTTCTTCATCGGCACCAGCGCTCCGCCGCTCGTCGATCCGGATCGCCAGCCGGTGCACCTCGTGCCGCCCCGGCGGATCTACAACGTCTTCCGCGAGGTTCCCTATTTCGCCCACGCGCTGCGGTTCGACCGTGAGGCGCGCCTCGTGCTCGCCCGGCGGGGCGCGGACCTCATCTACCAACGCTTCGATCCGAGCAACCACTCCGGCGTCCTGCGCTCGCGGCATCTCGGAGTGCCCCTCGTCCTGGAGTTCAACGGCTCGGAGGTCTGGATTGCCGATCACTGGGATCGGCCCTTCCGCTTCAGGACGCTGTTCGAAAAGACGGAGGCGGCCAACCTCCGCC
>DASRJX010000153.1:0-30387 GCA_035649235.1 Candidatus Cryosericum sp.
ACGCATCTCCCGGTGATCGTCGATCCGAGCCACGGCACCGGGAAGCGCTCCTATGTCGCGCCGATGGCCTGGGCCGCCCGCGCCGCAGGCGCGCACGGCCTCCTCGTCGAAGTCCACCCCGACCCCGGCCGCGCCCTGTCCGACGGCGACCAGAGCCTGTCCTTCGCCGAGTTCACCGTGCTGATGGAGGGGCTCGCGACCGTCACGCCCCCGCGTCGCTGATCGGGGTCGCCCTTCCGGATCTCGCGGGAGCCGGGGGCGGCATCCCCGGATCGATCCTCAGATCCGGTCGCGGATCCCCCGGCCGAGCCGCATCGCCGACCAGAAGGCCGCATGGCAGCTGCGGCGGATGCGGTTGGTGAGCGATTTCCTCAGGAGCAGGACCGAGACCATGTCCAGCGTGACACTGGACGGATGGAGCGACTGTCTGGGCGTCCCGAACCCGAAGTCGATCGTGTCCACCGGGCGATGCTTCAGGAGATCCTCGATGGTCAGGTAGAGAGTCGTGGTGCCGGGAGAGAACGACGCGTGATCGTCGCGGTAGACAGTGTCCATGACCGAGTAGGTCTTGCCGCACTGGACGCCCTTGATGATGCCGACCGGATCGTCTCCGCACTCCAGCACGTAGCTTCTCAGGAACCCCCGCTGCGCCAGATCCCTGACCTCGTCGGGTCGCCAGGTGCGGTACGCCCGTCCGGCGAATAGGCTCGCCGATCGTGCGGGCGTCGAGAGGACCCACGCTTCGGCGTCGAGTAGTTGCCGCACTCCTTCGGGCGACTCGACCCGGTTCAGCTCCAGCCGGCCCTTGCCGTGGTCACGCAGGAGACGAAGCTGCCGCTTCAGGTTGTATCGCTTCTTCGCGCTGTACCGGGCCAGGTACTCGTCGAACGTCGCGGGCAGTTGGAGGATGTGGTACGAGGGGCCGACCGCCTGGACGACGTGCAGGAGAAAGTTCTCCCGGATGAGATTCGCCGTGCTCAGATAGCTCCAGAGGCGCGACTCGACCGCCACGCAGGACAGCCGGATGGCGTCGCACTCGGGAAGCGTCCGGGAGAACGAGGCGAACAGCGAGTCGAGGATCGGCCGATCCTCCGGTACGCCGGCCAGGCCGCCCATAACGAGGGCGTTTCGGGTCGTGAGACTGCCCAGGGCGCGCCCCGCCACGCGGAACTCGAGGGGCTCGCGAGCGATCCGGATCGGGACGAGACCCTCCAATTGCCCGTCTGCGTCCCGTTTCACCGCCAGCAGCACCCGCTGGCCGGAGCAGGTGGCGACGACGTGATCGAACCAGGCTGAGGTCTGGTAGATATGGCGAGGCTGGCCGCGATCGGAGGTCAGCCGTTCCCATTCCCGGCGGAGCGCCGGGGCGGACCACTCGGCCGGGGAGTCGAGAAACTCCCACGCTGGGCTCCACTCGGCGGGCACCGATGCCCGTGTCTCCCCCCGGGAAAACCCGGTGGCGGCTTCGGCCTCGGTGTCCCACAGCATGCTGGAGAGCCCCGATTGACGCACCGGTTCTCCGGTGCCACCCCCCTCCGGCATGTTTCCTATTGTAGGGCTGCGGGAGGATTCGTGCGCCTGCAGGATTGCCACTTTCTTCTCGGGTGACCTGTGGCCGACCCGGACCCCTGCCCGACGCGGAACTCGCCTAGGGCCTAGAGACCGCCTAGAGATCGGTTCAGCCCCACTTTCGGAAGGCGAAGATCGCGAGCTGCAGATCGTTCCCCATGTTGATCTTCCGGGCCACGAAGGGTTGCCTCGAGTCGTTGCCGGCGTGCAGGTTCAGCCGGAAGCCGGCCTCGGAGAGCAGCGAGACGAGGCGTGGAAGCCCCTGGGGCCGGTCCGCGGCGCCGTGGTACTCGACAAACACGTGGTCCACCTGCGCCAACCGATCGCGACAGTCCTCCAGAATCTCGGTCTCCCCTTCCTCGATGTCCAGCTTGAGAAGGTCCACCTTGCGGTCGAGGTAGTCGCGCAGGCGCACCGAGGTGACCTGTCTCGCCGCGGCGTCCCCGGGCCGCGCCACGCGCCCCGCGTCGCTCCCTTCCGCCAGGAAGGGCAGGACGGTGGCCTCGGTCCACAGCGCCCGGGGCACCAGGCTCACGCCCTGAAGTCCCCAGGCCTTCACGTTCCGCTCCAGGACAGCGAAGATGCGCGCGTCCGGCTCGAAGGCGATGACCTCGCACGCGGGATAGGCCTTCTTGAAGAACGCAACGCTGAGCCCCACGTTGGCGCCCCCGTCCAGGATGAACGGACTATCGGTCCCGGCCGGGAAGCGGTAGGCTTCGCGCTCCCAGATCTCCTCGAACATCTCGAGAAACGACAGGTTGTCCACGATCTCGAAGGGCCGGCCGGGAAGGGTCGTCACGGTGGGCGTGTAGCGCGGCAGCCGCTCCACCCTCCGCCTCTCCCGGGCATGCCGGCGAAGCGCGCCGTCGGACGCCAGGCGCCACGCGTGCTGCAGGTGACCCTTGATCGAGAGCCTCACCGCACCGCCCCGTCGGCTCCCCCCTGCGGCCGCACCGGGGAGACCCCTTCGAGCGCCGGAATGTCCGCGAGGAGCGCGAGGAACTTGTCGGCCAGCAGCGGATCGACGGGGAGCACATCCCGGCTCCACCGGATCGCCTCGGGAGGGGACGGCAGCGCGTCGGCGAGATCCGCCGAGGCATACTCGTCGAGCGGCGGATCGTAGATGTAGTCGAGGGCGAGGCCACGGCGTCCGAGCCGATGCACCACGTGCTCGCGGTCGCGGACGAACAGGGGCACCCTGAAAAAGGCTGTGTCGTACGGGAGATCGACATCAGGAGGCGTCAGGCCGAGATCGAGCAGCTTCCGGGCCCCATCCAGGCGGAGCCTCCGGCTCTCCTCGAGGCGCTCCAGGTGATGCACGGTCTGCTCCACGCCGGAGGTCGTTGGCGTCGTCCGGTACTGATGATTGTCGACCCGGACCCAGCGATCGAAACGATCGAGTCCTGCCCCTGCCGCCTGCGCCCTCAGGACCTCGTCCTTATGGTAGGCCATGCGGTGCCCCGGACGCTCCGCCGCGGGAGGCACCAGGAGCCGGCCGACCCGTCTCAACGCCCTGCCGGTCTTCGTGCCGCGGGCCGCGGCGCTGAGAGCCCTGCGGGCGGCCGTCGGAAGATCCGGGTGCAGGGTCTCCTTCCGGGCTGACGCCTGCAACGACGAGCGGCGCCGAGCATCCGAGAAGGCCAGCACCCCGCCGACGCCGTCCACGTGCTTCGTCAGGCTGAAGGCCGCGACGCTCGAGAGACCTCCGATGCGCCTTCCGTCCCAGGCACTCTCGAGGGCCTGGCAGGCGTCCTCGATTAGCAGCAGGTCGTGGCGGGCGCACTGCTCCGCCAGCCGGTCCATGCGATCCGGAATGCCGTAGAGGTTCGTGGTCATCACGGCGTCGAGCGACGCCCAGGTGGCCTCGTCGATGCGATCCGGATCGAGGTTCCCGGTCCTGGGATCGAGCGGACCCAGCACCGGTCTCAAGCCAGCGGCGAGGACGGTGAAGAAGACCACGTCGTCGTCCACGGGCGAGAGGAGCAGACGGTCACCCGGCTTGAGCCACTCCTGGAAGACCAGGTAGAGGGCCAGGCGGCCCGAAGGCAGGTAGAGCGTCTCCCTCCCATAGCGCTCCGCGAAGAAGGCCTCGATGCGCTCGGCGGCGCCGCTCATTCACGGACTCCTTCGGCCCTCTGCGCCGCCCGGCGCCCCCGCCGCGACCGCCTCCAGGAGCGCCACGTTTCGCGACGCTCCAGGAGCCAGTCCGGCGAGCGCGCCTTCATCCAGGCCTTGAGACGGCGCACCCCCGCGGTGAGGGCGAAGGCCGCGGCGCCGGAGATCCCCGGAGCGCCGATGCGCACCGATCGGACATAAAGCGTCTGCGTCCCCCAGCGCGTCTTGAACTCCTCCTCGCCCCCCAGGAAGTCGTATCCCCGGAGGCCTTCGGCGATGCACTCCCGCAGGACCATCCCTCTCAGAACCACGCCGACTCCGCCCACGCCCGGAGGGTGGAAGTCGTGGTCGAAGGCCTCCTGGAGGGAGTGGAGCACGCCGCGGAAGGCGAATCCGAACTGGGACGCCCGGATCGCTCCGTCCACCTCCAGATGGTAGAAGCGCAGCCAGCCGCGCCGGATGAACTCCCTTGAGACGTCGGCGTAGAAGGCGCGCTTGGTGAGGCCGCGGAAGGAGCCGGGATGCCCTTCCGCCTCCCAGCGCCTCTGGTGCATCGCGAACAGCCGATCCAGATGAGGCTCGATCTCGCCGGGCTCCTGCGTGCGGAACATCCTCACCTCGTAGTTCTTGGTGAGCTTGTTGGTGCGATAGCGGACGGTCGTCCGGAACTTCGTGGGCAGGGAGGCCAGATACGCTTCGTAGTCCGAAGGAAGCGGGATCATCGAGCAGGGATGCCTCTCCTCGTCGGTCTGACACCGGCCGCCCGCCGCGAGAGCCTGCGGCAGGGCCCGGGCCACGGCGCTGTCCTCGCGCAGGCCGCGGAGATCGGCCAGGGACCATGCGCCCATCAGCGAATCTCCCAGGGCCCGCAGCACGGCCTGCTCCTCGCCCCGGCGAACCAGAATCCCGAGGTATTCCGAGCCGACACCCTCGTCTCCGAGAAGGCCCAGGACCCTCGGACCGGGCAGGCCGAGAAAGTGGAGGGGCCGGTCGTACAGCGGGCCCAGGCCGCGGAGATCGCCCCTCTCATCGCGGACGGTCATGAGGCGCGCCCGGCGTCCGGTCCCGAAGTGCCTCCACCAGGCCTCCACCCACGCGGGACTCTGGAAGATGGTTGCGTCGGCCGATTCCTGCAGGAGCCGGTCCCAGTCGGCGGCCAGCGCCCCGCTCCAGGACGCGGGCGGGACCTCCTCGACTCTCACGCCGCGGCCTCGGTCCCGGCCGGCCCGAGGCGGGACAGGCGTCGCGTCAAGGGGCGGACTCCATCAGCCGGACGGTTCCTGTCCTCGAATACCCGGATCAGGAGATCGAACGCGGCCAGGAACGCCGGCACGTTCTCCGGGATGAAGCGCCGCAGCGCCAGCGGATCGTCCCCCGCCCGCACGATGCCCGGCTCCGTCGTCAGGGCGCAACGGAATCCGGCCTCCGCCACCAGGCGCCGGGTGGTCTCGTTGAAGTCGCCGAACCTCCCGTTGGGGAACGCGAAGTCCTTCACCTCGGCTCCCACGAGGCGCTCCAGGTCCTGACGCGATCCACTGATCTCCTCACGGGCCTGCTCGGCGTCGAGGCTCGACAGGATGCGATGGTTCCTCGAATGGGACCCGACAGATCGTCCGGGCCGGGCCAGATGGACGACGCCCTCGGGTCCGACGACTCGGTCCTCCCCCGAGATTCGGGGCATCCCGCCGGCGACGCGGGCCAGTCGGGCGAGGATCTCCTCCTGGCGCCCATCGTGCGACTTCACGATCGCCGTGATCGTGTGGAGCGTCTCGTAGCGTCTCGCCGCCGATCCGAGCGGCAGCTCGGGCCAGAGTCCCGGCTCCGCGGGCAGGGAATCTCCGGGCATCGTCCGGATCAGCTCCTTGAGCGTCGAGACCCACAGGTCCCGCGAAGAGCCGACGAGACCACTGGGGATGAAGTAGGTCGCGTGCAGCCCCAGCGCCTCCATCATGGGAACGGCCAGCGTCACGTGGTTCACGAGGCCGTCGTCGAAGGTGACGCTGAAACTGGCCGCCGGCGGCGCCTGTCCCGCGGCGACTGGTCCCGCCAGGGCCTCCAGCGGCAGAGGCTTCAGGTGCCGTGAGAGATGCCGCAGGAGCCCCGCCACGTTAGACACGGCGTAGCCTGAATCGAACAGCCCGCCCACCTCCCGCGTCAGGCCGTGATACCCCAGCAGAATGGCGGCGTCGCTGGATCGGAGCAGGTGGCGCAGCAGCGGACCGCCCAGACCGGAAAGGTGGACCAGGAGCGCCATCCCGATCTTCCCGATCCGCTTCGCGACCGCCCAGACGCACCGTCCCGCCTCGGCCTCGCGGTACACGCGGGCGACGTCGTACCGGAGCGATCGGAGGCCATGGACGAATGAACCGGTGCTATGCCCGGCCGGCGCCCTGCTTCCGCCGTGACGGGCGGCGGCGTCTTCGAGGAGCCCGGACACGGAGCGCGCGGCCGCCTGCCAGGTGTAGCGCTCCTCGGCGACTTTCCGGGCGGCATCCCCCAGCCGCCGCCGGAGCCCGGGATCCTCGGCCAGCCGGAGCAGCCCCGCCGACAACGAGGCCGGGTCCGCCGGATCGTAGAGGATCCCGGTGACACCGTCCTCGATGACCTCGCCGATCTGCCCGACTCTGGCAGCCAGCAAGGCGCGCCCGACCGCCATGTACTCGAAGATCTTGATCGGCGACAGGTAGAAGAACTCCTGAGCCGTATAGGGGGCCAGGAGGATGTCGGCGGACGCCATCAGCGCCGGGACTCTGTCCGGCGGCACGTGCCCCGAGAAATGCACCCGATCCTCGAGCCCCTCCCGGACGCAGTGGGCCTTGAGGTCCCCCGACATCTCCCCGGCCCCCACCAGGAGGAACCGCACCTCGGGCCGCCTGCGGCAGAGGAAGTCGATGGCGTGCTGCAGTTGCTCAATACCGTGGAACCTGGCGAAGCTGCCGACGAAGCCCACGACGACGCTGGTCTCTCCGAGGCGTCTGCGCACGGCGGGATCGCCGGCGCCAGGGTGGAACCGGGCGACATCGGCTCCATTGGGGACCACGATGATTCGGTCCGCGCGGACGCCCTCCCGCACGAAATGCTGCCGGAGGACCTCGGACACCACGAACATGCCGTCGGTGCGCGCCAGCATGCGGGCCTCCAGCCACTCCGCGAACCGGGGAACGAGCCAGTACTGCTTCCGATAATGACGGTACTCGTAGGGCGCCGGAGCGTTCACCTCGTAGACCACCGGGACGCCGCACCGGCGCGCGGCCACGATGCTCGAGAACTGGTGCAGGGAGTGACGGGTGAGGACGATGTCGGGCGCGACCTCACGGATCAGCCTCGCCTCCAAGGAGATGCCCCGCAGCGCGCGGACCAGGGCGGCGGCTTCGTGCAGGAACGGCCGCAGAAGTTCCTTCCATCGCCCGTCGGGGTCCGTCGCGTCCCTCCCGGGCGCGCGCCCGGGGGCCGCGGGGCCGTTGCGCCGGATCCGGTGCCGCTCCACGACGCGGACATCGTGTCCGAGCGCGGTGAGGCCGCGGCTGAGCTCGCGGACGTGCGTCAGGGCGCCCGTGGACTCGCGCGGATCCCATTCGTAATTCAGGTAGAGAACGCGCATGGTGGGGGTGTTCGACGCAACGGGCGCTCCGACCCCTCCGTTCTCGGCGCCATTGCGGGCGCATCATACCATGCGGCCCGCCGGGTCCCGGCGCGGCCTCGAGGCGGCTCCGTGCCCGGCCCTTCAGTTTGCCGGACGCGAAAAAGTGTGCGACCATAGCCAACAAAAGAATCGCCATCTTCGAGGAGGATGACCATGCGTCACCACGCTGCACTCTGCCTCATCGCCGTGCCCGCCCTGGTCGCCACGCTGCTGGGATGCAGTGAGGGCTCCGCGCGCCACGCGAACGGGACAGGGACCCTCAACGTCAACCTGACCGACGCGCCGATCGACCTCTCCACCGTGCAGAAGGTCGAGGTCACGATCACCGGCGTGATCGTCTACCCCCGCGAGAACACGATGCCGGATATGGCCGAGGGGTCGCCGATCGAGCTGATGACCCACCCCGAGACCTTCGACCTGCTGACGCTGACGGACGGGGCGACGACCCTGCTCGCCTCCGGCGAAGTCCCGGTCGGGTCCTACAACCGCATCCGCCTGGAAGTCTCGGACGCCACGATGACCCACTCGGACGGAACGACCCAGCCGCTCAAGATCGAGGCCGGCAAGGTGGACATCCCCATTAAGTTCGAGATCGGAAGCGACGAGATGGAGCAGGTGACGCTCGATTTCGACGCCGGGGCTTCGGTGCAGGTCAACGAAACCGCCAGCGGGCAGTTCATCCTGCGGCCCGTCGTGACCCCGGTGCCCTGAGCCGTCCCTATCTGCCGGGAACTCCGAGCCAGCCCCGGGTGAAGTAGTCCCCGAGGGTCAGGACGAAGAGCATCAGGAGCCAGGCCAGAGCCGCGGCGATCACCAGCTTCGTCATCCGGGTACTGCCCCGCGCGTGCATGAAGTAGAGCACGACGAGGGTCGCCTTGATCACGGCGATCCCGAGGGCCGCCAGGTTGTTCAGCGGCCCCAGGTCCCGGAAGGCGACCAGTGTCGTGGTCGCCGTCAGCGCGAGGAGCGCCGCGAAGATCATCACGTAGGTGCGGACGGGGACGACCTGGTGCGACATCCTGGCTCCTCAGTGGTGCCGGCCGATCAGGTACAGCAGCGGGAACAGGAAGATCCAGACGATGTCCACGAAGTGCCAGTACAGCCCGGAGCACTCGATCGCGTTGTAGTCGTCGGGCGAGAACCGGCCCCGCGCCCCCAGGACCAGCATCACGAGAAGGACCCCCAGCCCGACGATCATGTGCAGGGCGTGCAGGCCGGTCATGGCGAAATAGAGGCAGAAGAACATCGAGACGTGGCCCGGCTCGGGTCCCTCGAACCGGAAGTCCGCGCCCGGGATCAGGTGCTCGACGTGCTTGTGGTGGTACTCGTAGGCCTTGACCCCGAGGAAGACCGACCCCAGCAGCATCGTCAGCATCAGGAAGGTGACGAGGCTACGCCGCCGGCCGAGCTGTGCGGCGCGCACCGCCAGCGCCATCGTGAGGCTGCTGCCGATCAGCACGGCGGTGTTCCAGGTGCCGAGCGTGACGTCGAGGTGGTGGCTCCCGTCCCGGAAGGCCGCCGGCCACTGCCAGCGGTACAGGATGTACGCCAGGAACAGCCCGCCGAAGAACATCACCTCGGTCGCCAGGAAGATCCACATCCCGAGCGAGGCGGACTCGCGCTGCTGCTCCATGCTGTCGAACTGATGGGCCGGCGCCGACGTCGCCGGAGCGCTCCGTCGGCCCGCCGCCGCGCGCGCCTCAGACGACAACGGCTCCCCCTTTCGGCTGCGGGTACTCGTACGGCTCGGAGGTGACGACCGGCGGCGTCGCGAAATTGTGCTCCGGGGGCGGCGAGGTGATCTGCCACTCGAGGCTCGTGACGCCCCAGGGGTTGGCCGAAGCCTGACGGCCGTAGCGCATGGACCAGATGAAGTAGACGAGCGGGACGACGTAACCGACGCCCAGGATCGTCGCGCCGGCCGAGGACATCACGTTGAGGACCTGGAATTCCGGCGGATAAGCGTGGTAGCGCCGCGGCATGCCGAGATAGCCGAGGATGAACTGCGGGAAGAAGGTCACGTTGAACCCGATGAAGATCACGATGGCCGAAATCATCGACCAGAAGCGAGGGTAGAGCTTGCCCGTGATCTTGGGCCACCAGTAGTGCAGCCCGCCGAGGTAGGCCATGATCGCCCCGCCGACCATGATGTAGTGGAAGTGCGCGACGATGAAGTAGGTGTCGTGCACGTGGATGTCGATGCCGAGCGTCGCCAGCATGATGCCGGTCAACCCGCCGATCGTGAACAGCCCGATGAAGCCGAGGGCGTACAGCATGGGCGTCTCCCAGGCGATCGAGCCCCGATAGAGCGTCGCGGTCCAGTTGAAGACCTTGATCGCCGACGGCACGCCCACGAGCATCGACAGGATGGAGAAGATCGCCGCCGCGTAGATCGACATGCCGCTCACGAACATGTGGTGGGCCCAGACCAGGAAGCCGAGCACGGCCAGGGCCACGCTGGAAAAGGCGATGAACCGGTAGCCGAAGATCTTCCGCCGAGCGAAGGCGGGGATGATCTCGCTGACGACGCCCATCGCCGGCAGAACCATGATGTAGACGGCCGGGTGCGAGTAGAACCAGAACAGGTGTTGGAACAGGAGCGGGTCCCCGCCAATCGCCGGATCGAAGATGCCGACCCGCAGCAGGCGCTCCGCCCCCACCAGCAGGATGGTGACCGCGACCACCGGCGTGCCCAGGATCTGGATCAGGCTGGTCGCGTAAATCGACCAGATGAACAGCGGCAGCCGGAACCAGGTCAGGCCGGGGGCCCGCATGCGGTGCACGGTGACGATGAAGTTGAGACCCGTCAGGATCGACGCGAACCCGGCGATGAAGACCCCGACCGCCGTGGGGATGACATTGGTCGTGGAGTAGGTGGTGCTGTAGGGCGTGTAGAAGGTCCAGCCCGTGTCGATGCCGCCGAGCAGCATCGCCCCGAACGCCAGCAGCCCGCCGACATTGAAGATGTACCAGGAGAGCAGGTTGAGGCGCGGGAAGGCCAGATCGCGGGCCCCCACCATGATCGGCACCAGGAAGTTCCCGAGGACCGCCGGGATGCCGGGGATCAGGAAGAAGAAGATCATCATGATCCCGTGCATGGTGAACAGGCGGTTGTACATGTCCGGCTGGAACAGGTCCCCCTCCGGAGTGGCGAGCTCCAGGCGGATGAAGACCGCCATCAGGCCGCCGAGCGCGAAGAAGACGGTGATCGAGACGAGGTACAGGATGGCGATCCGCTTGTGGTCGAGCGTGAAGAGCCACGATCGGATGCCGTACCTGGCGTTGAGGTAGTGCTCCGCGGGCTCGTGGCCTGTCTCGGCAGGAACCTGGCTCATCGCAACCCGTCTTTCGGGGCGCCGGAACGGCGGGCGCCCGCCGGCCGGGCGTCCCCGTCCGACGCCCCGGTCCGGAGCCCCTTGATGTAGGCGATCAGCTGGATCAGGTCCTCCTCGTCGAGCTGACCCTTGAAGGTCGGCATGATCGGCTGGTAGCCGGCGACGATTTTCGCCTGCGGCAGCAGGATCGACTCCCGGACGTAGGCCTCGTCCGCCATCACCGTCCGGCCGTCCTGCAGGAGGACCTTCCTCCCCACGAGCCCCTGGAGCGACGGCGCCCTGGCCGCGCTGTCGGGGCGATGGCAGGTGGCGCAGGCCCGCTCGGTGAAAAGCTCCTCGCCGGAGGCGTGCATCGAACGACCGGCGGGCTCCCCCGCCAGCCACGCCTGATAGTCGTGCGGCTGCATGACGACCACGCGCCCGATCATCCGGGAGTGCTCGGCGCCGCAGAACTCCGCGCAGAACAGGTGGTAGCTGCCGACCCGGTCGGCCGTGAACCAGAGCGTGGTGTAGCGGCCGGGCAGCACGTCCTGCTTGACGCGGAACGCGGGCACGAAGAACGAGTGGATGACGTCCTCCGAGGTCATGGTCAGCTTGATCGGCCGGCCGATGGGTACGTGAAGCTCGTTGATCTCCCGACGTCCTTCGGGGTGCTGCACCTTCCACATCCACTGCTTGCCGACCACGAAGAACTCCGCCGCGTCGGCGGGGGGACGGGCCACCTCGAAGTAGATCCTCATCCCCCAGGTGAAGAGGAAGAGCAGGATGCCGAGGGGGATGACCGACCAGGCGATCTCGAGCGCCGCCGTCGCGCCGGATCCATGATCCACCGATGCCCCGACGTCGTCGGCGTGCCGTCGCCTGTACCGCACGCCGAAATAGAGGAGGAGCAGCGCGATCAGCACCGAGAAGAACCCGGCGATGCCGACGGCCGTCCAGAAGAGCCGGTCGATCTCTCCCGCCAGGGCGGTGGCGCGCACGGGGAACAGCGGGGCGTCGGGCATCATGGCGCGGCGGACCCCGGAGACGTCGACCCGCGGCGGCGCTCCCGCCGGACCGAGAGGATGACGAACGAGCCGATGCCGAGGACGCTCAGGATGGCCCCGGCCCGCACCGCGGTCATGGCCACGGCGCTGTAGCGGCCGGTGTGCGGATCGTAACGGTAGCAGAGGAGCAGCAGGCGATCGGCCAGCGTTCCGATCCTCCCCCCCGCCGATTCGATGAGCGCCAGCCTCAGATCCTTCGGCGCGTAGTCGACCCCGAAGAGATACCTGGAGACCCGCCCCTCGGGCGTCAGGATGACGATGCCGGTGGCGTGCGCGTACTGCCCCGACTCCTCGTCCCACGCGTAGCGGAAGCCGACGGCGTCGGTCAGCTTCCGGATCGCCTCCTCGCCGCCCGTCAGGAAGTGCCAGCCGGCGGCGCCCTCGGGACGCCCGTAGATCTCGAGCGAGGAGGAGCGCGCCTGCCGCGCCATCTCGGGCGTCTCCCGCGGATCGAACGAGACGGTGACCACCTCGAACTCGCGCCCCGGCCCGAAGGTGAGAGGTTTGAGGGTGCTCGCCAGGCCCTGCAGCGCGAGCTGGCAGAGCATCGGACAGCCATAGTAGGCGAGCGACAGGACGACAGGCCGGCCCTTCGCATAGTCGCGCAGCCTCACCCCGTGTCCCGACTCGTCGACGAACGGAAGGTCGAGATCGATCGTGTTCCCGAGTCTCTGGTCGAAGCCGATGTCGCGCCCCGGATCGATCGGCGCCGGGGGCGCCTCGGCGCGGAGGAGGCCCGCCACGGCAGCCAGCAGCAGCCCGATCGCCATTCGCCCGCTGTTCCTCACGAATCCCTCCCCCGCCGGGGCCGCGCCCGCCGGGACGATCCCGCAGGACCCGCCGCCGCGGCCGGTTCCGTCCCGGAAGCCATGGGGGGAGCGCTCACCTCCGGCAGGCCGCGTTCCAGGATCAGGTCGATGGCGCGATCGATCGGGATCCGGCCTATGCCGGCGGTGCGATCGATCCAGCCATAGCTCGAGAGCCTCGCGTCCTCCTCCGCGCGCAGCGCCTGCATGTCGCGCTCGGGAGCGTCCTGCAGGCGCGGAGCGGGCGGGAGGCGCCGCTCGTTGGCCTCGGCCAGAGGAGACGGGGCTGGATCGCGGCGTTCGGCCGTTTCGCGGAACCCGACCATCAGGCCCCAGACGACCAGGTGCAGGAGCGCGGTCGTCGCGGCCACGAGGGCGGCGAAGCCCCAGATGCCGCGGAGATCGAGCTCGCGATCGAGAGAGTCGCCGGGCTCCCGCCGCCTGCCGGCGGATGGACGGCCATGCGGAGCCCCGCCGCTCTCAGCCATGCAAGGCCTCCGGCAGGAAGGGATCGTTGGCCGGGAGGAGCGGCCGGCGCCGGAGCTGGTCGGCGAACAGGCCGATCCAGATCCCGCCCAGGGCGATCGGCAGGGCCGCGTCGAGCCAGTGGAAGGCCGGCCCTTCGGACGAGAAGGCCGGGGCCGCGAGCCAGTAGAGATCGAACCACCGCATCAGGAGCAGGAGGGCCGCGATCGAGGCGAGGCGCGGGACGTTGCGCTTCAGTGGACGCGACAGCAGCACGGCGCAGGGCAGCGCGAAGTGCAGGGCCACCAGGAGCAGCGACACGAGCCGCCAGCCTCCGGCCGAGCGCGGATGGTACCAGGCCGCCTCCTTCGGGAGGTTCGCCTGCCACGAGATGATGAACTGCGAGACGTGGAAGTACCCCCAGAGCACGACGAAGGTGAGCAATAAGTTGCCGTAGTCGTGGAAATGCTGCGGCCGGAACACGCCCGACATCGGGCGCCGCTCGGCCAGGAACCGGGCGACGAGGATCACGAACGCCATGGCGGCGACCGTCTGGCCGCCTATGAACATGAAGCCGATGATGGTCGAGTGCCAGTGCTCGTTGAGAGCCATGATCCAGTCGATGGAGGCGAAGGTGGCCGTCAGGCAGTAGAGGATGAGGCCCGGGGCGGCCACCATCTGCATCCGTCTCATCAGCCGCGCGTCGGCGGATCCGTCCTGGCGCCGCGACATGCGATCGAGGACGACGGAGGCGACGGTCCAGACGGCGAAGTAGAGCGCCGCACGCAGTGCGAAGAAGGGCAGGTTCAGGTACACGGCCTGGTGGCGGAGGAGCGGGTCCGAGGCGGCGGAAGGGCCGGCCCAGGGATACAGCATCCTCACGCCCAGGAGGACCGGGAGGAAGAGCAGTGCCAGGGCCGGGATGGTGCGGGCCGCCGCTTCGAGCACCCTGCGGATCGGCAGGCCCCAGGCCCCGTGCGACAGATGGTGCAGCGCGGCGATGGCGAAGCAGCCCAGCGCGATCGACAGCCAGTACAGGAAGGCGATGAGATAGGAGCGCACGAACTGCGCCGGATCGCCGAGTCCGCCGACGATGGCTGCGGCGCAGGCGATCCCGCCGATCAGGAAGGCCTTGTTGCGGATGGCCACGAGCCCGTCGGGCGGGGCGTACTCCCCCGCCTGGACCGGCCGCCCTGCCGACGGCGCGCTCACCGCGCCGCCCCGGCGGGACCGCCCGCCCTCTCGATCCGCTCGCGATCGCCGGGCGGCACCTCGGCGATCGGCGCGTGCTGCGACAGCTGCAGCGCGCGGAGGTAGGCCGCGATCGCCCACCGGTCGCGGACGGGAACCTGGGCGGCGTAGTCCGACATCTGACCGAATCCATTGGTCATGACATCGAAGAAGTAGCCGATCGGCTGCTGGCGCAGTCTGTCCGCGTGGAACGAGGACGGCTCCTTGAAGCCGCGCTGCACGATCATCCCTCGCCCGTCCCCCGTCCGCCCGTGGCAGGGGCTGCAGAAGATCTCGTAGCGCTCGCGGCCCCGGAGGAGGAGGGCGCGATCGACCGGCAGCGGCAGCCGCGCGACGAAGTGTCCGTCGGGTCCGACGCCCGTGTTGAGCACGGGATCGGCGCGCAGTTGGCCGCGGGCCACCGTCCCCGCGACCGGGACCCGCGCGCTCGCGCCGTCATCAAAGAACTCCCCCGCCCGATAGGTCCTAGTCTTCGGCTGGTTGAACATGTCCTGCCGGCAGGCGGCGGCCAGGAGGAGGGCCACAGCGGCCGCGGCGATTCGCCCGCGCCGATCAGGCCGCAACTTCGGCCACCTCGCTGGGGCGCAGGCCCTCGAGGAACCGGCGCGTCGCCTGGCGATCGAACTTCCGGTCGCGTGCCTCAATGCACAGGAAGTAGCGGTCGCGCGACGCCAGGGCGAAACGGGGCGCGTTGAAGACCGGGTGGTACGGCATCGGCAGGCCGTTGAGCGCCAGCATGCCGAGGACGGCGAACAGCCCGGCGCACAGGATGGTGCACTCGAACACGACCGGAATGAAGGCGGGCCAGGAGTTGTACGGCTTCCCCCCCACGTCGAGGGGGTACGCAATCACCGACACCCAGTACTGCAGCGCGAATCCAGCGAGGGCGCCGAGCGTGCCGCCGACGAGGACGAGCCTCGGCACCTTCGACGCGGGCAGGTCGAGGGCCTCCGACAGCGCCTCCATCGGGAACGGGGAATAGGCGTCCATGCGCCGGTACCCCTCGGCACGGGCCCGCGCCGCCGCATCCACCAGCTCCTGGGGCGTGCGGAACTCGGCCATCAGCCCCCACAGCCGTGGCCCGCCCCTCACGGGCCGCCCTCCTCGACCGACCGCGCCTCCGGGAGGATGGTGCGCATCTCGAAGATGGAGATCGCCGGCAGGAAGCGGATGAACAGGAACATGAGCGCCAGGAACAGGCCGATGGTGCCGATGAAGGTGGCGTAGTCCCAGATCGTCCCGGAGTAGGTGCCCCAGGAGGAGGGGAGGAAGTCCCGGTGCAGGCTGGTGACGATGATCACGTAGCGCTCGAGCCACATGCCGATGTTGACTACGATCGACAGCACGAAGAGGGCCGCCGTCGAGCTGCGGACGCGCCGCAGCCAGAGGAACTGGGGCGATACGATGTTGCAGGCGATGAGCGCCCAGTACTGGAAGGCGTACGGCCCCATGACGCGGTTGACGACCATGTACTTCTCGTACGGATCGTTGCTGTACCAGGCCAGGAAGATCTCGATCAGGTAGCCGTAGCCCACGATCAGCCCTGTGGCCAGCATGACCTTGGCCATGTTCTGGAGGTGGCGCGCCGTGATGAAGTCCTGCAGGCCGAACGCCGCGCGGAGGGGGATCGCGAGCGTCAGCACCATGGCGAACCCGGAGTAGATGGCCCCGGCGACGAAGTACGGCGGGAACACCGTCGTGTGCCAGCCGGGCAGGAGGCCCGACGCGAAGTCGAAGCTGACCACGCTGTGCACGGACACGACGAGGAATGTGGCCAGCCCGGCGAGCATCACGTAGGCCGACTCGTAATTGTGCCAGTGACGCGCCGACCCCCGCCATCCCATCGCCAGGATCCCGTAGACGACCTTGGCCGTCTTGCCGGCGGCCCGATCGCGGAGCGTCGCGAGGTCCGGGATGAGCCCGACGAACCAGAAGAGCAGCGAGATCGTGGCGTAGGTGGAGACCGCGAAGACGTCCCAGACGAGGGGGCTCCTGAACTGGGGCCAGATGCCCAGGGAGTTCGGATACGGCATCAGCCAGTAGAAGACCCAGGGGCGGCCGAGGTGGAGGATCGGATAGGTGGAGGCGCAGGCGACGGCGAACAGGGTCATCGCCTCGGCGAACCGGTTGATCGAGTTGCGCCACGGCTGACGCAGGAGCAGCAGGATGGCGGAGATGAGCGTGCCGGCGTGGCCGATCCCGATCCACCAGACGAAGTTGGTGATGTCCCATCCCCAGCCGACGGGGACGTTCACGCCCCAGATCCCGACCCCCTTGGTGAACAGGTACGCCACGGCGTAGAAGAAGAGCAGGACCAGGATGAGGCTGAGGCCGAATCCGACGTACCACCAGCGCGGCGTCCTCTTGAGCACGACCTCGCTGATCTTGTCGGTCACGGTCCCGGAGGTGTACCCGGGACCGATGATCGGGGGCCGCCCGGGGAGGGTCCGTTCCGTCATGGCTCAGCCGCGCTCCAGATCGTCGCTCGGGTTGGACAGCTTGGCGAGGTAGGTGGTCCGCGGGCGGGTGTTCAGCTCCTCCAGCAGGCCGTAGTGCGTCGGCTCGGACCGCCAGAGCGCCACCCTCGACTGCCGATCGTTGATGTCGCCGAAGACGATCGCCTGCGTCGGGCACGCCTGCTGGCAGGCGGTCGTGACTTCGCCGTCGCGCACGGGCCGGCCCTCCTTCTCGGCTTCGATGCGCGCCCCGTTGATGCGCTGCACGCAGTAGGTGCACTTCTCCATCACGCCCCGCGATCGCACGGTGACGTCCGGATTGCGCCCCAGCTTCAGCACCGGAGTCCGCTCGTCGCTGTACTGCAGGAAGTTGAAGCGCCGCACCTTGTAGGGGCAGTTGTTCGAGCAATAGCGCGTGCCCACGCAGCGGTTGTAGACCATGTCGTTGAGGCCCTCGCTGCTGTGGTTCGTGGCGCCGACCGGGCAGACGACCTCGCAGGGGGCCTGCTCGCAGTGCATGCACATCACCGGCATGTTGTGCACCGCCGGGTCCTCCTCCGGGCCCTCGTAGTAGCGGTCGATCCGCAGCCAGTGCATCTCGCGCCCGCGGCGCACCTGGTCCTTGCCGACCACGGGGATGTTGTTCTCGGCCTGGCACGCGATCACGCAGGCGTTGCATCCCGTGCACACCGACAGATCGACGGCCAGCCCCCAGGCCCGCCCCGGATAGGAATGCGGGGGATAAAAGGACTCCTCCCGGGCGGGCCGCTCCTCCATCTCCGCGACGAACCCCGGGTTGGCCCGCAGCTCGGCCAGCGTCCCGCGACGCACCGGATGACGCCCTTCCATCAGGAAGTGTTCCTGCGTCGAAGCCAGATCGGTCCGCTCGCCGGTCCTCGTCACCGCCGCCTCGACCAGCCACGGGGAGACGGCGTCGCGCAGCGGGTAGAGATCGACGCCGACGCCGGTCCCCACGCGGCCGATGCGCCGCCGGCCGTAGCCGAGGTGCGCCGTGACCGATCCGTCCGGGTGGCCCGGGAGGACCCACACCGGCAGGCGCGCGGCGGCGCCCGACGCCTGGACCTCGACCACGTCGCCGCTTGCGACGCCCAGGCGTCGCGCCATCGCCGGAGAGACGTAGGCCACGTTGTCCCAAGTCAGCTTGGAGAGCGGGCGCGGCAGCTCCTGCAGCCACCCGTTGTTGGCGAAGCGCCCGTCGAAGACCGAGGGGTCGGGACGGAGGACCAGCTCGATGGCCTCTTCACCCGGAGGGCGGATCGATCCGACCGCCTCGCGCACGCTGTCGGCCCGGTGAGCCGGCGTCAGGGCCGGCAGGGCCGTCCCCTCGATGACCCCGTCGTGCAGGGAGCGCCGCCAGGAGGCCTCGAACCCGGCGGCCGGCAGCCTAGACCGCCAGGACTCCTGCACGATAGCGAGCCCCGGGCGCGGTGTCTCCTCGAGGAACACCGCCAGCACCTCGTGCGCCGAGCGGCCGCCGTAGAGCGGCTCGATCAGCGGCTGGGCGATGGAGGCCGTGCCGTCGAAGGCCCGCGCATCGCTCCAGGCCTCCAGGAAGTGCGCCTCGGGGACGTGCCACTGGCAGTAATCGGAGGTCTCGTCCTCCTCCGTCGCCAGATGAAAGCGGAACGGCGCCCTGAGCATGGCCTCCGCGAACCGGAGATCGGCCGGCGCCGTGTGGACCGGGTTCCCTCCGACGATCGCCAGGAGGTCGACCCGTCCCGCCCGCAGCGCCTCGACCAGCTCGCGGAGAGAACTTGCCTGGTCGATGGGCTCCGGTTCCACCGGCTCGGTCTGGACGACCGTCGCACCGGACGCGTCAAGGCGGTGGTTGATGGCGTGCGCCAGCACGTGCACCGCCGCGGGCGCGTACTCGCCGGGGATCACCACACAGCGCCCGGGGCGGGCCAGGAGATCGGCCGCGACGGCGCGGACGAAGCGCGCCTGCGACCCCTCGAGGGCCAGTGCCGCGCCGGTCGCGCCGGGCACGCCGAGCTCCCTGGCCAGGGCCGCCGCCACAATCGGCACGGCTCCGGCGCGCACGGCCAGGCGATGGTCGGCCAGCGTCCCGGCCGCGGTGGGAGCACTCTCGATGGCGTACAGGCGGCACATGCCGCTTCCGTCGCCGCGCACGCGACGGCGATCGGCGAAATCGCGGGCCCGACGCACGGCGCCCGGCCCCGCGGTCACGAAATCCGCATCGAGCGCGACGATGACGTCGGCGGACCGGAGGTCGTAGCGCGTCTCCAGGATCCGGCCGAAGGCGGCGCGGGACGCCAGCCGGACAGCGTCGCGCGTCACCGGCTCCCATTGGTGCCAGCGGGCCTTCGGAAAGCGGTCCAGGACGGCGCGGATCTGGTCGACGAGCGTGGGGGACGTGACGGTCTCCGTCAGGATCCGAATCCCCTCCCCGTCCAGCGCCTCCTGAGCCTTCAGGCGCGCCTGCAAGACCGCGACGAAATCCTTCCAGATGCGCACGCCGCGCAGTTCCGTGAGGAGCTGCGACCGATCCGGATCGTAGAGCCCCAGGATGGCCGCCTGGGCGTATGCGTCGGTGGACCCGAGGCTGGCGGGATGGGACGGGTTGCCCTCGATCTTCGTCGGCCGCCCTTCGTGGCTCTCGACCAGGAGGCCGTGCCCATAGCCGCCGAGGGTCATGACGGTGGCGTAGAAGAGCGGCCTCCCCGGAACGATCTCCTCCGGTTGCCTCACGTACGGCACGATCGATTCGACCGGCTGGCGGGTGCAGCCCTGCAGCCCGGCGAGCGCCAGCGAGGCGCCGGCCAGTTGCAGGAACCGGCGCCGGTCGAGCCCGTCGGGCCACTCCGACGCCTGCGGAGGGAACTCGTCGCCCCGCCCCTCCTCGACTCCGGGAGAGCCCTCGAGCTCCGCGAGGCTGCGCCAGAACTGCCGGCCGTGCGGGCGGGCGGAACTCGATTCGTCGCGAGGTTCGTCGCTCATCGTCTATCGGTGACAGGTCGAGCAGCTGGTCAGATCCCGGGCCCCGCGGATCCGGTGCTCGCGCACCAGGATCGGACCGAGAGACGCCTGATCGCCCGCCTGCCAGGTCTGGCTGAAGACGGCGTCACGCGGGCGGACCTGCTCTTCCGGATGCCGATGGCACCCGAGGCACCATTCCATCTGCAGCGGCTGAGCCTGCCGCATGAGCGGCATCTCGTCCACGCGGCCATGGCAGGAGACGCACCCGATCCCCTTCGCCACGTGGATGCTGTGGTTGAAGTAGACGAAGTCGGGCAGATCGTGCACGCGGGTCCAGCGGATCGGCGTTCCCGTGCGCGCGCTCGAGCGCACCGGCTCGAGCATCGGGCTGTCGGACCAGATCTGCTTGTGGCAATTCATGCAGGTCGTGGTCGACGGCATGCCCGCGAACGCCGAGGTCTCGACGCTGCTGTGGCAGTACCGGCAGTCGAGACCGAGGCCGGCCACGTGATGCCGGTGGCTGAAGGGCACAGGCTGCTTCAGCACGACGTCCTGGCGGGTGTTGTAGGGGGAGCGATCGAGAGCGGCCGCCACGAAGAGCAGCCCTGCGGCGAGGAACACAGCCGCATAGATGGTGACCCGCGAGAGAGTGTTCGTGCTCCTGTGGAAGATCTGCGACACGCCCAGGTCCTGCGCTGCGACACGGTCGCCCGAAGGTGCCCTTCTCGGCGCACGGCGCCAACCGTCGCGACTCTGCTGCTCCGGAAGGCGCGTAGGCTAGCACAACTCCGCGTCCCGGTGGCGGGGCTTCTTCCTTAGGGTCGCGGGCCGGCCTCGGGAGAATGGCCCGGGGGGAGTCAGGAGGACGGCCGGGCTAGAAGCTCTGCTGTCCCAGCGAGAAGCCGTTGAAGGTCTGCGACACGGCCACGTCGTCCGGCAGGTCGATGCGGAAGCGCGCCTCGCTCACCTCGACGTTGGCGCGCACGTTCTCGAACGCCAGGAGCGTCGTGTCTCCATCCGCCTCGACGTACTGCAGCTGCCTGGGGAGGAAGGTGGTTTCGTCCACCCAGATCTTCATCTCGGCCACCCGATCGCGCACCGCCTTCTTCCGCGGGGTCAGGAAGATCAGGTGGGTTCCCGGGACGTCGCTTTTCGGGGCGAGCTCGAAATCGTAGTAGCGGGCCAGATCGCCGATCCGCTGCCCCACGCCCAGGAAGCGGAAGAGGCGCTTGCCGACGAATTTCTTGATCGGCACCTCCTCGGCGCGCTTCAGGGCCGGATAGTAGGCGGTGTACTGTTCCTCGGTGATCACGAACACCTTCTTGTCAGGCTCGTAGTACTCCCAGCGGGCCCGGTTCGGGCTCTGGTAGTAGAACTCCCCCTTGGACAGCACCGGCTTGGCGAGCAGCTTGAGGTCCTTCCGCTCCGTGAAGGAGGCCACGAGCGTCGTCGTCTCCTGCTGCGTCCGGTCCCAGGCCTTCAGGATGTCCGCGAGCACCGGATCGGAGCTTTTCGCGCTCCCGGCGGCATCGTCCGTCGCGCGGGACGTCCCGGACGCCTCCCCTCGCACCGGCGCGGGTGCGAGGATCGCCAGCCAAGCGGCCACCAGGAGAATATGTCGCAGGATTCGCATCGCGAGGGACCCCAGGAACGGTCGAGCGCGGCAAATGTAACAGACGCATATCCGATCGTCAAGGCTGGATCCCGCGCCGTTCGGCGGTTGACAAGAGCGTTCCCGCGCGGGGATCATCCAGCCGCTCATGCCGGATCCGAGATCCCGTCCTCTCCCGGTTGCAGATCCCAAGGCGGCCGCCCGTCCCCCGGCGCCGACGCCGGAGGGCGAGACGTGACAGGCTACCTGCTGCGGCGGGGACTGATGATGGCGCCGCTCCTTCTGGGCGCCGCCAGCGTGGTCTTCCTGCTGATCCACCTGATCCCGGGCGATCCGGCCCAGGCCATGCTCGGGCCGGGAGCCCTGCCCGCCGACATCCAGGCCCTGCAGGCGAGGCTGGGGCTCGATCGGCCGCTCGGAATCCAGTTCCTCGCCTTCCTCGGCGCCCTCCTGAGGGGCGACCTCGGCGTCTCGATTCATTATCAGGATCCCGTCGGGTCGCTCCTCCTCGAGCGCCTGCCGGCGACCGCAATGCTCGCCACCGCCACCCTGGCGATGGCGCTTCTGCTGGCCGTCCCTGCGGGCGTCATGGCCGCGCTGCGTCCGTCCGGTGCCGCCGATCGGGCCACTGCGGTCCTCGCCGCCGTGGCCCTCTCGCTCCCCAGCATCTGGCTCGGGCCGCTCCTCGTCATCCTGTTCTCGATCCGCCTGAACTGGCTGCCGGTCTCGGGAGCGGACCGGCCGGCGTCGATCATCCTCCCGGCCGCGACCCTGGCCTTCTCGACCGGAGCCCTCCTGGCGCGTCTCCTGCGCACTTCGCTCGCGGAGGAGCTGGGCTCCCTCTACGTGCGCTCGGCGCGGGCCCGCGGGCTGTCGCGACTTGCGGCCGCTCTGCGCCATGCCCTGCGCAACGCCTGCGGCCCGGTCGTCACCACCGTCGCGCTGCAGGTCGGATCCCTGCTCACCGGCGCCATCCTCACGGAGACGATCTTCGCCTGGCCCGGTCTCGGCCGCCTGCTGGTGCGCGCCATCTCCTATCGCGACTACCCGCTGGTCCAGGGCTGCGTTCTACTCTTCGCCGCGCTCTACATCGGAACCCAGCTCCTGTGCGATGCCGTGCGGGGCGCGCTCGATCCGAGGGTCGCGGCCTGATGCGGCGGTCCGGCACGGGGAGCGCCGCCTGCGGGGGGTCGATCCTGGCCCTGCTGCTGCTGTCGGCCGCCTTCGCTCCCTGGCTGGCCTCCCAGCCGCCCGCGGCGCAGGACCTCGCCCTGCGCCTCGAGGGGCCGACCGCCTCTCACCCACTGGGCAGGGACGACCTGGGCCGGGACGTCCTGTCGCGGCTCATCTGGGGGGCGCGGATGTCGTTGCCGCTGGGGCTTGTGGTGGTGGCGATCAGCGTCCTGGCCGGAACGCTGCTCGGGGCGGCCGCCGGCTATGCCGGCGGCAGGACGGACGCCGCCATCAGCGCCGTAGCCGAGCTGCTACTCGCGTTCCCGGGAATCCTCCTCGCCATCTCTCTGGTGGCGGTTCTCGGACCACGAATGTCGAACCTGGTCGTGGCGTTGAGCCTCATCGGCTGGGTCGGATTTGCCCTGGTGTCTCGCGGCGAGACGCTGCGGCTGAAGCGGCAGCCGTTCCTCGAGGCGGCGCGGTCCTCTGGAGCTACCGGCAGCCGGGTCGTCTTCCGCCACCTGATGCCGCACCTCGTCGGTCCGGTCACCGTCCAGGCGGCCCTGGGACTGGGCGGTGTCGTGATGGCGGAGGCGGGGCTCTCCTTCCTGGGGCTCGGCGTGCCTCCTCCCTCGGCCAGCTGGGGAGGCATGCTGCGCGACGGGACGCAGAACCTGCTCGACGCACCGCGTCTCGCAGTCGCGCCGGGGGCCGCGATCTTCCTGACGGTCCTTGCGGCGCAGCTCCTGGGGGACGGGATGCGTCGGCGCCTGCTGAGCGGCGCCGAACTCGGCGCGCCGGCCCGCCGGTTCGCGCCGGGGAGCGGTCCTCTGCGCGGCGGGGGCGGGTCCTAGGAGCGCGAAGCGCCGCGCGCCGAGACCTCCTCCAGCACGCGCTGATGGATGGCGGTCCACTCCGATTCCGGGATCTGCAGGAACACGTCGACCACCCGCGGGTCGAACTGCGTTCCCCGGCAGCGCGTGATCTCCTCCCTCGCCTGCTGGTAGCTCATGGCCTTGCGGTAGGGCCGGTCCGACGTCATGGCATCGAGCGTGTCGACGACCGCGAAGATGCGCGCCCCGAGCGGGATCTGCTCCCCCTTGAGCCGTTTCGGGTAGCCCATGCCGTCGTAGCGCTCCTGGTGGGAGAGGACGATGGCGATCGCCCGTTCCAGGAAGTTGATCCCATGGAGCATGCGCGCGCCGATCTCCGGGTGCTTGCGCATCTCGCGCCACTCGGCGGGCGTCAGCTTTCCCGGCTTGAGCAGGATGGCGTCCGGGATGCCGATCTTCCCGACGTCATGCAACAACGCGCCCCTGTAGATGTCGGTGATTTCGGGCTCGGCCACTCCCATCCGGCGCGCCACCGCCACCGTGTACGCGCCGACCCGCACCGAGTGCCCCAGCGTCTCGGCGTCTCGCGCATCCAGGGCCGTCGCCAGCGCCTCCAGGGTGGTACGATACGACTCCTCGAGGCGGCTGAACAGGTCCTCGACCTGGTGCGTCTTGCGGGTCAGCTCGGCGGTCCGCTCCACCACCTTCGCTTCGAGGGTCATCCGGTACTCGCGGTTCTCCAGGATGAGCCGCCGCTTCTCGAGGGCCCGCTCGACGGTGATGCGCACCTGCGCCAGGTTGAACGGCTTGGTGAGGTAGTCGCTGGCTCCCATGCGCATGGCGCCGATCGCCGTCTCCAGATCGACGACGCCCGTGAGCATGATGAAGGCCGTGTCGGGCTGCAGCGCCTTGATCTCCTTGAGCAGGAGCACGCCGTCCATGAGGGGCATGTCGAGATCGCTCAGCAGGACCTCGAAGCAGTCGGCCCGCGCCTTCTCCAGCGCTTCGAGCCCGTCGGAGGCCGTGTCGCACCGGTAGCCGATCTCGTCCAGGGACTGGGCGAGCACGTCGCGGATGGCGGGATCGTCGTCGACAACCAGGATTCGTGCCGCGTTCGGCATGGGACGCTCCGGGACGAATCGCTCGGCTAGGCGACTTCCAGCAACCGACCCGCATACAATCTTAGGTCGGCCGGATGGCGAGTCAACCGCATCCGGCGCGCCGGCGCCGGGCGTCTCCGGGCGATCTCAATCCTTGGAGCGGCCGTCCGGGCCGCCCATGTCGAGCCAGTTCGGGCCGGTGCGCGTGTCGACGACCAGCGGCACCGAGAGCGGGTGAGCCCGCTCCATGACCAAGCGCACCAGGTCGGCGGTTTCCGCCTCCTCCCCCGGAGGCACCTCCAGCACCAGCTCGTCGTGCACCTGGAGGATCATCCGTCCCCCGAGGCCCGCCTCGGCCAGCCTCCGCCCCAGATCGACCATGGCCTTCTTGATGAGGTCGGCCGCGGTGCCCTGGATCGTCGTGTTGACCGCCGCCCGGATGGCCTGCTGCTTGGCGTTCCGATCGGCGGCGCGGATCTCAGGAAAGTAACGGACGCGGCCGAGGAGCGTCCGCACGGCCCCCTCGGATTCGGCCGCTGCGATGGTCCGATCGATGTACTCCCGCACGCCGGGGAAGCGCTTGAAGTATTCCTTGATGAAGGCGTCCGCCTCCTTGAGGGAGACCCCCTGCTCCCGGGCCAGCCGCTGGGGTCCCATGCCGTAGACGATCCCGAAGTTGACCACCTTGGCGCGCCGCCGCATGTCGCCCGTCACCAGTCCCGGCATCACGCCGAACAGCTCCGCCGCGGTGCGCCGGTGGATGTCCTCGCCCTTGCGGAACGCGTCGACCATCGCCGGGTCGGCGCTGAGGTGGGCCAGCACGCGGAGCTCGATCTGGGAATAGTCGGCGGACAGCAGGCGGTAGCCCTCGGCGGGGACGAACGCCCGGCGGATCTGCCGGCCCTGCTCGGTCCGGATGGGGATGTTCTGCAGATTCGGATCGCTGCTGCTCAGCCGACCGGTCGCGGCGACCGCCTGGTTGAAGGAGGTGTGCACCCGCCCGGTCTCGGGATGGACGAGGGCGGGCAGCGTGTCCACGTAAGTCCCCTTCAGCTTCTGCAGGCTCCGGTACTCGAGCAGACGGCGCGGCAGCTCGTGCGACTCGGCGAGCTCCTCGAGCACCTCGACATCCGTCGACCAGGTGCCGGTCTTACGCGTTTTCCGCCCGGGGGCCAGCTTCAGGGTCTCGAACAGGATCTCGCCGAGGCGGCGGGGTGAGTTGATGTTGAACTCGCACCCAGCCAGCCGGTGGATCTCGCTCGTGAGGCGCGCCAGCTCCCGTTCCCACTCCTGCGACAGGCGCGCCAGGAACGGCACGTCGATCCGCACGCCGGTTCGCTCCACGTCGGCCAGGACGGAGGACAGCGGCAGCTCGAGGTCGAGGAGGATTGGCAGCAGGCCGTCCTGCTCGAGCGAGGCCTTCAGGCGCCCTTCGATGGCCGAGACCGCCGCCACGCGGGCGCAGGCCAGAGCCGCCGTCCGCCCGAGGTCGGCGTCCTCGAGCGACGCGGCCCGCGCGCCTTCTCCGAGGAGCGAGGCGTAGGTCGGCACGGCGAGCCCGCCGACCTCCAGCGCGACCACCTCCAGCGCGTGCGAGCGTCGCGACGGGTTCGAAAGGTAGCTGGCCAGCATGGTGTCGAACGAGAACGCGCCGAACTCGGCCCCGAGCTGGCGGAGCAGGAGAAGATCGCTTTTGACGTTGTGCCCGACGCGGCGCACCCGCGGGTCGGTCAGCAGAGGTCCCAGGCGGTCGAAGACGTCCTCGATCCGCAGCTGCGCCGGCGACCCCAGAGACCGATGGCCGAGCGGGATGTAGGCGGGCGGCGAGTCCGGTCCCGCCAGCGTGACGCCGACCGGCCGGGCGCGCATCGGGTCGGTCCGGTCGCGCTCGAGGTTCAGCGCGACGGCCCCGGAGGAGCGCAGCCGCGCCACCGCTCGCTCGAGGTCCTCGAGGGTCAGGATCACCACGTGCTCCGTTTCGACGTTCGCCACGGGCGACGGCAGATCGCGGAGGAAGGCGTTGAACTCCAGCTCGGAGAACAGCAGGCGGGCGGCCTCCGCGTCGGGCGGCCGCGTTCGCAGCGCCTCGAGCTCGAATTCGATCGGCACGTCGCGCCGCACGGTCGCCAGATCCCGGCTCAGGCGGGCGTCCCCGGCGTGCTGCAGCAGGGCCTCGCGGTAGCGCCGGTTGGAAACCTCCTCCGCGCTGCGCAGGAGCGCGTCGAGGTCGCCGTAGCGCCGGATCAGGTCCTTGGCTCCCTTGTTCCCGATCCCGGGCACCCCGGGGATGTTGTCGGTCTCGTCCCCCCAGAGGGCCAGCACGTCGGGCACCTGCTCCGGCCGCACGCCGAAGATGCGCTCCACGGCGTCGCTGTCGAGCAGCGCCTCCTTCACGGGGTCGTAGACCCGCACGCCCTCGCGCACGAGCTGCAGGAGGTCCTTGTCGGTGGCGATGATGACGGACTGAAGCCCCGCCTCCCGGGCGCGCTCGGCCAGTGTGCCTATCAGGTCGTCCGCCTCGAAGCCGGGGCTCTCGAGCATCGGGACCCTGAGGACCTCGCACACCCGCTTGACGTAGGGGATCTGCGCCACGAGGCTCTCGGGCGTCTCGGGCCGGTTCGCCTTGTACTGGGGATACGCCTGGTGGCGGAAGGTGGGCTCCGGCCGATCGAACGCGACCACCAGATAACGGGGTGAGAATTCCTTGAGCAGCTTGCGGAGCATGCCGGTGAACCCATAGATCGCGTTGGTCGGCTGCCCCTTGCTGTTGGTGAGATCCCGGATGGCGTGGAAGGCACGGTAGAGGTTGTTCGTCCCGTCGACCAGGAACAGCGACGTCTCGGGATCGGGACGGTCGGCCATGGCGGGATCTCACCCCCTCGGTCGGCGGCCGGTTCGGTGCAGAAGGGACCTCAGACCGCGGTCGGCGCGGAGGCGGCGCGGGTGGCGGCGCCGGCCGTGAGCCAGGAGTAGATCGGGAAGGAGCGGCAGAGGGCGCGCACCCGTCCGGCGATCCCCTCCAGTGTCCGGGCGTCCTCCTGGCCGTGCAGGGCCTCGAGGATGAGGGCCGCGACGGCGCGCATCTCCTCCTCCCCCATGCCCCGGGTGGTGACGGCCGGGGTGCCGATGCGCACGCCGCTGCAGATCATCGGCTTCTCGGGATCGAATGGAATCGTGTTCTTGTTGAGGGCGATGCCGATCCGCTCGAGGTGCTGCTCGACGGCGCGACCGGTCAGACGCCGCGGCCGCAGGTCGACCAGGAACATGTGCGTCTCGGTCCCTCCCGAGACGATCCGCAGGCCGCCCTTCGCCAGCTCAGCCGCCAGCAGGGCGGCATTGTCCAGAGTGCGCCGCTGGTCGCGGCGGAAGTCCTCCCCCGCCGCCTCGCGGAAGGCGACCGCCTTCGCAGCGATCGCGTGCATCAGCGGGCCACCCTGCACGCCCGGGAAGACGGCGGAGTCGATCTCCTTGGCAAGCCGCTCGCGGCAGAGGATCAGGGCGCCCCGTGGACCGCGCAGCGTCTTGTGCGTCGTCGTGGTCATGACGTCGACGTGGGGCAGCGGATTGGGATGGACTCCGGCTGCGATCAGGCCCGCGACATGGGCTGCGTCGGCCATCAGCAGCGCCCCCACCTCGTCGGCGATCTGGCGCAGGCGGGCGTAGTCGACCATGCGGGAATAGGCGCTGGCGCCCCCGATGATCAGACGGGGCCGGTGCTCCCGCGCCAGGCGGGCCACCTGGTCGTAATCGATGGTCTCCGTCTCGCGGCTCACTCCGTAACCGATGCAGTGGAAGTACCGGCCGGAGATGTTGAGCGGGTGGCCGTGGGTGAGGTGCCCGCCGTGCGCCAGGTCCATGCCGAGCAGCGTGTCCCCGGGCTTCAGGAGCGCCAGGTAGACGGCCGTGTTGGCCTGCGCGCCGGAGTGCGGCTGGACGTTGGCGTGTTCCGCGCCGAACAGGGCCCGCGCCCGCGCGATCGCCAGCCGCTCGACCGCATCGGCGTGCTCACAGCCGCCGTAGTAGCGCCGGCCAGGATACCCCTCGGCGTACTTGTTGGTCAGGACGGATCCGGTCGCTTCCAGGACGGCGCGCGAAGCGAAGTTCTCGCTGGCGATCAGAACGAGCGTCTCGTCCTGCCGGCGCGCCTCCGCGACGAGGGCGTCGGCCGTCTCCGGATCGATCTGCCTCAGAGCCGCTCCCAGGGAACTTTCGCTCACGGCGCGATGATATAAGAGCCCCCGGGAGGGAGCAAGCGACGCACGACATGAGAGCCTCCGACGCGCTCCACTACGTCGCGATCGGCCCGCGCGACGCCCCTCCCCTGCTGTTCCTGCACGGCATCACCGGGTCGCGGCGCTACTGGCTGAAGCGGGTCCGTCACCTGGCCGGCCCGTACCGGTTGATACTCCCCGATCTCATCGGCTTCGGGCTGTCTCCGAAGCCGCACATCACCTACGAGATGGACGTGTTCCGGGACAGCGTCCGGCGCCTCGTCGAGGAGATGGGCCTGTCGGGGCGGCCGCTGGCGATCGTCGCGCACTCGCTGGGCGGGCTCATCGCGCTCGAGTACGCGGCGAAGTTCGCGGGCGAGGTGCGTTGCATTGCCATCCTGAGCCTGCCTCGCTACCAGGACGCCGCGATGGCGCACGCCCTGTTCTGGCGCGGCTCGCCCCATTACAGGAGGCTCCTCAACGAGCACTCCCTCAAGGAGACACTGGCGCAGATGCGCCGCAGCGGCCTGGAGCTGACGCTCCGCTACCTGCTCCGCTTCCCGTGGCCGGTCCTCGTCGACAGCCACAAGTTCACGTTTCGCTCCCTCACCTCGACCCTCGAAAGCTGTCTTCTCAATTACCAGGTGGACAGCATCCTGCCGCGCGTGCCTCCGATCCCGACGCTTCTGATTCATGGCGAACAGGACTCGGTCGCGCCGATCGCCTTGATTCGGGATCTGCCGGACCGATATCCGCAGTTCCGGGTTGCCGCGGTCCGCGGGACAGGGCACCACGTCTTCCTGACGCATACAAGAAGATGTCTCGGACTGATCCAGGGATTTCTGGAGGAGCACCGGGATGGACAGATCGGGCTTCCAGACTAGAGGTCCTCGAGACAAGAATCCTAAAGAACGTTGCAAATGCAGTTTTTACATATAGTTATAGCATCCACATAACTTGACAGTGATAGACTCAATATTTATACTTACATACGAATCAATGCCATGTCGATGAGGACTAACGCCGCATGAAGCTCGATCGCTTGACCGTCAAGGCACAGGAGGCCCTCCAGGAAGCCCAGGCCGCAGCCTCACGATCCGGAAACCCCGAGATCACCCCGGTCCATCTCCTTGCGGCCCTCCTCCAACAGGAGGGTGGGCTGGTCCCGGCCCTTCTGAGCAGCGCCGGTGTGGACGTGGAAAGGCTGAGGCGCCGCGTGGTCGAGCGTCTCGAATCCGGGCCTCGAGTCCAGGGTGGCGCCGCCCCGCACATCGGGGACCCCTTGCGCCTCGTCCTGGAGTCCGCCGAGCGCCAGGCCGACCAGTTTCGAGACGACTTCGTGTCGGTCGAGCACATCACTCTGGCGATCCTGGAGGGTCGCGGCCCCGCCTCCGATCTCCTCCGCGAGGCGGGCGTGGACCCGCCCGCGCTGCTCCAGGCGCTCAAGGCGATTCGCGGGGCCCAGCGCGTCACGAGCCAGAATCCCGAAGACTCCTTCCAGACCCTCGAGAAATACGCCCGCAACCTGACCGACCAGGCGCGCCGCGGGAAGCTCGACCCGGTCATCGGCCGGGACGAGGAGATCCGCCGCGTCATCCAGGTGCTGTCGCGGCGGACCAAGAACAACCCAGTCCTCATCGGCGAGCCCGGCGTCGGCAAGACTGCCATCGTCGAAGGACTCGCCCGTCGCATCGTCGACGGCGATGTCCCGGAGGGCCTGAAGACCCGGGAGATCGTCGCCCTCGATCTCGGAGCCCTGGTGGCCGGCACCAAGTTCAGGGGCGAGTTCGAGGATCGGCTCAAGGCCCTGCTCC
>DASRJX010000154.1:0-2596 GCA_035649235.1 Candidatus Cryosericum sp.
TGGCCGCCCTGCTCGGGGCGATGTGCATCGCCTTCTCCGGTATCTTCTACCGATATTCGGGCGCGTCGCCGTCCACGGCCACGGTCTTCCGCTGCCTGTTCGGCCTGCCCATCCTGGCGGCCGTGGCCGCCCTCGAGCACCGCCGATACGGACCGCTTCCCGGAACGACCATCCGCCTGGCCGCGGTGGCCGGGATCCTCTTCGCCGGCGACCTGATCCTCTGGCACCACGCCATCGAGGCCGTCGGAGCGGGCCTGGCCACCGTCCTCGGCAACCTCCAGGTCCTGGTCGTCGGGCTCCTGGCCTGGGCGCTGTTCGGCGAGCGGCCCGCGCGGTCCACGCTGGTGGCCGTCCCGGTCGTGCTCCTGGGCATCGTCCTGATCTCCGGGGTCGGCGGCGGCGCGTACGGCGCGGCACCCGTGCGCGGCGCGGTCCTCGGCCTCCTCACGGCCTTCTTCTATGCCGGCTATCTCATCCTGATGCGCCGCGGCGGGCAGGACCTGCGCCGGCCCGCGGGACCGGTCGCGATCGCCACCGCCAGCACGGCAGCGGCCGCGACGGTCATCGGCCTCCTCAGCGGTGAGCTCGACGCGGCTCCACCGGCGCGCAGCCTGGCATGGCTGGCGCTCCTGGGCATCACGTCCCAGTCAGCGGGTTATCTGCTGATCTCGCTTTCGCTGCCCCGGCTGCCCTCCATCCTGACGTCCATCCTGCTCCTGGCGCAGCCGGTGGCCACGATGGCCCTGGCGATGGTGCTGCTCGGCGAAACGCCGTCGGCCTTCCAGCTGGCCGGCATGGCCCTCGTGATCGGCGGCATCGCCGCCGCCGTCCTCGGCGGACGCGCAGGTGGGTAGGAGGTCAGTCTTGACGGGGCGTCAGAAGAATTTCAGGCCTTCGGGATCGTGAAGTAGAAGGTCGTGCCGGAGCCGGGCGCGCTCTCGAGCCAGACGCGGCCCCCGTGAGCCCCCACGATCCCACGCGTGATGGCGAGACCCAGCCCGGCTCCTTTGTACGTGCTTTGGCCCCGCCAGTACGGCTCGAAGAGGCGGGCCTGCTGGTCCGCGGGGATGCCGGGGCCCGTGTCGCGCACCCAGAACACGACCTCGCGCTCGTCCAGGGAGCGTGCCCCGATGACGAGCCCGCCCTGCGTGGTCGCCTTCAAGGCGTTGCCCACGAGGTTGGCCATGGCCTGGAACAGGCGGTCCCGGTCGGCGCGCACTTTCGGAAGCGCCGCCTCGACCTCGACGGTGACCGTCAACCCCCGCTCGGCGGCCTCCGGCCCGGAGGACTCCACCGCCTCCTCCAGCACGGGCCTGATGTCGAGTGGCCGCGGATCGATGGCGAGGGCGCCCCCCTGGATCACGCTGACGTCCAGGAGGTCCTGGATCATCCGATTCATGCGCGCGGTCGCGCGCAGGATGCTGGCGATGCCCTTGCGCCCGATGTCGGGCACGGGAACCACTTCCTTCAGGACCGCAGCGGCCATGCCGACCGTGTTCAGCGGGTTCCGGAGCTCATGGGAGACGACGGCCAGGATGTGGTCTCGATCGGCCACGGCCTGCTGGGCCTGCTCGAAGATCCGCTGGCGCTCCTGCGCCGAGCGTTTCTGATCGGTCACGTCCGTTGCGACGATCACGGCGCCGGCGATCCGGTTCCCGAGCCTCACGGGAGCGGACGCGACGCGGGCCACGAGGTCGCCCGCCATGCGCGGGGTGCGCAGCGTCACCTCTTCGTTCACGGTCTCTCCGCGGAGGGCGCGCGTGAAGGGCATGTGCTCGACCGGTATGAGCTCGCCGGTGCCGGACTGGCGGACCTCGATGTCCTGGCCGGGGCCGCTCAGCCGCCGGTTCAGGTCCTCCACGGACTGCGCCCCCACCAGCTTCAGGGCCGCGGCGTTCGCGTGCCGGAACCCCGCCGCGTCGCCGACCAGCACCGCGTCGGGGATGCTCTCGATCACCGCCGCCAGCTCCGCCGCCCGCGTCTCGGCGGTCTCCTGCAGCAGATGCTGCACGATGCCCGACGTGGCCCGCGCGACCATGGCTTGGAAGAGCCGCCGGTCCTGCTCGGAGAACTCCGGCGCGCTCTTCGAGGCGATGAGGGCGACCCCGACCATGGTCCCCTCGTGCATGAGAGGCACCGCATAGGCGCAGGAGAGGTCCGGAGGCAGCGGGGGACCGGCGGGCTCCGCCTGGAGATGCGCCCGCGTCGCCGACCGGGAACGGCCTTCCGCGGCGACCTGGCCCAGGAACCCCTCCCCGACGCGGACGGGAGGCTCGCCGCGCCGCTCGCCTTCGAGGCCCACCGCCGCCCGCAAGACCAGATCGTCGCCCTCTCGGAGCAGGATGGCGCCGACGTCGACGGCGGCCGTCGTCTCGACCATCACCTCCAGCAGGCGCTGCAGGAGGTCGTCCAGGCGGCGCGTCTCCAGAGACGCCGCCGAGATCCGGTCGAGCGCCTTGAGCGTGCGGTCCCGCGCCCGGGTATAGCGATCGATCGAGGCGGCGATCGCGCGGTCCACCGAGCGGTTCAGGAAGCGGACCTCCGGCCGCGCGGCGCCGGGGGCGCGCTCCTGGTCCCAGACCTCGAGGATGCAGTC
>DASRJX010000155.1:0-2564 GCA_035649235.1 Candidatus Cryosericum sp.
CGCGCCGGGCGGCGTCGTGCGGGTGCTCGTTCGCCTCGACGCGGCCCGACACCGCGTCCCAGGCTCCGGGAGACGCGTCGCTGCCGGCCGACCGCCGGAGCGCGAGCAGCCGATCGCCTCGGAACACGAACACCGAGACCGCGGCGACGAAGCTCGCGCCGGACGACGCGCGTCCGGCGCGCCGGGAGGCTCTCATCCGCGCAGGCATGGCGTATACTCCGGCGCGCGCAAGCTCGCGCCAGGGGCTCATCATGCCACAGGACACCGACGACGCCGGCGGGCGGTTCCGCCGCCCGAGCCTCCCGTTCGATCGCTGGGCCCGGTCCCTGCCGCGCCTTCTGCTCGCCGGCGGCGCCCTCGTCCTGGGGCTGGTGGCCGTCCTGACCACCTATTACCAGGTGGAGCCGGACGAGGTCGGCGTCGTGCAGCGCTTCGGCGCCTACGTCCGCACCTCCGAGCCGGGTCCGCACCTCAAGTTCCCGCTGTTCGTCGAGACGGTCACCAAGGTCCCGGTGCTGCGCCAGCTCAAAATGGAGTTCGGCTTCCGCACGGTGAGGGCCGGCCGCCAGTCGGAGTTCGCGCCGCCCTCCCCGCAGACGCGGGCCGAGTCAATCATGCTGACGGGCGATCTGAACGTCGCCGAAGTGGAGTGGATCGTGCAGTACCGGATCAAGGAGCCGCGCCAGTACCTGTTCCACGTGCGCGACGTCCCAAGCACCTTCCGCGACATGGCGCAGGCCGCGATGCGGCAGGTGGTCGGCGACCACAGCGTCGACGAGGTCCTGACCATCGGGCGGGAGGCGATCGCCCAGAAAGCCAAGGACGAGCTGCAGCGGCTGTGCGATCTCTACGGCATCGGCCTCGAGGTGCAGCAGCTCGTCCTGCAGGACGTGAACCCGCCCGACCCGGTGAAGCCGGCCTTCAACGAGGTGAACCAGGCGATCCAGGAGAAGGAGCGGGCGATCAACGACGCCTGGGCCGAGTACAACCGGACGGTGCCGCTGGCGAAGGGGCAGGCGGAACAGGTGGCCCGCGCCGCGGAAGGATACGCCGTGGAGCGCGTCAACAACGCCGAAGGGGACGCGCGCCGCTTCGAGGCTCTCTTGACCGAATACAGGCTGGCTCCCGCGGTGACGCGGCGGCGCCTTTACCTCGAGACCCTGTCGCAGATCCTCCCCAAAGTCGGGAGGAAGATCATCCTCGACGAGAAGGCGAGAGGCATCCTGCCGCTGCTGAACCTGCCCGGTGAGGCGAAGGAGGCCAAGCCGTGAAGAGCGCCCTGTCCGCCGCCTGGGTCGTCCTGATCCTCATCCTGTCGTTCGCCTCCCTCTACACCGTTTCGGAGACGGAGCAGGTCATCATCACGCAGTTCGGCCGGCCGGTCGGCGGCGTACTCTCGACGCCCGGGCTGCACGTGAAGACGCCGTTCATCCAGGCCGTGCACCGCTTCGACAAGCGCTGGCTCGAGTTCGACGGCGACCCGAATGAGATCCCGACCAAGGACAAGAAGTACATCTGGGTCGACACCTACGCCCGCTGGCGCATCGCCGACCCGCTGCGGTTCTTCCAGGCGGTGGGGGACGAGCTCGGAGGTCAGAGCCGTCTGGACGACATCGTCGACGGGCAGACCCGCAACGCGGTCGCCTCGTTCGATCTCCTCGAGCTGGTCCGCACCAGCAACCGGCCCTTCGAGGTCACCGAGGAGCTGCAGGGGATCGGCTCCGCCGAGGCGATGGCTCCGGTGACCACCGGCCGGGAGAAGATCGAGCGCATCATCCTGGACAAGGCGGCGGCGATCACGCCGCAGTTCGGCATCGAGCTGGTGGACATCCGCGTCAAGCGGATCAACTACGTCGAGACGGTGCAGCAGAAGGTGTTCGAGAGGATGATCTCGGAGCGCAAGCGGATCGCCGAGCGCAGCCGATCCGAGGGTCAGGGCCGCGCCGCGGAGATCCTCGGACAGAAGGAGCGCGACGTGCTGGCCGCGACCTCCACGGGCTACCGGGCGGCCCAGGAGATCAAGGGCAAGGCCGACGCGCAGGCGACCGCCATCTACGCCCGCGCCTACGGCCGCGACGCGGAGTTCTACCAGTTCCTCAAGTCGCTCGAGACGCTCGGCCAGACCCTCGACAAGGAGACCTGGCTCGTGCTGTCGACCGATTCCGAGGTGCTGCGCTACCTCAAGAGCGCCGGCGCCGGGCCGCGCTGAGGCGCGAGTCAGGCGGGCAGTGCATTGCGTGCTTGCCCCGGGGTGCAGGTGCCGGCGGGTCTCGCGTACGTCGGCGCCTTCCTGCTCGCCGCCTTCGTGCTGGGCGGGCAGGGGCACGAGTTCACCCACCACCTCGTGACCCGGCTGACCTGTGGGGCCTGGGGGACGATGGACCTCATGAGCTACGAGGCGGCGCCTGGCTGCGACTACCCGGCGCACCGCGCCTCGTTCCTCGGGCTGGCGGCGTGGAGCGCCATCCATCTCGTGGGAAGGCCCGCCGCCGATTCGGCTCGTCCGCTGCCTGGCGGCTAGGCGCCGATCGGCTTCGACTCAGCGACGGCGCGCTGCGCGGGGA
>DASRJX010000156.1:0-9448 GCA_035649235.1 Candidatus Cryosericum sp.
CGCCGCCATGGCCTCCTTGAGGACCGCCGGCGATCCTTCACCCGAGGCCGAGGGGAGGACGAAAAGGTCGAGCCCGGCCATGACGTCCGGCATATCGTCCCGGAAGCCGGCGAACAGGATTCGATCCTGAAGCCCCAGCCGCGCGGCCTGATGCCGCAGGGCTCCCTCCTCCTCGCCCCGGCCGACGACCACAAACCTGGCCGCTGGCAACTCGCGGGAGGTGATCGCCGCCGCCTCCAGGAACAGTCCGATCCCCTTGTGGGCCGCAAGGTGCGCGGCCGTTCCGATCAGCCAGGCGTCACGCGGCCAGGATCCGGCCACTCCAGCGAGCGATTCCCTGAAGCGATTCCGGTCGCCGCCCGAGAAGCGCCAGGGGTCGATGCCGGAATGGATCGTGACGACTCGCTCCGCGGCGATCCCCTGGGCAATCAGGCCGCGCCGGATCGCTTCCGAGACCGCGATGACACGGTCCACGCGCCAGGAGTACTTCAGGCGGCCCAGGAGCAGGCCACGGACCCGGAAGGACAGGCGGCGCGCCGCCACGGCCGGACGGCGGCCGGAAAAAAGCGTCGCGAGGGTCCCGATCCCCACGGCGTGCGCCGTGTGGTAGTGGAGCAGGCCGACCCCGTGGCGACGGGCGAGAGCCGCGACCCGCCGCGCCGCCCGCAGGTCCCACTCGCCGTGCATCGGCACGGACGCGACCGCGAGGCCCCGCGCCGACGCGCGGCGCTCGAGGGGACAGCCTGGCGGCACGACCACGAGGCAGCGCACGCCCCGCTTCTCGAGCCCCTCCGCCAGGTAGAGGGTCTGCGCCTCGCCGCCCCGCCACCCGGTCTCGGTGTTGAGATGGAGGACCGCGCCCGGCATCAGCGTGGTGCTGTGGGACGCGTCTCCTCGTCCACCATGCGTCCGATCTGTTCCCTCAGAAGCGGCCCCGCCTGGCTCGCCGCTGACGCGGCCTCCGGACCCTCGTTCAGCAGCCGCATCTCCCACAGGCGCGCATACTTGAGATAGACCGTGAACGCGCCCAGCAGCGACAGGACGACTCCGTGAGCCCCCTCCAGGAATCCGAAGCGCAGGACGTACATGCGCACGAAGCGCCCAATAGGCCGCAGCAGCAGCTGGACGCCCCCGGCCCGGCGCCCTTCGAGGTACATCTGTCGCGCTCCCCACTCGCTGTAGAGCTCAAGCTTCCGCCAGTACTGGCGGAAGGAGCGGAACGTGTGGTGCTCCAGCGGGGAGGCGAGGGACGGGAGCGGCCCCGGGAGATCGATCTCGGCGTGCACTTGGCGGTCCTGGTAGCGCGCGACGTCACGCCGGAAGAGCCGGATGACGCGGTCGGTGCCCCAACCGCAGAAACGGATCCGCTTGCCGAGGAAAAAATTGGAGCGCCGGATCCAATAGCCGTCGGCGGTCGGTCCGTCCTCCAGGAGCCTCAGGATCTCGTCCCGGAGTCCCGGCGTCACACGCTCGTCCGCGTCGACGAGGAGCACCCACTCGTGCCGGGCCTGCGGGATCGCCCAGTTCTTCTGCTGCGCCGAGTAGCCGTACTCGCGCTGCACGATCCGCGCGCCGTGGGAGCGCGCGATCTCCAGCGTTCGGTCGCTGCTGAAGGAATCGACCACGAGCGTCTCGTCGGCGAACCGCACCGATTCGAGGCAGTCCGGGAGCGTCCTCTCCTCGTTGTGGGTCGGGATGATGACGGTCAGCGGCCGTCTCTCCCGTACGGTTGCGGCCTGCCGGGACGTCACGATCCCGGCGCCTTCTTACGTTCCTTTTCGCTCAGGTCACCGTACAGCTTCTCCCCCTCCTTCTCCCGTCGCCGCTCGTACTCGCTCAGTCGGCTTTGCGCCTGCCGGCTCAGCTTGCCGGTGCTGTCCTCGCGGGCGAGCCGATCGATCACCTGCTGGGCCTCGTCCCTGCGGTTGAGGGCCAGCAGGCAGGTCCCCAGGTCGAGCAGGAGACGGTTCATGTTGTTGTAGCGGGGATAGTGATCGGCGACGAATCGATAGCGGTCGACGGCGGCGGGCCACGAATGGCGTCGCTGGTAGAACCTTCCCACCAGTCTTTCCTTCTCCGCCAGCCGGTCGTGACACCGGTCGATCACGGTCGCGGCCTCCTTGACGTACGGGCTGTCGGGGTGAAGGGTCTCGACCTTGCGCAGCTCGTCGATCGCCTTGAGCGTCATGGTCTGGTCCCGATCGGGAGCCAGGACCTGCTCGTACATCGACATGCCGATCATGTATTGCGCGTAGACGGCCATCTCGTGCTGCGGGAAGTACGTCAGGAAGTTGCGATAGCTGTTGAGCGCCTCCCCGTAGTTCACGATGCCGCCATCCTTGTAGAACGCGTCCGCGATGGCGAGCTGCACCTTCGGCAGCAGTTCACGGTCCTCCGGCGGGATGCGCGGCATCGTCTCCTGGAGCAGCGTGCGCGCCGCGAGATAGCGCTTCTTGGCCATCTTCTCGAGCGCCATGCGGTAGACCTCCTCCGGGGGGAGGGAGGCCGTCTTGCTCCCCTTTTTGGGTTTCTCCGCCGCCGCGGCGACACGGGCCGCCGGCCCCGCCGTGAGGGCCAGGCCGACGATCAGCAGAGCCATCAATACGCGCAGGCCCATCTCAGTCGAACAGACGCCGCAGCGCTTCCGGCATGCGCTGCGGTCGCCCGCCGGCTCCGACGGCGGCGTGCGTCGTGCTCCCGGTGGCCAGGAGGCGGCCGTCGCTCTCGCGCTCGATCCGGTAGGAGAAATGGGCGCGGACGGCCCCCATCTCGGCCAGTGTCGTGCGCACGATCAGGAGATCGTCGTATCGGGCGGGGGCTCGGTAGATGCAGCGGGCTTCGATCACCGGCAGGAAGATCCCCTGGGCCTCGACCTCAGCGTACGGCAGACCGCCGCCGCGCAGGAACTCCGTGCGGCCCATCTCGAACCACACGAAATGGCTCCTGTGGTGCGCCACACCCATCCGATCGACCTCGGAGTAGCGCACGCGCACCTGCGTGGTCCCTTCGCGCGCCATGGCGGCCCTCAGCCCCGGCGGGACCCGCCCTCGATCAAGGCCCGCAGCGTCTCCACGCGGCCCCGCGGGTCCCGGCGATCGAACACGGCGGCCCCGGCGACGAACAAATCGGCCCCCTGCCGAAACAGGTCGGCGATGTTGTCGGGCCCGACTCCACCGTCGATCTCGATGCGCGTCGTGAGGCCGAGATCGGCGATCCGCCGCCGCAGGGCCGCCACCTTCCGGGCGGCGGCAGGAATGAAGCGCTGGCCGCCGAAGCCGGGATTCACCGACATGACGAGAACGTAGTCCAGATCGGGCAGGATGTCCTCCAGCGTCGCGATCGAGGTCGCCGGATTGAGGGCTACGCCGGCCGCTGCCCCGCACTCATGGATGAGGGCGACAGTCCGATGCAGGTGCGCGACCGCCTCCTGATGCACCGAGATCAGGTCTGCACCGGCGGTGGCGAAGCGCTCGATGAATCGGTCCGGGTCCGAAATCATCAGATGCACGTCGAGCGGCAGTTGTGTCGCGTGGCGGATCGACTCGACGACCGGGGGTCCGATCGTCAGGTTGGGCACGAAATGTCCGTCCATCACGTCGAGATGCAACATGCGCGCACCGCCGGCGGTGACCGCCGCAATCTCTGCGTCGAGCCTGGCGAAATCCGCCGAAAGGATGGAGGGTGCCAGAGCCGGAACCTCGGGCATGGCAGCGCGGCCCCGGCGCCCGCCGCGTTCACCGGCCGGGCCCGGCGTCCGCGCGGACTCACTCATCGTCCGAACCCCCGGGTCCGCCGGCAACCGTGAGCGTCACCAGATCTCCGGCCCGCACCGGATAGCCAGCCTCGGGCCTCTGGCCGACGATCGTGCCGGAAGCGCCGGAATCCCCGGGCTCGCGCCGCACGGGACCAGGCCGCAGCCCCGCTCGCGCCAGGAAGCGTACCACCTCGTCCTGCGGGCGCCCCGTGAGATCGGGCATGACGTAGACGAGCGGCCTCCGGCCACGGCTGACGAGCAGTCCGACCTTGCCCTCGGCGTGGCCGAGCTCGCCGGCGAGAGGATCCTGTGCGATCACGAGGTTCTCCGGGTCCTTCGGCGAATAGGCGTACACCTGCCCCGCGACCTTCAGCCCCTGCTGCTGCAGGGAGATCTGCGCGCTCCGTGCGGCGCTGCCACGCAGATCGGGAATCGATCCACCCTTGTCCCCCAGGCTGAGGATGACCTTCACCTTGCGATCCATCTTGATGCTGGCTCCGGCGGGAGGCTCCTGCGCCAGCACGCGCCCCGCCTCCGTACTCGGGTCGTTCCGCTCGGCCACCGTTTCGAGCAGGAGACCCTGCTTGCGCAGCACCGCCCCCGCCTCGGTGGCGGTCATCTGGGTGACGTTCGGGACCAGGACATCCCGTCCCGAAACGGCCCGACGCACGGTGACGTACGCGCTCACCGCGGCAACGACAGCCAGCGCAGCGCCCAGGATGCTGATCTTGAGCGCCGTGAGGAGGTAGCGGCGGTGCGGCCGTCCTAGTCTGTCCATCAGGGCGCCGGTTGTCCGGCCCTCGAGGCGCGGCCGGCGAGGCGGCGCATGTTAGCACAGCGACAGGACGGCGGCGAAGAAGCCGTCGACGTCGTCCCGATGCGGCAGCGTCTCCAGAGCGCCGGACCCGTTGACGAACCGGTGCAGAGAGCCGGGGAGGATGAGGCGCGCGTCGACCAGCCTCAGATCGTCGCGCGCGCGAAGCACCGCATCGATGCGCTCGGGGCCCTCTTCCGGCTCCAGACTGCAGACCGCGTAGACCAGCCGGCCTTCGCGGGCGAGCAGTCCGCAGGCTGCCCGCAGCGCCCGATCCTGCGCCGCGGCGTGCCGGCGGATGTCGCTCTCCGTGCGCCTCCACCGGATCTCGGGGTGCCGCCTGATCACGCCCGTCCCGGAGCAGGGGGCATCGAGCAGCACGCGGTCGAAGCGCCCCAGGAGCGCTGGCCGTTCCGCCTCCATGGCGACACACCGGATCCACGAGAGTCCCATCCGCGAGGCGTTCTCTTGCAGGCGGCGCAGCCGGCGCGGGCTGCGATCGGCCGCCAGCAGCATCCCCGGCGCCGGCCCGAGATGGTCGGCCGCCTGCAGGATCTTGCCGCCGGGCGCTGCGCAGAGATCGACCAGGCGATGCGATGGGCTCAGCGGCTCGAGCAGCAGGGCGACCATCTGCGCCGCCTCGTCCTGGATGTAGAACGCGCCGCCGCCGAACATCTCGGTACGCTGGGGGACCCCGCGAACGACGCGCAGCGCTCCGGGGAGCACGGGCGATGGCACGGTCTCGACGCCCTCCGCAGCCAGTCCGCGGGCCAGAGCCTCGGGGCTGCCACCGCGCCGCGTCGGACGCAGCGCCACCGAGGCCGGTTGATTCAGGGCCCGCAGCAGCGCCTCGCCCGACTCGCAGCCATGGCGGTCGAGGTACCGATCCACGAGCGGGCGTGGGAAGGAGACCTCGCGCGCCAGCCAGTCGCGGAACTCGGAGGCGCGGCTCCCCGGGTCGGGCCGGGCGCGGGCGGGCGGGATTGTCTTCGCCTCGACCGCCCGGCAGAGGGCGCGAAGCACGCCGTTGGCGAAGGCGCCCGACCCCGCCCGCCCGCGCGCCTTCGCCATCCGCACCGCCTCATCGACGGCCGCCGGCCACGGCACCCGGGTCAGGACGAGGATCTGGTAGGCTGCAAGTCGCAGGACGCCCAGAAGCCGCCCGTCGATGCTCTCGAGGGGGCGGCGCGAGACCGCCGCGATCGACTCGTCGAGAAGCGCGCGGTGCCGCAGGACGCCATAGACGAGCTCCGTGCACAACGCGCGGTCCCGCTCCGGCATGCCCACTGGCAGGTCCGCGAGCAGGGTGTTCGAGTGCCCTCGGCCGGCTTCGACCCGATCCAGGATGGTGAGGGCGGCGTCACGCGCCCCGACCTCAGACGGGAGGCGGCGTGAAGCGGTCACCGGCTCCGACCAGGCGCCCATTCAGCGCGTCCCGAGCCATCACGGCCCGCCGTCCCGGGAAGCGCATCTCGAGGACGGACAGCAGGGTACCTCCGCCACAAGCCACGACCAGGCGCTCTCCCGAGGCCAGGGCCACCTGTCCGGGAGGCAGGACCGTCCCCGGACCGGCTGCGCCCGGCCCCGTCGGCAGCCCCTCTTCGATCGCCTCGCGGGCCCGGAGGATCTGGATGCGCTGGCCGCGCAAGCCCGCCGCGGCCAGCGGCCATGGATTGCATCCGCGGATCCGGTTCGTCAGAGCGCGCGCCGTGTCGCTCCAGTCGAGCGATCCGTCCTCTCGATCGAGAGGCGGCGCGAGGCTCGCGCGGGCATGGTCCTGAGGAGAGGGGCGAAGCGCTGCGCTGGAGTGGGCCTGCAGGGTCTCGATCAGGAGTCCGGCTCCGAGCACGGCGAGGCGCGCGGTCAGTTCGCCCGCGGTCTCCTCGCGTCCGATATTGCACTCCCGGCGCATCAGGATGTCGCCCGTGTCGAGCCCGCGGTCCATGCGCATCGTGGTGAGCCCGGTGCGCGTCTCCCCCGCGATGATGGCGCGGGCGATAGGCGCCGCGCCGCGGTAGGCGGGGAGCAGAGAGGCATGGAGGTTGATGCACCAGCGCGGTGGCAGGTCGATGAGGCCGGGCGGGAGGATCTTCCCGAACGCCACCACGACGATCGTCTCCGGCGCCGCCGCCCGCACGACATCGAGAAAAGCCGCCGAGCGAACAGAATCGGGCTGCTGGAGCGGGAGTCCCAGCCGTCCGGCCTCGACCTTCACGGGCGACGGCCCGGGTCGCGAAGCGCTGCTGCGCCGCGGGCGATCGGGCCTTGTGGCCACCGCCACGAGGTCGTGCCCCTCTTCAACCAGTGCGCGCAGGCTTGGGACGGCGAACTCGGGCGTCCCCATGAAGAGGATGCGCATCAGGCCGGCACGAGCTGCCAGTCGCCCTCCCGCATCCTCTTCTGGACTCTCTTCTTGATGAGACGCCTCTTGAGGACGCTGAGGTGTTCGATGAACAACTGTCCGTGCAGGTGATCGATCTCGTGGTTGAAGGCGCGCGCCAGGAGCTCGCGGCCCTCGAGTGTGCGGATCGTGCCGTCGAGATCCATCGCCTCGATGACGCAACGATCAGGACGCCGAACGCGCTCCGAGAAGCCTGGCAGACTCAGGCACCCCTCCTCCTCGACGTACGATCCCGACACTTCGAGGATCCGCGGGTTGATCAGGATCAAAAGTTTCGCGGGATCCTCTCCCACGGTCAGGTCGACCACGGCGATCCGCTTGCCGACGCCCACCTGGTTGGCGGCGAGTCCGACGCCGGGGGCGGCGTGCATGGTCTCGATCATGTCGCGCACCAGTCGCTCGATTTCAGGCGTGACGGCCGAGACTTCGGTCGTTTCTGTCAGGAGCACGTCGTGGGGATAGCGCAGGATCGGCAGGATCGCCATGGGCCCGCCTATCTACCACAGGGCACCAAAGCCGTCAAGGAATGGTGCTCCGAGGGCCTCAGGCCCGAGGCGTCAGCGCGACTCCTGCTTGGACTCGGCCGAGTCGTCGGGTGGAGGCGGACTGGGCGCGGGCTGCTTCTTCGAGGGCACGCGGCGAGGCGAGGTCGTGGCCCTTGGGGACGGCGTGGGCCGCTGCGGCTCCGAGGCTCTCGGAGGATTTGGCCGGGGCGCATTCGGGCGCCCCGGGGGTGGTGCTGCGGGCCCAGCCGGGTCCTTCGTGCGCGATCCTTCGAACAACCGTTCCATGGTCCGGCCCCGCGGGCGGTCGGGCGCTCCGGCGGGAGGGGTCGGCGCCGAGGGCGCTCGATCCTCGTCGGTCGCATCCGCTTTCTTGGGGCGTCCGTCGGCGCGGGTCTCCGGCGGCCGGTGGAACTCCCCCCGGCCGGGTTCGCCATGCCGTGCAGGACGCGACGGTATCGTCGTGAGAGGCGCCTGGGTGGGCGCCCTGGACGAAGGTGTCCCTCCGCGGGCAGGCGGAGTGATTCGCGGACCCGGCCTGGAGATCGTCCCTTGGCCCGGTTCGCCGGAGGGCGTCACGTCGGGAACCGCTTGCGGTCGAGGCCGTGTCATGGCCGGCGGTCCCGTCGGCCGGCGCGGGGCGCGGCGCTCGATGGCCCTGAAGTTCGCCAGCGATCCCCCCGGATCCTGGGCGATCGGCGGCGCGACGCGCGTGCGGCGCGCGACATCGACGAGACCCACGGCTCGCTCCGGCTGCTTCGCCATCACCCGTGGATCGAACTGCGGCAGCCTCTGTGTCACGACAAGATCCGTGTTGCGAGGCAGCCGATCGCCGCGGACCATGACAGTGTCGGAACCGCGCTGACCGAATCGCCCCGAGGGCACGAACTGCCAGCCGCGCGGATCCAGACGTCCGACGCTCACGGTGGGCCGGTTGACGACCCAGACGTCATGGAACACGGGGACGTTCCAGTAATTCAACGGACTCCAGCCGATGTAGGACGGTCCGACTGCGAAGCTGACCCAGCCGCCGCTCCACACCGCGCCCGGCATCCAGAACCAGCCGAGGTCGGCCGCATAGTCCCAGCGGCCGTAGTGATAGGGGGCCCAGCCCCACGGATCGTGCGACACCCACACCCAGCTGTGCCGGCACCAGGACCAGTAACCGTGATGGTACGGGCTCCAGACGCCGGCGTAATGGGGACGCCAGACCATCCCATAGGTCGGGATCGTGTGCCACGTCCCGTAGAGGGAGAGCTCCGTCGCGTAGGGATGGATCTCCTCGGGGAGATTCTCGTCGTATGTGCCGTCGTCCCCCTGGTGCAGGTAGGCGTCCGCGCGGTCGACGCAGAAGCGATCGAAATCGTCCAGCCGCTGCGTGTTGAAGCTGCGCGGGTTGCTCGGGTTGCGTCCGCTCTGGACGCTGCTGCGTTGCCCGCTGCGGATCAGCACCGATCCGCCGTCTCCGGAAAACTCGGCCACGCCGCCGAGCGACGACACGGTCGTGATCGCGCCGCCGGCATCGATGCGGAACGTGCCAGCCGAGAGGAGGTAGATGGAGCCGGCTTCCGTGTCGATCTGGAACACGGCGTCCGGATCCCCCGGATCGCGCGATTCCACGCGGATGCTCCCCTGCGCCAGGGCCAGCAGATTGGTCCGCTCGTAGCGATTCTGGACGTCGGCGAGGCTCTTGAACTCCAGCCGGGTGTCGCTGTCCATCCACACGATCGACGAGTCCGCCAGCTCGATCTCAGCCCGACCTCCGGTCGTGGCGGCGCGGTCTCCAGCAACGACAGGGCTGTTGACGAGCCCCTCCACCACCTCGCCTTCCGAGACCTGCTCGATGGTCAGAGCCCCATCGACGTACCGGACCCGCGCGTAGGTGGCGCCGTTCTCGTCATCCGCCAGGACCGGCCCGCAAACGGCCGCGAGGACGGCGAACGGGAGGAGCCGACGGGCCCATCGTCGCCAACTAT
>DASRJX010000157.1:0-3520 GCA_035649235.1 Candidatus Cryosericum sp.
GGCGTTGCGGGTGGCGTTGTCCATCGCCGTCGTGCGCGCGCCCTGCTCGGCGGCCGCCGACTCGAGCAGCGCCCGGAACACCTGGGTCGTGACGTGCTTCGGCAGGAGCGAGGCGAACAGCGTCGCGTCGTCCGGCTCGTAGATGTAGTCCTCCGGCGGGGGCCCCTGCGGGGACTCCTCGCGGCGCGCCGCCGCGGCCTGCTCGTCGAAGATGGATCGCGGGATCGGCAGGAGCGGCTCGACCACGACGCGCTGCTGCAGGACCGACTTGAACTCGTTGTAGACGAGGTAGACGGCGTCGACCTCGGCCGCGGTGAACAGCGCGGCCAGGTCCGAGGCGATCGACTCGGCGTGCGCCGGCGTCAGGTCGCGGAACAGATCGGCCTCCACGCGCCGCACGGTGTAGGGGCGGCGCTTGAACCAGTCGCGCGCCTTCTTGCCAATGACGTCGACCTGGACCCGCTTGTCCCGCAGCTCGCCGAGGTAGGCGCGGGCGCGGTTCAGGATGTTGGTGTTGAACGATCCGCACAGACCTTTGTCGGAGGAGATCACGACGACGATGACCTTCTCCTCGGGCCGGCGCGCCAGGAGCGGGTGCCTGTCGGCGCCGGCGCGCGCCGCCAGGGACGACAGCACCTCGAGCATCTTTTTTGCGTACGGACGCGCGGTGATGATGCGTTCCTGCGCCCGACGCATCTTGGCCGCCGCCACCAGGTACATGGCGCGGGTGATCTGTTGCGTGCTCTTGACGCTCCGGATGCGGGTGCGGAAATCGCGGACGTTGGCCATCGCCTAGGATTGGATCACGCGGCGGGCGGGGCCGCAGGCTTCGCACTTTCTTTGGCCGGCGCGGCCGGCTTCCCGCCGGACGAGGGCGGGGCCGCGTGCAGCGCCTTGAAGTCGGCCTTCACCCCTTCGACCAGCTTGCGCAATTCGGCCTTCATCGCGTCGTCGAGGGCCTTCTTCTCCGCGAGGGCCCGCGCCACGGCCCGGCCCGGCCCGTCGAGATACTTGTAGAGCGCTTCCTCGAACGGCCGCACCTGTTCCACCTCCAGGTCGTCGAGCAGGCCGCTGACTCCGGCGCTCAGGGCGATGACCTGCTTCTCGACCGGCAGCGGCTGGTACTGCCCCTGCTTCAGGAGCTCCGTCAGGCGCTTGCCGCGGTGCAGCTGCGCCTGGGTCGCCTTGTCGAGGTCCGACCCGAACTGGGCGAACGCGGCCATCGCCCGGTACTGCGCCAGGTCCAGCCGCAGCGTCCCGGCCACCTGCTTCATGGCCTTGATCTGGGCGTTGCCGCCGACGCGGCTGACCGACAGCCCGACGTTGACCGCCGGCCGGATGCCGGAGAAGAACAGGTCGGACTCCAGGTAGATCTGCCCGTCGGTGATCGAGATGACGTTCGTCGGGATGTAGGCCGACACGTCCCCCGCCTGCGTCTCGATGACCGGGAGCGCGGTCAGCGACCCGCCGCCGAGCGCGTCGCTCAGCTTGGCGGCCCGCTCCAGAAGGCGCGAGTGCAGGTAGAAGACGTCGCCGGGGTACGCCTCGCGTCCCGGCGGCCGGCGCAGGAGGAGGGAGATCTCCCGGTAGGCCGCCGCGTGCTTGCTGAGGTCGTCGTAGATGACCAGCGCGTGCTTCTTGGTGTCGCGGAAGTGCTCCCCCATGGCGCAGCCGGCGTACGGGGCGATGTACTGCATGGTCGCCGGCTCGCTGGCCGAGGCGCTCACCACGATGGTGTAGGCCATGGCCCCGTGCTCCTCGAGCGTCTTGACGACCTGGGCGATGGTCGACCGCTTCTGGCCGATGGCGACGTAGACGCAGATGACGCCGGTCCCCTTCTGGTTGATGATGGCGTCGACGGCGACGGCGGTCTTGCCGGTCTGGCGATCCCCGATGATCAGCTCGCGCTGGCCGCGGCCGATCGGGATCATGGCGTCGATCGCCTTGAGGCCGGTCTGCATCGGCTCCTTGACCGGCTGGCGGTCGACGACGCCGGGGGCGATCCGCTCCAGGGTGCTCGTATGGTCGGTGGCGATCGGGCCCTTGCCGTCCTGCGGCTGGCCGAGCGGATCGACGACGCGCCCGACGAGCCCGTCCCCGACCGGCACGTCCATGATCCGGCCGGTGCGCTTGACGGTGTCCCCTTCCTTGATCGTGTGGAACTCCCCCAGCAGCACGACGCCGACCGATCCTTCCTCGAGGTTGAGCGCCATGCCGAAAACACCGTGCGGCAGCTCCAGGAGCTCTCCCGACATGCAGGCCTCGAGGCCGTTGACGCGGGCGATGCCGTCCCCCACGGAGACGACCGTGCCGACCTCGCTGACGTCGACGCCCGCCTTGAACCCCTCGATCTGCTGCTTCAGGACGCTGACGATCTCGTCGGCCTTGATCGATGCCATCGATTCTCCTCGCTCGCCGGGGCGTAGCACCCTGACGGGAAGCCTCTCCTAGCGGGCCGCCACCAGGCGCCGGCGCAGGGTGTCGAGCTGGCTCCTGAGCGTTCCGTCGTAGACGCGGGACCCGATCCGGGTGCGCGCCCCTCCCAACACCTCCGGGTCCACCGTCACCGTCAGGCGGACTGTCCGGCCGGTCATCTTCTCCAGGGCGGATCGCAGCGCCCCCTCCTCCACCTCGGTCAGTCGCACGGCCACGGTCGTCTGGGCGGGCAGGATGCCGAGCGCCGCGTCCTTGGTCTCAGCGAACGCCGCCGCGATGTTTGCCAGGTCCCCCACGCGGCCGTTGTCCACCAGCACGCCGACGAAACGCCGCGCCAGCTCGGAGAGCTTCGCCTTAGAGGCGAGCGTGTCGAGGACGGCGTCCTTCTGATCGCGCTTCACCGAGGGGCTGGCCAGGAACCGGGCGAGGCGCGCGTCGGAGCCAACCACCCGCGCCACGAGGTCCAGCTCGGAGGCGAGCGCCTCCAGGCGCTTCGGCTCGCGGCCGGCCAGATCGGCCAGCGCCCTGGCGTAGCGGCCGGCAATGGCGACCATCTTCAAGCGTCGGTCCTCGCGATCGGCGGGGAGGGCCGGGCCGACATCAAAAACCCGGCGGCGGCTCGTCGCACGGCGGCCGCGCCGGGACACGACCCGCGCGCACTCTCCATCAGGTCGAAGCGGAACGCGAAAACTAGCACACGGTCGAGAGCAGTGTCAAACCCGAGGCGGCTGTGAGCCCCACCCGGGGATAGCGGAGGGAGCACCCTGCCGTCAGGGCCGGGCGAACTCGCCCATCCAGTTCTCCACCATCATGATGCCGCTCTTGTCCGTCCTCTCCTCCACCGCGTGCGCAACCAGGAAGCGGTCGTCCTGGGGGGAGACCTCGAAGCCGGGAGGCCAGCCGAAGATGAGGCTCCACCGCAGCGGCTTTCTCGTGAACAGCGGTCGAGGCGCGGAAAGCCGCAGGTCGGGCGCGGTCGTGACGTCGACCTGCATCAGCGTCATTCCTTGCGCGTAATAGAGGTGGTCGCCCCGGCGGCTCCAGCGCGGCCAGAAGCCGCCGGCGGTCGAGACCTGCCACTTCC
>DASRJX010000158.1:0-21452 GCA_035649235.1 Candidatus Cryosericum sp.
CTCCGGCGTCCTGCGCTCGAGGCATCTCGGGGTGCCGCTCGTCCTGGAGTTCAACGGCTCGGAGGTCTGGGTTGCGGATCACTGGGACCAGCCCTTCCGCTTCAGGACGCTGTTCGAGAAGACGGAGGCGGCCAACCTGCGCCACGCCGACCTCGTCGTGGTGGTCTCGGACGTCCTGCGCGAGTCGCTCCTGGCCCGCGGCGTCGAGGAGGAGCGCGTCCTGGTGCAGCCGAACGGGGTCGATCCGGAGCGCTACCATCCCGCCCTGGACGGATCGCCCCTGCGCCGGCGGCTGGGTCTCGACGATCGGGTCGTGGTCGGGTTCATCGGCACCTTCGGCGTGTGGCACGGCGCCCCGGTCCTGGCGCGGGCCGCGCGGCGCGTCCTGGCGGAGCGCCCTGAGGTCCGCTTCCTGTTCGTCGGCGACGGGAAGGACCGCAAGGAGTGCGAGGCGATTCTGGCGGATCAGGGCGGTCGCGTCGTGTTCACCGGGACCGTGCCGCAGCAGGAGGGCCCGGAGCACCTCGCGGCCATGGACATCCTGGCGGCACCGCACGTCGAGAACCGCGACGGCAGCCGCTTCTTCGGGTCCCCCACGAAGCTGTTCGAGTACATGGCGATGGGCCGGGGCATCGTCGCCAGCCGGCTGGAGCAGATCGGCGACGTGCTGCAGGACGCCGAGACGGCGCTCCTGGTACCGCCCGGCGACGAGGGGGCACTGGCGCGTGCCGTGGTCCGCCTCATCGACGATTCCGAGCTCCGCCGCCGCCTGGGCGCGGCGGCGCGCCGCCGCGCGCTGCTCAGCCATTCGTGGGAGGCGCACGTGCGCGGCATTGCCGGCCGGCTGGCCGATCGGGGTCTTCTGCGATGGAGTTGAGGATGAGCCTCCGCCACCCGCTCGCCGCCGTACACGTGATGCGGCGGCGGGCTGGCCGGACGGTGCGGCGGCTCCGGGACCGCACGCTCCTGGTGCTGCCGGACGAGGCTGAGCTGCTGCGCGCGCTCGGAGGCCGGTACGGCACGCTCGACGAGGCGCTGCGCGCCATCGGGCGGCAGGGCGCTCCGTTCCTGCCGGAGGACCTGACGCGGGCGGCGATCCGCGCCTACTACGCTGGCCGACCCGCCGCCCGCGAGGCGCTGCTCGCGGCCGCCCGCCGGGCGCTCGATCACCGCTTCGATCTGCTCGGGTCGGGGCCGGTCGATCTGGGGCCGGAGATCCCCTGGCACGCCGACTTCAAGAGCGGACACGTCTACGACGCCTCGGCACATTTCGAGGATCTGCGCGATCAGGTGGTTTCGGAGTTCGGATGCGGCCGCGAGGTCAAGATCCCCTGGGAGCTGTCCCGCTGCCAGCATCTCCCGCTCCTCGGCCAGGCGTTCCGGCTCACGTCCGACCCGGCCTTTTTCGAGGAGTTCCGCTCGCAGATCGTCCACTGGATCGAGGCGAACGGGGTGGGGCGCGGCGTCAACTGGACCTGCACGATGGATGTCGCCATCCGCGCGGTCAACTGGATCTGGGCCGCTGTGCTGTTCGGCGAGCAGGTGGCCGCCGACCGCGAGCTCGGCTCGCTCCTCCTGCGGGCCCTTCTGGCGCACGGCCGGTTCATTGCCCGGACCCTCGAAGGGGGCGGCGGGAGGCCGGCGAGCATCCACGTCTACGCCGATCTCCTGGGCCTCCTGTTCCTCGGAGTGCTGTTCCAGGGGGCCCCCGAGGCGGACGACTGGCGATCGTTCGCCGTGGCCGCGATCGAGGCGGAGAACGACGACCAGACCTACGCGGACGGGGCCGATTACGAGGCCTCGATCGCCTGCCACCGCCTGATGACCGAGATGACTCTCACGGCGCTCATCGTGATGGAGCGCTCCGGTCTGTGGCGGCCGCTGCTCCACGAGCGGGCGCGGCTCATGGCGGGCTTCGTGGCGCACTACCTGAAGCCTTCGGGGATGGCGCCACAGGTCGGGGACAACGACGACGGCCGGCTGCAGATCCTGGGAGAGCATGGCGCCGATCGGCGTGACCACCGGTCTCTCCTGGCGGTGGCCGGCAGCCTCTTCAACGATCCGGCGCTCCTGGCCCTGGCGGAGGATCGGACCGAGGAGGCGCTGTGGCTCCTCGGACCCGGCCAGCTGCAGCGGGTCCTCGACGAGAGCCGCGTCATGCAGGTCTCCATGACGGGAGCCCTCTTCCCGCAGGCGGGCGTGGCGGTGCTCCGCCACGGCGATCTCTACGCCATCCTGGACGCGGGCACGGTCGGCCTGCGCGGCCAGGGAGCGCACGCCCACAACGACACCCTGTCGGTCGAGATGCAGGCCGGCGGGGAGGATCTGATCGTCGATCCGGGAACCGGCGCCTACACCCCGGACCTGGCGGTCCGGAACGCCTTCCGATCGACCGCGGCCCACAACACGGTCCGGGTCGACGGCGAGGAGATCAATCCGCTGCCGGGAACCCCCTTCGCGCTCACAGGCTGTGACCGCCCGGCCATCAAGCGGGCGCTGTTCCGCCGGAACTTCGATCTGATCGAGGCGGAGCACCAGGGCTACATGCGGCTCCCGGATCCGGTGCGGCACCGCCGCGTCCTGCTCCTGAATCGCGTCGCCCGCCACTTCGTGATCGAGGACCGGCTGGAGGGCATGGAGCGTCACCGCCTCGAGTGGTTCTTCCACCTGGCGCCGGGCACCGACGTGTCGCTCCAGGACGGGGCACCGGTCCTGCGCGGGCGCGCCGGGCGCGTCCGGTTCGCGCTCGAAGGCTCGCTCCTGCCCGAAGGCGCCCGCCTCCGGCTGGCGCCGGATCGCTTCTCACCCGGTTACGGCCGGATCGTGCCCTCCCGGACGCTGGTCTGCGACTGGGAGGGGAGGCTTCCAGTGACGGCGCGCTTCGTGCTGTCGCTGTCCGAGCCCCGCGAGCCGGCGCCCGGGGATCGGGTCGGGACGCCGGCCGCGTCGGAGGGGCTGGCATGAGACAGGTGCTGCTGCGCGACGGAAGGGCGGTGGTGGAGGAGGTTCCCGCTCCCGCCCTCGAGCCGGGACGTGTCCTGGTGCGCACGGCGTTCTCCGTCCTGAGCGCCGGAACCGAGCGCGACATCCTTGCGGCGACCGAATCGCCGGCGCTCCTGGCGCAGGCGGCGGACCCCGACCGGCTGCGGCGCGCCCTGGGCATCCTCAAGCAGGAGGGGCCGGCCGGCCTCCTCGAGCGGCTTCGGGCCCGCCGCGCGCCGGCCGAGGCCGCGCCGGGCTATGCGGCCTCTGGCCGGGTCGTCGCGGTCGGGAAGGGCATCGCCGATCTTCCGCCCGGCACCTCGGTCGCCTGCGCGGGCGTCGGCTACGCCTGCCACGCCGAGAGCCTGTCGGTGCCGAGGAACCTGGTGGTGCCGGTGCCGGCCCGCGTGCCTCTGGAGGAGGCGGCCTTCGCGACACTGGGGGCCATCGCGCTGCAGGGCGTGCGCCGGGCCCGGATCGAGATCGGCGAGTGTGCCGTGGTGCTCGGCCTCGGTCTCGTCGGCACGATCGTCGCCCAGATCCTGCGCGCCGCGGGGGCCGTGGTGCTGGGCTTCGACGCCGACAGCGCGCGCGCCGCGCGGGCCAGAGCGCTCGGCTTCGAGGCGCACGATCTCGCGTCCCGCGACCCGCGCGACGAGGTGCCACGCGCCACCGGCGGCCTGCTGGCGGACACGGTTCTGGTCTGCGCCGCCTCGAGAGGGAGCGAGGTGACGAACCTCGCCCTGCGCCTCTCCCGCAAGAAGGGCCGGGTCGTCCTGGTCGGCGTGGTTGGCCTCGATATCGACCGCGCGTTGATGTACGAGAAGGAGCTCGACCTGCTCATGAGCACCTCCTACGGGCCGGGTCGCTACGACCCGGCCTACGAGGAGAAGGGCCTCGACTACCCCCTCCCCTACGTCCGCTGGACCGAGAACCGGAACATGGCCGCCTTCCTCGGGCTCCTGGCTGCCGGGAGCGTGCAGCTGCGGCCGATCATCGATCGCGTGCTGCCGCTCCAGGAGGCGGCCCACGCGTACGAGCTGATCGGAGAGGGGACCGAGCCCCGGCCGCTCGGAGTCCTCCTGAGCTATGGCGAGACGCCGGCGGATGAGACCCGCGCCGCCGGCGCCGGGACGCCTCCTGGGCTCCGTGGTGCTTCGGTCGAAGACGCCGTCGACCCGGTCCCTGCCGAGGCCGCGTCGATCGGGGTGGCCCTGTGCGGCGCTGGCGCCTTCGTCAAGGCGGCGCACCTGCCCGCCCTGCGGGGCTCGCGAGCCTTCGCCATCCGGGCCGTGGTCGCGGGGACGCCGAAGAGCGCCCGCGAGACCGCGCGCCGCTTCGCGATTCCGCTGGCGGCGACGGATCTCCAGCAGGCGCTCGAGGATCCGGCCGTCCACCTCGTGCTCGTCGGCACGCGTCATCACCAGCACGCCTCGCAGATCCTGAGGTCGCTGCGCTCCGGGCGCCATGTCCTGGCGGAGAAACCGCTCTGCCTCGACGAGCAGGATCTTCCGGGACTGCTGCAGGAGGCGAGGACGGCGCGACGCCTCCTGGCCGTCGGCTTCAACCGCCGCTACAGCGCCCTGGCGCGGCGCGCGCGCGAGGTCCTGCGCCAGGTGCGCGGGCCCTCCGTCTCTCTCTACCGGGTGAACGCCGGGGCGCTGCCGGCCACGCACTGGGTCCAGGATCCGGAGCAGGGGGGCGGCCGGATCCTGGGGGAGTGCTGCCACTTCGTCGACCTGCTCCTGTTCCTCATCGAAGAGGCGGTCGAGGGGATCGAGGCGCGCGCCCTGCCGTCCGACGGAAGCGGGGTCGTGCAGAGCGACTCGTTCGCCGCGACCTTCCTGTTCCGCGGCGGGTCGCGCGCCGTGCTCGTCTACACCGGTCTCGGCGACCCCGGCCTCCCGAAGGAGAGGCTGGAGATCTTCAAGGGAGGCGCCGCCCTGGCGCTGGACGACTTCCGGAGCCTGTCGGTGCACGGCGGCCCGGGCGGCTCGCTGGCGCTGCCGCAGCAGGACAAGGGGATCACCGCGCAGTGGGAGGCCGTGGAGCGGAGGCTGCGGGGGGAGCCGTCGGAGGTGATCTCCCTCGCCGAGATCGAGGCGGCGATGCGGGCCACCTTCCAGCTCGACCGTGCGGTCCGGGGGGAGAGATGAAAGTCCTGATGTGGGAGCACTTCGCCCCGGGCGGTCCGCTCCGCGTCGGCGGCCACCACGTCGCCGCACGGTTCCTGGACGATGGCGCGCAGGTCGCCTGGTGCGCCGGTCCGGTCTCCCCCGTCAACTTCTTCAAGACGAACGACGAGACGCGCGCGCGCCTGGACCTCTGGCGCCGGGGAGGGGCGCGCCTCCACGAAGGCCGCATGTTCACCTACGCGCCGATGACGCTCCTCCCGTGGCGCCGCCGGCCCCTTCTCGATAGCCGCGCGGTCGCCCGCCTCACCTTGCGGGCCACCTGGCCCCGTTTCGACCGGCTGCTGGCGCGGGCCGGATTCGCCCGGCCCGACCTGCTGTGGATGGAGCCGGGGGCGCCGCTCCTCGCCCTCCTGGACGGGATCCCGCACGCGGCCTCCGTCTACCGCATGTGCGACGACACGGCCGCCTTCCCCGACACGCCGCGGAGCTTCGCCCGCATCGAGCGGGAGGTCTGCCGGCGCGTCGACCTGGTGCTGGCGACCGCGCGGAGCCTGGAGAGGCGGGCGCGTGAGATGGGAAGCCGCGCGGTCCTCTACCTTCCGAACGCCTGCGATCCGGAGCCCTTCGCGCGCCGCCCGAAGGAGGAGCCGGCGGATCTCGGGGGGGTCCAGCGGCCGCGGGCCGTCTACGCCGGGGCCCTCGATTCCTGGCTGGACGTGGATCTCCTGGCCGATGCGGCCCGGCGCCTGCCGCGCTGGAGCTTCGTCCTGATCGGGCCGGTGCGCGCCGATCTCTCCCCTCTGACGGCCTGTCCCAATGTCCGGGTCCTCGGCCCACGCGCCTACCTCTCGCTTCCGGGGTATCTGGCGGCTGCCGACGCCGGTATCGTGCCGTTCCGCCTGTCGCCGCTGACGCACGCCATCCACGCGATCAAGATCTACGAGTATTGCGCCGCGGGCCTCCCGGTCGTGGCCACGCCGATGGAGGAGACCGTGGCCATGGGGGCGCCGCTTCTGCTGGCCGACGGCGGCGAGGCGTTCGCGGCGGCGCTCGAGTCGACGCGCGCGGCCGGCGGCCAGGAAGCGCGCGCGGCGCGCCAGGCCTTCGCGCGCCGGAACACCTGGGACATCCGCTACGAGACCCTGCGCGCCGCCCTGCCGGAGTGCGCTCGGCCACGTGCGGCAGGGACCGTCGCACGATCCTCGCGGGCGCCACGGCTCAGGAGCGCCGCCGGAGGTGCTGCTTGACCCGGCCGGCCGGCATGCCTCCCGCCGCCGTGGCGCGCGCCGCCGCGGCGCCGCTCCTGGGCCCTGCGGTCGCAGCGGACAGGGGACGCATCGGCGCGGCGCGAGGCGTCCAGGGAGACCGGCGCATCAGGGTCCTGCATCTCATCTCCACCCTCGAGGCGGGCGGGACCGAGCTGGCCATGATCCGGCTGATCCGCAGCCTCGACCCGATGGCCTACCGCTTCCGGGTGGCGTGGCTCCGCGGCGAGCCGGCCCTGCTGAGGGAGGTCGAGGCGGCGACGGACGGTCGTCCTGTGCCGATCGGACTGCGGGCCAAAGCCGATCCGGGAGCGCTCCTGCGCCTCTGCCGGCTGGTGCGACAGGAGTGCTTTGACATCGTCCACACGCACATGGACCTGGCCGACTACTACGGCGCCGCGGCCGCACGCCTTCTGGGAACGGCTTTGGTGTCGAGCAAGCAGAACGCCGACGAGTTCCGCACCCGCCGCACGTGGAAGCGGACGCCCTTTCTGCTCCTGGAGCGTGCCTCCTACGCGGCGGCCGACGCCGTGATCGCAGTCTCGCAGGGTCTCGTCGACTTCCTCGAGAAGGCGGAGGCCCTGCCGCGCCACAAGACGGTGGTGATCGGCAACGGGGTGGATCCGGCCATCGCCTTCAAGGCCCCTCCGCGCGACGAGGCGCGACGGCTGCTCGGCCTCCCTCCCCGCGTCCCGGTCCTGGGCACGGCCGGCCGCCTGGCGGAGCAGAAGGGGCAGATCGATCTGTTGCGCGCCCTGCCTCCCATCCGGGCCGCGCTGCCCGGGGCCTGCCTGCTGATCGCGGGGGAGGGGCCGTTGCGCGGGGCGCTCGAAGAGGAAGCGCGGCGTCTCGGGCTGGGAGAGGCGGTGCGGTTCCTCGGCCACCGCAAGGACATCCTGTCGGTCCTGAAGAGTCTCGACCTGTTCGTGCTGCCCTCCCTCTGGGAAGGGCTGCCGCAGGCCCTGCTCGAGGCGATGGCGCTGTCGCTGCCGGTCGTGGCCACGCGCTGCGTCGGTGTTGCGGAGACGGTCACGGACGGCGCGACCGGACGCCTCGTGCCGCCGCAGGACCCGGAAGCGATCGCGCGCGCCGCGATCGAAGTGCTGCGCGATCCGACGCTGGGACGCCGACTGGGAGAGGCAGGCCGGAGGGTGGTGCTCGAGCGCCACGCGCAGGACAAGGTCGCGGCGAGGGTCGATCGGCTGTACCGCGACATCCTGGAGCGCCGCCGATGAGGCCAGCGAAGCCGCGCGTGCTGATGCTGACCGTCGGCTTTGGCGTGGGGGGCGCCGAGCAGCTCATCCTCGCGACGGCTCCCCGGTTGCGCGAGGCCGGCTTCGAGGTGACGGTCGCGGCCCTCAAGGGAAGCGGGCCGATCGCCCGCGAGCTCGAGGCCTGTGGCGTGCGCTGCGTCACCTTCGGAGGGCGCGGCCGCGGGGATGTGCGGGTCCTGGCGCGGCTGCTCCGGTTCCTGCGCGCGGAGCCGGTGTCGATCCTGCACTCGCATCTCTTCCCGGCGAACCTGGCGGCGCGGCTCGCCGGCCGCGCGGCCGGCGTGCCGATCGTCATCACCTCGCACCACGACACCCACGTCTGGGGCCGGCCGCATCACCGTTTCCTCGAGCGGCTCACCGCCGGCCTGTCCGACCGCGTCGTGGCCTGCTCGGACGCCGTCAGGCGGTACGTCGTGGAGTGCTACGGGCTGCCACCCGGGAAGGTGGTCACGCTGCGCAACGCCATCGTCGTTCCGGCGCTGCGCCACGACGAGGCGGCGCGCGCCAGACTGCGCGTGGGCCTCGGGGCAGGACCCGCGGACCGCCTGATCGGGACGCTCGGACGGCTGGAGGAGCCGAAGAAGGGGCTGTCGGTCTTTCTGCGCGCCGCGTCTCTCGTGCTACGCCAGTGCCCCGAGGCGCGCTTCGCCCTTGTTGGCGAGGGCCCGGCCCGCAGGGGACTCGAGCGCCTGGCGGCGCGGGAGGGCGTCGCGGAGCGCACGGTGTTCGCCGGCGAGCGGCGCGACGTGATCGATCTCCTGAGTGCCTTCGACCTGTTCGTGCAGCCCTCGCGCTGGGAGGGATTCGGGCTGACGGTGCTCGAGGCGATGGCGGCCGGGCGTGTGGTCGTCGCCAGCAGCGTGGGGGGGATCCCGGAGATCGTCCGCGACGGCCGCGACGGCCTCCTCGTCCCTCCCGGCGACGCCTTGCGGCTCGCGGACGGCATCCTGAGAACGCTCGGCGATCCCGATCTGGCGGCCCGGCTGGGGCGGTCGGGACGCGAGCGCGTCGAGGCGTCCTTCGGCATCGACGGGCTGGTGCGCGACACCGCGGCGCTCTACCACGAGCTCCTCGAGGCGCAAGCGGAGGCGCGCGCCACGGCTCCGGCGGCGCCGCGGGGGAGGGCGGCATGACCGGCGCCCTGCTGCGATCGGCGCTGGCCTTCGGGCTGGGTCTCATACTGTCGCTCTACTGCACGCCGCTCATGCGCAAGGCGGCCATCCGCTTCGGGATCGTCGATCGCCCCGACGGACGGCTCAAGAACCAGAAGGAGCCGATCGCCTACCTGGGGGGCATCGCCATCTACCTGTCGTTCCTCCTGGCTCTGACGGCGACGCTGCGCTTCGACTCGACGGACATCCTCGGCCTCCTCCTGGCGGGGGCCATCGTCGTCATCCTGGGTCTCGTCGACGACTTCGGGGTCCTGTCGCCGGGAGCCAAGCTGGCGGGGCAGGTGGTCGCCGTCCTCACGCTGATGAACTCCTCCATCTTCATCAAGCTCGGCTTCCTGCCGGTCGGGGTGGCGATCGCCCTGTCGTTCCTGTGGCTCCTGGCGATCACCAACGCCTTCAACATCATCGACGTCATGGACGGCCTGGCGGCGGGGGTCGCGGCCGCCGCCGCCGCGATCCTGTTCGTCATCTCCATCTTCGACGGGCGGGGCACCGACGCCGTCCTGCTGGCGGCGCTGTGCGGGTCGCTCGCGGGGTTCCTGCGCTCCAACTTCGAGCCGGCGCGGATCTATATGGGGGACGCGGGCAGTCTGTTCATCGGCCTCATGCTCGGCGCCCTGGCGATGAACGGCTCCTACACGCGCCGGAACGTGGTCGCCTCGCTCGCCCCGGTGGTCATCCTGGGAGTGCCGGTGTTCGACATGCTCTTCGTGATGTACGTGCGGCACCGGCGTGGGCTGCCCGTCATGCTGGGGAGTCCGGATCACTTCGCGCTGAGGCTCCGCAAGTGGCGGCTCAGCACGCGACAGACGGTCCTCATGTCGTGGGGCGTCACCTTCGGGCTCGGCCTTCTGGCCATCGGCATGATGCTGTCGAGCGCCGGCTGGGCGGCCTCCATCCTGGGGGGCATCGTCCTCTCCTCGATCGCGGTCGGAGTCCTCCTCCGGCGCATCGACATGAGCCTGTGATGGGCACGCACGCGCCGGTGGTCATCCTCGGAGGCGGCCTGACGGGCCTGTCGGCCGCGGCCCACCTCACGGGGATCGAGAGCGTCGTCCTGGAGCGCGAGAGCGACGTCGGCGGCCTGTGCCGCACGACCGAGGAGGACGGCTTCACCTTCGACTGCACGGGGCACCTCCTCCATCTGCGGGACCCGGGGATCCGCGACCTGGTCGGACGGCTCCTGCCCGGCGCCCTGGTCTCGCACGAGCGCCGGGCGCTCATCCACTCCCAGGGCGTGCAGACCGCGTACCCCTTCCAGGCCAACCTGCACGGGCTGCCCGATCCGGTCGTCGCGGAGTGCGTGTCGGGATTCGTGGAGGCGGTCCTGCGGCGCGAGTGCCATGGGGAGCCGGACCTCGAGACGATGTCCTTCCGGGCCTGGACCGAATCGACGTTCGGGCGCGGCATCGCGGCCCACTTCATGGTGCCGTACAACACCAAGCTCTGGCGCACCGACCTGGACGAGATCGAGTGTGGCTGGGTCTCCTGGTCGATCCCGAGGCCGACCCTGGAGGAGGTCCTGGGAGGGGCGTTCGGCGCCACGGTGCGCGGCCTCGGCTACAACCCGAACTTCCTGTACCCCCGGCGCGGAGGGATCCGCGTCCTGCCGGAGGCTCTCGCGTCGCGGGCCGGCGAGGTGCGCCTCGGGGCGGAGGTGGCCGCGATCGACGCGTCCACGCGGACGGTGCGGCTGCGCGGCGGGGAGACGCTCTCCTACGAGGCCCTCGTCTCGACCCTGCCGCTCGACCGGCTCCTCGCGATCGCGACCGGTCTCCCGGAGGGCCTCGGCGAGGCCGGGAGACGCCTGCGCGCGGTGCGCGTCCTCAACATCTGCCTCGGCATCGACCGGCCCCATTTGTCGCGGGCGCACTGGATCTACTTTCCCGAGCCGGAGTACTCGTTCTACCGGATCGGGTTCCCGAGCAGCCTCTCGCCGTCGATGGCGCCGCGCGGCTGTTCCTCGGTTTGGGCCGAGCGGTCGATCGGCAGGGCCGAGAGCTTCGATCCGGAGGAAGCCGTCGCCACGACCGTGGAGGAACTGCGGCGCGCCGGTATCTTGAGGGCCAGCGACAGGGTGATCTACAGCCGCGTCGGGATCCTCGACCCGGCGTACGTCATCTACGATCGCTACCGTGCCCGGAACCTGCCCCGCGTCCTCGAGACCCTGGCCTCAGCCGGCATCCACTCGGCGGGACGGTTCGGCGCCTGGGAGTACTCCTCGATGGAAGCAGCGATCCGCACCGGGGCCGATCTCGCGGAGCGGCTGCAGGCGGTGCTGCGGGACGGACTGCAGCCCCCGTGGCGGGCGGCGGGAGGGGGGCGCGCGTGACCCGGGTCTGCCACGTCATCACCCGGCTGGATCTGGGCGGGGCGCAGGAGAACACACTGCACACCGTCCGCACGCTGCGGGAGCCCTTCCGCCCGAGCCTGATCTGCGGGCCCGGCGGCCTCCTCGACCCCGAGGCGGAGCGCCTGGCGGGCGGACCGGTGACCTTCCTGCGCGATCTGGTGCGCCCGATCGATCCCGTTCGCGACCTGCGGGCCCTCCTGGCGCTCCGGCGCCATTTCCTCCTGACCCGGCCCCAGATCGTGCACACCCACTCCTCCAAGGCCGGCATCCTGGGGCGCGCGGCAGCAGCCGCCGCGGGCGTGCCGATCGTGGTGCACACGGTTCACGGATTCGGCTTCCACCCGGAGCAGTCCTGGGCGGGGCGGGCGCTCGGCATCGGCCTGGAGCGCTGCGTGGCGCCGCTCACCACCCACGTCGTCGCCGTCTCGCGCAACAACCTCGACGAGGGCGTGCGTCTCGGCTTCATCCATCCGGGCCGGGCGAGCGTCATCCGGAGCGGGATCCGGATCGACGCCTTCCGCGCCGCGGCGGCGGACCGCGACGCGGGATTGGCGCTGCGGGCCGATCTCGGAATCCCGGCCCACGCCCCGCTGGTCGGCATGGTGGCCTGCCTGAAGCCCCAGAAGGCGCCTCTCGATTTCGTCGAGGTGGCGGCGCGCGTCGCCGCGGCGCGGCCCGACGCCGCTTTCCTGATCGCCGGGGACGGCGAGCTGCGCCTGTCGGTGGAGGAGCATGCGCGGCGCCGCGGCCTCGCGGGCCGGCTGCACCTCCTCGGATGGCGGCGCGACGTCCCCCGGGTGATGGCGGCGCTCGACGTGGTGGTCCTGACCTCGTTGTGGGAGGGCCTGCCGCGCGTCGTCCCGGAGGCGATCGCGGCGGGGCGGCCCGTGGTCGCGACCGCGGTCGACGGCACGGCGGAGATCCTGCGCGACGGCGAGAATGGCCTCGTGTCCCCGCCCCACGACTGCGACGGGCTGGCGGCCCGCGTCCTGCGCCTGCTCGAGGAACCCGGCCTCGGGCGGCGCCTGACGGAGAGAGCCTCCCTACTCCTGAAGGACTTCGACATCGACCAGATGGTGCGGGCCCAGGAGGACCTCTACCACACGCTGCTGCGGCAGGGCGGGCCGCCTCTTCAGGCCCGGCAGGCCGCGTGAGAGGGAACCCATGAGCCAGGCGGTCCTCGAGCTGGAGGGCGTCTCGAAGAGCTACCGGACTCACCTGTCGCTGCGGAAATACTGGATTCTGCGGGATCTGTCGCTCGTGGTCCGGGACGGCGAGATCTTCGGCTTCATCGGCCCCAACGGCGCGGGCAAGACGACGACCATCAAGCTGGCGCTGGGCCTCCTGCACCCCGACGCCGGAGCGATCCGGCTGTTCGGCCTGGACGCCTCGCGCCGCGAGGCGCGCCGTCAGGTCGGCTTCCTCCCGGAGAACCCGTACTTCTACGACTACCTGACGGGATCCGAGTTCCTCGATTTCCACGCGCGCCTCTTCGGTATCCGCTCCCCCGAGAGGCGCCGCCGGGTCGCCGACCTCCTGGAGCGCGTGGGGCTGGGGAACCGCGGCGATCGCCAGCTGCGCCACTACTCCAAGGGCATGCTGCAGCGGATCGGCCTGGCGCAGGCGCTCGTCAACGACCCGCGGCTCGTCATCCTCGACGAGCCGATGTCGGGGCTCGACCCGATCGGGCGGCGCGAGGTGCGCGATCTGATCCTCGAGCTGAAGGCCTCCGGTCGCACCATCTTCTTCTCGACGCACATCCTCTCGGACACCGAGATGATCTGCGATCGGGTCGGCATGCTGGTGCGCGGGAGCCTGAAGGCCGTGGGCACCGTGGAGGACCTGTTGCGCGGCGAGACCCCCCCGTACTGGGAGGTGACGCTGCGCGGGATGGGAGCCGAGGCGCTGCCCTGCGGCCGGGTCGTCTCGCGCCACGACGACCGGCTGCTGGTCCGGGTCGAGTCGCGGCGGGACCTGCACCAGCTCCTGACGTCCCTGGAGCGCGCGGGCGCCCTGCTCGTGTCGGTGGCGCCGGCCCGCCGATCGCTCGAGGACCTGCTGCTCCGGGAGGTGCGCGGCGCGGACGCGGGCGCGGCTGGTCCTGCGATCGACAAGTCCGCGGACGGAGGGGGGATCCGTCATGCCGGGTAGGATCCTGGCGATTGCGCTCAACACCTTCCGCGAGGCGATCCGGAACCGGATCCTCTACCTGCTCCTGGCGTTCGCCGTGGCCCTCATCCTCTGCGCCCACGTGCTGTCGCTCCTGACCGTCGGGAGCGAGGAGAAGATCATCAAGGACTTCGGCCTGGCGACCATCGAGGTTTTCGGCGTGCTGACGGCGGTGCTCATGGGGATCGGACTGGTCAGCCGGGAGATCGAGCGGCGCACGGTCCTGGTGCTGCTGGCCAAACCGATGCACCGGGCCGAGTTCGTCCTCGGCAAGTATTGCGGGCTGGTTCTGACGCTCCTGGTCAACACCTGCGTCATGGGGCTGTCGTTCTTCGGTCTCCTCGTCGCCCGCGGCATCGCGGATCCCGCCGTTCTCCTGGTGGTCCTGATGTTGTTCCTCCAGTTCCTGCTGATCACCGCGCTGGCGATCCTGTTCTCGTGCCTGAGCAACCCGATCGTCTCGTGCCTTCTGACCCTGGCGCTGTACGTGATCGGCCACCTTCTCTGGAGCTTCGACCTCCTGAAGGCGCGCCTCACCTCGCAGGCGGGGCGGGCGCTCTGCGGAGCCATCTACTACCTTCTGCCGCATCTGGGGAACTTCGACATCAAGGGGGACGTGGTCCACGGCCTGCCCGTGCCGGGGGCGCGCGTCGCGTGGGCTGCGCTCTATCTGGCCTTCTACGGGAGCGGTGTCCTGCTGCTGGCGTGCGCCGTCTTCCAGCGCAAGGAGCTGCAATGACGCGCGCCCGGGCCGCGCACAAGTCCAGGGCGCCGCTCGCCGCGGCGGCCGGGGCCCTCGTCCTGCTGGCGGCGCTCCTCCAGGGGCGGGTGGATGCCGCGATCGGCCGGAGCGACAGCGCGTCCCCGCTCCTCTACCTGCCGTCCGGGCGCTACCTCAAGGTCGTGTCGCTCGGATTCGACGGGATCCTCGCGGACGCCCTCTACCTCTGGTCGATTCAGTACTACAGCAACTACCGCATCGAGGACCGGTACGAGTACCTGGAGCACATCTACAAGGACATCATCACCGAGCTCGATCCGCACTACCTGGACGCCTACCTGACCGGAGCGCTCATCATGAGCGCCGAGGCGCGGCGACCGGACCTGGCGCTGGCGCTCCTGGACAAGGGGATCGAGCGCAATCCCTCGGCCTGGATCCTGGCCTTCGACGCCGGCTTCCTGTGCTATCAGGATCTCAAGGACTACGCGCGGGCCGGCGCCTATTTCGAGAAGGCGCTGCGGGCCGAGGACGTCAACCCCCAGGTCCGGCGCTTCTACGCGGAGATGGCCAACCGGGCGGGGGACCCCCGCGCCTCCCTGCGGGAATGGATCGCCATCCACCAGACGGCGACCAGCGATTACGTGCGCGCCGTGGCCTGGAACCACGTGCGCGACCTCAAGGTCCGGATCGATCTGGAAGACCTCGCCGCGGGGATCGCCGCCTTCCGATCGCGGGCGGGCCGGGCCCCTCGCCGTCTCGACGAGCTGGTGCGGGCGGGGATTCTGACATCCCTCCCGCTCGATCCCGAGGAGCGGCCGTACGACTACGAACCGGGCACCGGACGTGTCGCCTACGGCGGCAGCCGCGTCTTGGGGCGCTAGGAGGAGCGGGTGGAGACTTTGGCGGCGATCGTCGCCGCGGCGCTGGGTGCCGTGGTCGGCTCGTTCCTGAACGTCTGCATCCACAGGCTCCCACGCGGCGCCTCCATCGTGCGGCCGCGCTCCTCCTGTCCGGCCTGCTCGGATCCGATCCGCTGGTACGACAACATCCCGATCCTCAGCTGGCTCTGGCTCAAGGGGCGCTGCCGGACCTGCCGCGGGCCGATCCCGATCCGCTACCCCCTCGTCGAGGGGGCCACGGCGCTGCTGTTCCTGCTCCTCCTGTGGGCCCGGGGGCCGACGCCGATCTTCCTGGTCCAGGCGGCACTGGGTGCCGCGCTCATCGCGCTCATCATGATCGACGCCCGCCACATGATCCTGCCGAACGCCATCACGCTCCCCGGCATCGCCCTGGGGCTTCTCACGAGCCCGGTGCGCGGCGCCTACGATCCGCTGCATCCTCTGGGCCCGCTCGAGGCGCTCGTCGACTCGCTGCAGGGGGCGGCCGTCGGCTTCGCGCTGCCGTACGGAATCAACGCCGCCTACCGCGGCTGGCAGGCGGTGCGCGGCGTTCCCGGGGAGAAGCGCGAGGACGGGATCGGCCAGGGGGACTTCAAGCTCCTGGCGATGATCGGCGCCTTTGAGGGCCTGCGCCTGGTCCTGTTCTGCCTGTTCGCCGGTGCTGTGAGCGGCGCCCTGTTCGGCGTCTACCTGATGGCGCGTGGCGGCTACGGCTGGAAGTCGAAGCTCCCGTACGGTGTCTTCCTCGGCGGAGCGGCGATCCTCGCCCTGTTCGCCGGCGAGCCGTCCATCGCCTGGTACCTGCGCCTCCTGGAGGGCGGCCCGTGAGGGGCGCCCTCCTCCGCAGCTACGCCGGCCAGGTCAAGATCTTCCTGGTCCTCCTCGTGGTCTTCCTGGCGGTCGCCATCTTCTTTAATGTCGACCTCCTGGTGGTGGCGCGAAACGCCATCCAGGACGAGGCCGGACAGCGCCTCGGGGTCGAGGCCGACCTGGTGCGGGTAGAGCTGGAGCGTGATCAGATGCTGCGGGGGCTCCAGGCCGCGGCCGGCGAGGCGCCGTACATCCCGCCGACGTTCCTCGATCGGCTGGCGCGGCTGCACGACATGGTCGGGATCGACATCCTCAGGACCGACGGGACGGTCCTGACCTCGTCCGATCCCGGGCGCATCGGCCAGGCCGACCCGTTCCTCCTGGAGCGGGACGGCCGCGAGAGGCGCCGCCTCCTGTCTGGCTGGACGGCCCTGGCGCCGCTGCAGCGCCTGCCGGGATCGCGCTACGCCACGCTCTCCGCCTACCGTCCCGTGCGCGACAGGCGTCTTGCCGCCGTCGCGTTCATCCGCGTCGAGAGGCAGGTGCCGATCCTCGCCTCGGTCGATTTCGATCTGAAGACCATTGCCACGCTCCAGGCGGGCGGCCTGGTCGTGATCCTGGTTCTCGTCCTCCTGTTCGCCCGCTGGCTCCTGCAGCCGTACCGGCGCCTGCAGCGGGCGGCCGGCCAGGCCGCCGTGCCTTTGCCCTCCTCCGGCCCGGAGGCCCGGGACGAGGCCGACGCCCTGGTCGGCGCCTTTCAGGGCGTGCTCGACAAGCTGCGCGATCAGGAAGGGGAGCTGCAGGCCCTCAAGTCCCGCGCCGTGGGCGCGGGAAGCTCCGAGGCCGCGCCGGAGGCGCGCCTCATCGCCGGCATGAGCAGCGCCGCGCTGGTGTTCGACGCCGGCGGCCGCCTTTCCAACCTGAACGCCGCCGCCGGGCGGCTCCTGGGGCTCGATCGCCGCGCGGCCGCCGGGAAGCGGTTCGACGCGCTCCTGCAGGGGAACGATCGGCTCGTCGATCTCATCCGAGCCAGCTTCGGGACCGGAGAGGGCCGATCGAGGGAGGTGGTGCCTCTTCTCGGCGCGGGCTCGCGAACGACCCACCTCGGGGTGATGCTGTCGCCGATCCGGGCCCAGGGGCCGGAGGGAGAGGCGGGCCCGGTCGACGGACTGATCTGCCTGCTGACCGACCTGACGGAGATCCGGAGTCTGAGGGAGCGCGTGCGCCTGAAGGAGAACCTGGCCTCCCTGGGGGAGCTGTCGGCCGGCATCGCCCACGAGTTCCGCAACTCGCTCGCAGCCATCCAGGGCTACGCGCGCCTGGCGGCGCGCGCCGCCACGGCCGGCGGCTCCAGGGAGCATGCCGAGTCGATCCTGCGCGAGGTCGGCGGGATCCAGAAGGTGGTCGGCGACTTCCTGCGCTACGCCCGGCCTCAGACCCCCGACCTTCAGGAGGTCGATCTCCAGGCGATGGGGCGGGACCTGGCGGCGGATTTCCGGGCCGACAAGGGGCATGCGGGCATCGAGCTGCTCCTGGAGGGCTCCTTCCCGCCGATCGCCGCGGACGAGACGCTCCTGCGCCAGGCGCTCCAGAACCTGCTCCGCAACGCGGCGGAAGCTCTCGAAGCCGGGAGCGGCGTCGAGGGCGGCGGGCCGGCGGAGGACGCGGCGGCACCGGGCCCGCTGCTGACGGGCGGCCCCCGGATCATCCTGCGCGCTGGCGTCGAAGCCGGGGAGCGTGGCCGCGTGCGGATCGAGGTCGAGGACAACGGAACGGGCATCCCCGCCTCCGACCTGCCGCACATCTTCACCCCCTTCTTCACCACCCGCCCCCGGGGCACCGGCCTCGGTCTGGCCCTGGTGCAGAAAACCGCCATCGTGCATGACGGCGAGGTCGAGGTGACGAGCGACCCGGGGCGAAGCACGCGGATCGCTCTCCTGCTGCCGCGGCGCCCCGGGCTCCCGGCGGCGGCCGATCTGGTCGCCTGAGTCCCGCCCGGCTCCGGGACGTTACCTTTCGTAACGACGGAACCCCCGATCACCGTTCCGTCATCGATCACGAAAAGCGTCGGACGCGGCGCAAGACGCGCCCTGCCAGCACTTCCGCCCCTTCCGATGACGCGCCCGGCCCGTGGCACCCCCCTTGCTCGACAGGGGGCGGAGCCAAGGAGAGCCGACGATGACACCGATGAAACGACGCGCTCGCGAATGTCCCCCGGGCTACTCCTTGTCGGAACTGCTCGTGGTGATAGCCCTGATTGGCATCTTCGTCCTGTTCGGGGGACCTGCGATGGCGGACGCCTACCGGGCGTACAAGGTGCGCTCGACGGCCGACATCCTGGCCACCGACCTGCGCGCGCTGCGTTACGTGGCCGTGACGATAAGGGCCCCGCGGACGATGACCCTCAACACGCTCGGCCATCCCTCCGCCCCCAACCAGTACACGTTCGTGAATTCCAAGGGGGAGTCGGTGACGCGCCGCGTGGAGAGCGGGGTCAACATCGAGACCGCGAGCGCCACCTCGATCACCTTTGCCATCACCGGGGGCACCGGCTCCTCGAGCCAGACGGTGCTCGTCAGCATGAACATCAACGGCGTTCGGGGCGACCGGTACACCGTCGCCGTCTCCCCGACCGGCACCGTGACGACGTCGTTCGCCTACTACACGCCGTAGAGGGGAGAGAGGGGCCATGACCATCGGAATGCAGGCAGTGCGGCGATCGGAGCGGGGCTTCAACCTCATCGAGGTGACGATCGCCATCGGCGTGCTGGCCGGCGTGATGCTGTCGATCGCCTCGATGTTCATCCTGGGCGGCCGGCAGGTGAAGACCGGCAAGACGATCACGGAAGCGACGGTCCTGGCGCAGGACCTCATGGAGCAGTTCGACAAGGAGTCGTTCACGTCCCTGTGGACCAACCTGGGCGCGGCGTCGACCGACTCCACCCGGACGGTCCTCAGCACCACGACGGGCAGCCCGATCCAGGGATGGCAGGCGGAGATCATCCGCAAGCTCCAGAACGGAGCGGCCTCGGTCACCCTCGACGCCATGGGACCCGGAACGCCCAATTTCGGCAACGCCACCGGCATCAAGGTGTCGGTGATCCTGTCCTGGAACGAGCTCGGACGGCCGCAGAGCGTCAGGCTCTCGACCGTGAGGTTCTGAGGCGAGCGGCATGGCCGCGGCGAGCCGCCGCGGCGGATCGGAGGCTTCGGTGGTCACGAATCGCAAGGTCACGAAGAGCAGCGAGAACGGCTTCACCCTGGTCGAGATGCTGATCGCGGCTGCGATCTTCTCGATCGTCGCGGCCGTGGCGTTCATCTTCTACACCGCCGCGCAGAAGTCGTACAAGGCGGGGGAGAACTTCAGCGACCAGCAGCAGTCGACGCGCGTCGCCTTCGATCGGATGATCTCCGACATCCGCCTGGCGGGGTTCAACACCAACCCGGACGGCGACACGAGCCGTGTGGATGAGCAGGTGGAGGGCGCCTGGGACACGGCCCTCACGATCCGCGGCGACTTCGACTTCGAAGACCCGGCGGCCAACGCGACGCCCGAGTCGGCGCTCGCGGGCGTGGTGTACAACGTCGTCTCGACGGGCAACGACGAGATCGTCACGTACGTTCTGGCGAAGCCGGGACCCGTGGGGCCGGACACGCTGACGCTGGTCCTGGATCCGGACCGGCCGCGCGCCAAGTCGAACAAGACGATCTCCATCCCGAACGTCGCCCTGGTGCAGAACAACCCGCCCTACACGCTCTACCGTGTCACTCTCGCGGACATCAGCGGCTCCTTCCCCGGGGCTCCGAACGCGGCGTCCAACTTCGTCTACGAGCCGGTCGCCGACAACATCAGGACCATGAGCTTCCAGTACTGGCCCGACGCCGGCGTGATCCTGAACCCCGACACGCCGGCGAACCCGGCCGACGACATCGGCGGATCGAACGCCAACAGCGTCACCCGCTCGAGGATCCGCCGCATCGCGGTGAATCTCGTCGGTATGACCCCCGACGAGGACCTCGCCTACGTGGACGCGACCGACGCGACCGCCACGACGCACTACCGCAAATTCGATCTGCAGAGCGACGTCAACGCGGAGAACCTCGGCAAGACCGGCGTGAAGGACGTTGACATCACGCCGCCGCCGACGCCGACCAACGTCGCCGTGGTGCCGGGTCACTGCAAGGGGATGCTGGTGAAGTGGGATACGCCATCGAACACCTCCGGCGTCGCGGCGTACACGATCAAGTACTGGCCGAACGGGTCTCCGACGACGTTCTCCCTGACGGCGGTGACCTACCCCCACAACGAATACGGAATCGTGGACTACGACGGCCACGGTTTCGTGTCCGGACTGACCTCTGGCGTCTCGTACTGCTTCCAGGTCCAGGCTCGCGACATCGTCGGCAACCAGAGCGGCTGGGCGCCGAGCAGCTCCTGGCCGTGCGCCGTCGTGGCCGAGGCCTCGACGCCTGGCACGCCGCAGAACCTCAAGGCGACCGGCGACGGCACGGTGTCGCCTCTCGACAGCCGGGTCCAGCTGACCTGGAACGAGGTGCAGTCGAACAGCAACACGGTCACCGGCGATCCCGACCTGATCGGCGGCACGACCATCATGCGGGACCCCAAGGGCTACAAGCTGTACCGCAGCACGACCTCCGGGTTCACGCCGGACGACGCCACCAATCTCATCGCCGGCACGAGCCTGCTCGGCGTCGGCGTGACCTCCTACACCGACACCAACGTCTCCAACTGCACCAACTACTATTACAAGCTGGTGTCGACGGATACGTGCGACGTCGTCAGCACCGCGAGCACGCAGGAGCCGGGCCGGGCCGAGACTTTGATCGCGCCCTCGAGGCCGCTCGGGCTGTCGGTCAACCGCACCTCGAACAACCTCGTGGCGCTGACCTGGGCGCCGGTCACAACCAAGGTGGACGGCACGTCCGCCTACATCGACCTCTACAAGGTCTACCGCACCAAGCAGCCGTTCGGCACCCTGGCCACGAGCGTGTCGGCGGGGGCCTATTCGCTGCTCGCCACGACGTCTACGAACACCTACGCGGACAACCTGGCGGGGCAGGAGATCTCCGACCTGAACAACGGCTGGAGCCTCTTCTACACCGTCTCGGCCGCCGATCTGTGCGGCAACGAGAGCGCCCGGTCGGATCCCGGCGAGGCCTCGTGCGCCTTCAACGCCACCGTCACGACGAGCCCGGCCGATAACTCGACGAGCGCCGGGATCATCCCGATCGGCATGACGATCTCCGGCTCGGGCAACTACGCGCGGGCCCGGGTCCGGATCCCGTCGATCTCCGGGCCGGGCGACATCTACGACCAGCAGAGCCTGGCGTACCCGTTCTCCTTCCCGTCCTGGAACTCCGCGGCGGTCGGCGCGGGGGACTACACCATCCAGTGGGAGATCGAGACCACCAACGGCTGCACCCACACGATCTACACGCACTTCACCGTGGCCGCCAACCTGGCGTGCCAGATCACGCCGACGAACCCGAACCTGTACCCGACGAAGGGCCAGCCGTCGGACCAGAACCGGACCGTCTCCTGGGACATCGTCAACAACTCCGGCCTGGACCTCGAGATCATCGGGTTCGACATCGGCTGGTCGAACAACTACGGGCCGCAGCTGCCGGCGGCGCACAAGTTGGTCAAGATC
>DASRJX010000159.1:0-7478 GCA_035649235.1 Candidatus Cryosericum sp.
CCTGCCGTCTCCCTCCGAGTGGTGGTTCCGCGCCGGCATCGCCGCCCCGATGGGCGCTGCGATCGCGGGGGAGGGCCGGGGCGCCGTCCGCCGCTGCATCTTCACGACGGGCTCCTTCATCGAACCGATCGAATCCTGGGACCCGCCGCGCGAGCTGAGCTTCTCCGTCGTCGCCTCGCCCGATCCCATGATCGAGTGGACGCTCTGGCGCGGCCCGAGGCCGCCGCACCTGAACGGCTTTCTCGAGTCCACGCACGGACAGTTCCTGCTCCAGGCGCTACCCGGAGGACGGACGAGGCTCGTGGGACGTACGTGGTACCGGACGAACATGATCCCGGAGACCTACTGGCGGGTCTGGGCCGACATCATCATCCACGCCATTCACATGAGGGTGCTGCGCCACGTCGCCTCGGTCGCGGAAGCGTCCACCGGCCCGGGCCCGCGGCCTTCCATCTGAGGGTCCGTCGCGGCCGCTGCCGCGCCGGGCGCCGCCTTCGAGGACAGGATCGAGTCGACGACCCCGGAGAACAGCCGCGACATCACGTAGTAGCGGCGGCCGCTCCCGTCGTTCGGAACGGGAGTGAAGCCGGGGCGATCGAGGAGATCGAGCGCCTCCCCGAGCAGCGCCGCGTCCAGAGAGAAGAGATGCGCCTTGGCGCTCCTGACGTCGGCGAACCGCGCGACCTCGACCTCCCGCCGGAGAACGATGGGGGAGCCGGTGTCGATTCCCTCGTCGACGAAGAAGACGGTCGCGCCGGTCGGGCGCCCCTCGAGGAGCGACCACTCCATGACGGATCGGCCCCGGTACCCGGGCAGGAGCCCGATGTGGGGGTTCAGGATGCCGCGCCTGAAGCAGTCGATGACCGGCTTCCTGTAGATGACGCCCATGGCGTGCAGCCCGACGTCCGGGTTGCTGCGCCGGAGCCACGCCAGGACGCCCGGATCGTCGATGGCCTTGCGCGTGATGAGCAGGCGGCCCCGCAGGACGAGCATCAGCGCGGCCAGCAGGCTCCGCGGGCCGAGGACCCGCGCTTCGAACAGCCAGCTCCGGCGGCAGACGAGGAAGCCGAGGCGGAGCCCCGGCCGCGCCCCCAGCGCCCGGTGGAACCTCAGGGCCGACTCGACCGTGTCGCACAGCGCGATCGCGGTCAGAGGCGTCCCTCCAGTCGCCGGATGTGCGTCTCGAGGAGCGACGCGTAGGCCTGGAGCGCGCCGCGGGCGTCGTCGCGGTCCAGCCGGTCCGGCGGCCACGCGAGCAGGATCTCGCAGGCGTTGTTCCAGGCGTCGAGGAACCGCAGATCCTCCGAGCGAGCCGGCGCTTCGAGAGACGCCAGGAGCGAAAAGACGAGCGCCCGGTCGTCGTCCAGCACCGACCTGTCGCGCAGGCGCGGGAGTGCTGCGACCATCAGCCGGCGGAGATCTTCCTCGGCCACGCGCCCCGGTGCCTGACGCTCCGCTGGATTGGCCGGGCTGCCTGATGGTGGAGATGCGGGGCCGCGCGGCGCGGGACCGTCTCCTCTCGCCGTCGCGCTCAGCGCCTCCCCGACCTCGCGCAGGCGCCCTGCCAGCGCGCGTTTCAGGAGCTCGGAGATGCCGGGAGCCGGGGGCGGCTCAGGCAGCACGGCCGAACCGCACGGGATAGCGCCCCGCCTGGAGCCGCCGGGCCAGCTCCCGCAGGGTGATGACCTCGATGTCGGGCGAGGCCGCGAGCAGCGCCGCGAACCGTTCGATCGGATCGAGCCACCCGAGATCCTTCGTGTGGTTCTGCAGGACGACCGGCACCTCGGTCCAGCCCGATGCGGCCGCCCGGGCGCGGATGTCGCGCAGCATCTCGCGCATCAGGACGAAGGAGAGCCCGGCGAGGTTCGAGACGTAGTGCGTCGACTTGAGATAGTAGTGGAGCAGGGCGCGGAGGCCGCCTCTCGGGCCGCCGTTCCCGCCTCCCCCCATCTTCCAGTCGTCGTACGAATCGGTGTCGGCCTCCGGGATCGGGACCGAGTCGGGCGAGCGCCAGGCGGCGTCGTCGCCCGCGACGGGGTGGCCCGTCCCGGGCACCCGCGCCATCCGGCGCGCCAGGGCATCGCGGACCTTGGCCGCCGGCCGGTAGAAGAAGCTGTGGGTGGGGACGCAGACCAGCGGGCCCCGATCGGCCGCCACGCGGCGCGCGTCCCGGCGATCGGGGTAGTAGGGGAGGAACGGCTCCTCGAGGCGGCGGTAGTCGAGGCGCACGAGCCGGTCGTAGTGGATCCCCTGGACGATGCTGGTGTCGAAGACGATGCCGTTCTCGATCAGGAGGTCCAGGATCGCCTCGCCTGGAGCGAGGCACCAGGAGCCGCTCCGGAAGGCGACGCAGCGGTAGTCCGGATCGACGGGCCGGAGCGCCGCCTCGAGGTACTCGCGGCAGGTCCTGATCATCGCGGCGACGCGGTCCTTCGGGTGATCCAGGATCGACCAGGCGGCGCTCAGATGCCAGCGGCCGTCCCGCCGCTCCGCCCCGTGCCACTGCGGGTGGACGTGGAGCTGCACGTCGTGCCCCCGCCTCAAGGCCTCCCGGACGTGGCCCTCCCAGCGGCGCGCGAGGTCGAGCAGCGCCGGCTCGGCGGCCCCAGCCTCGAGATGCTTCAGCTGCTGCATCACCTCGACGCTGAACGACGCCTTGAGGCCGTGCCGCTCGTAGACCTCGACCAGCCGCTCCATGGTCTCGAACTGGATGCGGGGCATGCTCCCCGAGCCGTTGCCGCGCAGCTCCCAGTCGTCGGTGAGCACGAGGTGGATCCGCGACATCGCGCGTAGCCTACCACGGGCCGGGAGCCGGTCCGGCCGGCTTCCGGCGCGAGGCCGGTGCCGGGTCCGACCCCGCTGATCCGCTATACTCCCGGAAGGAGACAGCCATGCCCGCCATCGACAGCACCCCCGACATGGTCCGCGAGGTCTATGAAGCGATGGAGCGGCGCCTGGCCGTCGTGCGCCGCCGCCTGGGCCGGCCGCTGACCCTGACCGAGAAGATCCTGCTGGGTCATCTCAACGATCCCGAGCACCAGGATCTCGAGGCCGGCCGCGGCTATCTCATGCTGCTCCCCGATCGCGTGGCCATGCAGGACGCCACGGCGCAGATGGCGATCCTGCAGTTCATGCAGGCTGGCCGCGAGCGCGTGGCGGTGCCGACGACCGTCCATTGCGACCACCTCATCCAGGCGCGCCAGGGCGCCGCGGCCGACATGCAGACGGCCCTGCAGGAGAACGAGGAGGTCTTCGAGTTCCTGCGCACCGCCTGCGCGCACTACGGCATCGGCTTCTGGAAGCCGGGGGCCGGAATCATCCACCAGGTGGTGCTGGAGAACTACGCCTTCCCGGGCGGGCTCATGATCGGCACCGACTCGCACACACCGAACGCCGGCGGGCTCGGCATGGGCGCCATCGGCGTCGGCGGGGCCGACGCCGTCGACGTGATGGCCGGCTTCCCGTGGGAGATCCTCCATCCGAACGTCGTCGGGGTGCGCCTCACGGGCGCCCTCTCGGGCTGGACCGCGCCGAAGGACGTCATCCTGAAGGTGCTCGGCATCCTGAGCGTGAAGGGGGGGACGAACCGGGTCGTCGAATACTTCGGGCCGGGCGCCTCCCAGATCTCCTGCACCGGCAAGGCGACCATCACCAATATGGGGGCCGAGCTGGGGGCGACGACGTCGATCTTCCCGTACGACGAGCGCATGGAGGTCTACCTCCGCGCCACCGACCGGGCCCCGCTGGCGGACCTCGCCTCGCGGCATGCGGCGCTCCTGGCCCCCGACAAGGAGGTCGAGCAGGACCCGGAGCGCTTCTACGAGAAGGTGATCGAGATCGACCTGTCGCGGCTCGAGCCGCACCTCGTCGGCCCGCACACCCCCGATCTGGCGCGGCCGGTGTCGGAGATCGCCGCTGCGGCGCGCCAGAACGACTACCCCGACGCCATCTCCGTAGCCCTGGTCGGATCGTGCACGAACTCGTCCTACGAAGACATCTCGCGGGCGGCGGACGTCGCCCGGCAGGCGGCCGCCAAGGGCGCCCGCATGGCGTCGCCGCTCCTCGTGACGCCGGGGAGCGTGCAGATCTTCGAGACGATTAGGCGCGACTCCCAGATGACGGCGCTCGAGTCGGTCGGCGCCACCGTGCTGGCGAACGCCTGCGGGCCGTGCATCGGGCAGTGGCGGCGGGACGAGATCAAGAAGGGGGAGCGCAACACCATCGTCACCTCCTTCAACCGCAATTTCCCGGGGCGCAACGACGCCAACCCCGAGACGCTGGCCTTCATGGGCAGCCCCGAGATCGTCATGGCGTACGGGCTCGCGGGCCGTCTGTCGTTCAACCCGCTGACCGACGAGCTGAAGGGTCGTGACGGGGCGTTCCGGCTGGCGCCTCCGGGGAAGGCTCCCGAGATACCGGAGAAGGGCTTCGTGCGCTCGCGCGCCGGGTACGAGCCGCCGCCCGCCGACCCTGCGAGCGTCCGGGTGATGGTCGATCCGAGGAGCGAGCGGCTGCAGATCCTCGACCCGTTCGACCGGCACGCCGACCAGGATTTCGTCGAGATGCCGATCCTCATGAAGACGAAGGGGAAGACGACGACGGACCACATCTCTCCCGCCGGCTTCTGGCTGCGCTTCCGCGGGCACCTCGACCGTATCAGCGACAACATGTTCACCGGCGCCGTCAACGCGTTCACGGGGGATCGGGGCAAGACGCTCAACCAGATGACCGGGGAGAAGGGCGCCGACGCCCCGAAGGTGGCGCGCGCCTACCGGGCGGCCGGGAAGAAATGGGTCGTGATCGGGGACGACAACTACGGCGAGGGATCGAGCCGCGAACACGCGGCGATGTCCCCAAGGTATCTGGGCGCGGCCGCGATCATCGCGCGCAGCTTCGCGCGCATCCACGAGAGCAATCTCAAGAAGCAGGGAGTGCTGCCGCTGACCTTCGGCGACCCCGGCGACTACGAGAGAGTGCGCGAGACCGATCGGGTGACCCTCACGAACCTCCGGGATCTCTCGCCGGGGGTGCCGGTGACCGCCCTCCTGCACCACGAGGGAGGGGGGGCCGACCGGATCGACCTGCGCCACACCCTCAACCAGGAGCAGATCGCCTGGTTCCGGGCAGGATCGGCCCTCAACCTCCTGCGCCAGCAGGGAGGAGGGGGCCCCGCCTAGAACCGGCGGGCGCGGCTCTGAGGGCGAGCCGTCGCCGCCGGCGCGGCGCGGGCTAGTTCTGCGATTCGCTCCGGCCGTCGATCCAGACCCGCACGTCGCTCGTGCCGTCGTGGATCATGACCAGGTCGCCGTCGTCGTAGTCCGCCAGGATCTGGAGCGCGCCTTTGAAGTTCAGCTCCCCTTCGGGGGCGTCGAGGAGCGCGTCGACGACCTTGAGCGGCACCTTCACGTCGACCTTGTCGCGCGACCCGTCGCCGTCGCGCGAGCCCTCGATCTTCGCCAGCATGTAATTCCCGGAGCGGGCGACGCGCACCGTCTCGTCGTCCGACTCGATGGTCACGAACTCCATGTCGCCGGAGGAGCGGAGCGCCTGCCACATGGCCCGGAGCTGGTCGGGGGTGACTCCCGACTCTCCCAACTGCATGCGGCCGTTCTTCACGTGCTCGGCCTGCATCGAGCTCGCCATCGTCTCGAGCATCGCGAGGGGCAGGTTGATCCGGACCTTCTCCACGCGCTCGCTCCGGTCGAGCACCCGGACGTGGAGCCAGCGGCCCTCCGTCCCGGCGCCTATCGCCGGCACGGGCATCGCCGCCACGAGTGCGGCGCCCAGCATGAGTGCGGCTGCCTTGAGTTTCATTCTCGATCCCCCTTTGTCGCCCAGTGTCATGGGGTAGAACGCAGGAGGGCCTGCGAGGGTTCCCAAGGGAGTACCATGCCGTCATCCGGACCGGGAGGGGAGGGGAGAGGACGTGCCTGAGCTGCCCGAAGTCGAGACCATCCGGCGCGGGCTCGTCCCGCTCCTGACCGGCCGGAGAGTCGTGGGCGTGGAAGTGCGGGAGCGCCGGCTGCGTGTCCCCGTCGCCGAGCGGGCGCTTCGCCGCCTGCGCGGGGCGACGGTGACCGGCATCCGGAGGCGGAGCAAGTACCTCCTGCTCGAGACCGACGCCGGGTTCACGCTCCTGCTCCACCTCGGGATGACGGGGCAGCTCTGGGTGTCCGACTCGGGCCGGGACCGCCGTCCGCACGAGCACGTCGTCTTCAGCCTCGACGACGGGCGGGAGCTGCGCTTCGCCGACACCCGCCGGTTTGGCTTCATCGACCTCGTCCCCGACGCCCGCCTCGCGCGGCACCCGAGGCTCGACGGCCTCGGCCCCGAGCCCCTGGAAGCCGCCTTCACGGGGACGTGGCTCCATCAGGTCACCCGCGGGCGGCGCAAGCCGGTGAAGAATTTCCTGATGGACACGCGGGCCATCGCCGGCATCGGGAACATCTACGCCTGCGAGGCTCTGTTCCGGGCCGGCATCAACCCGCGCCGGCCGGTGCGCCGCATCGGCCCCGAGGCCTGGGATCGAGTGGCGGAGTCGGTCCGGGCGGTCCTCAACGAGGCGATCCTTGCGGGCGGCACCACCCTGCGCGACTTCCTGAACGCCGAGGGGGACGTCGGCTATTTCGCCGTGGCGCTCCGGGTCTACGACAAGGCCGGCCGGCGGTGCGGGCGCTGCGAGGGCCGCATCCGCCGCATCGTGCAGGCGGGGCGGAGCACGTTCTACTGCCCGCGCTGCCAGAAGTAGACGGTGCCTTTCGGGTGCCTGACTGCCATTCAGGCCCTGCCGCCGGTCCGCCGCCCTCCCGGCTGCCAGAGCGGCTCGCTCTTCCCCCCGTCGTTGGCGCGACGGGCGAGGACGAAGAGCAGATCGGAGAGCCGGTTCAAATAGATGATGGCGTGCGGATTCACGGCCTCGCGCCGCGAGAGCGCCACCAGCCGCCGCTCGGCGCGCCGGCAGACGGTGCGGGCGAGATGCAGCCAGGCCGAGGCGGTGGTCCCTCCCGGGAGCACGAAGGAGCGCAGCGGCGAGAGCGCAGCATTGTGTCGATCGATCGCCGCTTCGAGGGGCGCGATGTAGTCGGGCGTCACGCGCAGCGGCGCCCGCCCCGAGACGCGGGCCGCCGGGACCGTCAGGTCGGCGCCGAGGTCGAACAGGTCGTTCTGGACTGACCGCAGCAGGTCCGAAGCCTCCCCGTCGAGTCCGCCGGCGACCACCAGCCCGAGCACGGCATTCAGCTCGTCGACGTCCCCGCACGCTTCGATCCGCGGGTGGTCCTTGCGGACCCGCTTGCCGCTGCCGAGCGCCGTCGTCCCCTTATCGCCGGTTTTGGTGTAGATCCGGGTCAGCCGAACCATCGTCGCTCCCCTCCGGGCGGTGCCGGTCCTGTCCCGCGCCGGCCGCCGGCCATCCTATCGCAACCCGGGGGGCTTGACAGGCGCCAGGTCCCTCCACTAATTTGAACGTGTGTTCAAAT
>DASRJX010000160.1:0-4862 GCA_035649235.1 Candidatus Cryosericum sp.
GCCTCGTGCGCCCCGAACGACGAGCGCATCTGCTCGCTGTTGATGTTCGCCGCCTCGACGGCCTGCTGTGGGGTCATCCCGAACTCGACGACGTTCAGGAAGAACTGCAGGAGGTTCTGGTCCTGGCTGTCCCCTCCCTGAACGGCGCACGACAGGTACGGGCGCCCTTCCTTGAGCGCCAGCGTCGGGGTGAGCGTGACGCGCGGGCGCTTCCCGGGCTCGATCACGTTGTAGGGCCCGTCCTCGGCCCGGGTCACGAAGCTCTGCGCCCGCTGGCTCAGGCCGATGCCGGTCTTGCCCGCGATCACGGCCGGGATCCACCCGCCGCTCGGAGTGATCGAGACGACCCAGCCGGCTTCATCGGCGGCCTGGATCGAGGTCGTGCCGATCTGGAGTGACAACTCCTGCGCGGCGGCGCTCGAGCGGGGGGCCGTCCGGTCCTGGCCGCCGCTCTTCGGGAGCGTGTCCGCGGCCGGCACGACGGACCAGCGCGCCAGGATCGCCGAGAACGGGTTCGTCCCGCCCTGATAGGGATACGGATCCCCCGGCTTGACGCCGGGATCGTTGCGGGCCCAGTCGATCTGCGCGTACCGGGCCTTGGCGTACTCCTTCGAGAGCAGACCACGGACCGGCTCCTCTGGCGGGAAGTCGGGGTCGCCGTAATAGAAGTCGCGGTCGGCGAAGGCCAGGTTCATCGCCTGGTAGAGCGCGTGGATGTATTTCGGGGAGTTGTAGCCCATCGCCTTGAGGTCGGCGTTCTCCAGGATGTTGAGCGCCTGGAGCAGCACCGGGCCCTGCTGCCAGATCGGGAGCTTGTAGACGGTGATCCCCTTGTAGGTCGTGCTGAGCGGCTCTTCGATCTTGACCTTCCAGTCGGCGAGGTCCTTCAGGGTGATGAGGCCGCCCTCCTCCGCGACGCCGTGCACCAGGTCGCGGGCGATGTCCCCCTTGTAGAAGCGCTCGTAGGCGGCGTAGATGGCCTCCTTGCGGCCCTTCCCCTGATCGAGGGCCTGGCGCTCCGCCGCCACCAGCTTGCGGAGCGTCGCCGCGAGATCCTTCTGCACGAACACTTCGCCGGCTTCCGGCGCCTCGCGCGGCTGCCCCCGGTGCGGCAGCATGATGTCGCGCGACGCTTTCCACTGCTTGATCCGGTCCTTGTTGCGCTCGATCGAGTTCGCGGTCTGCGCCTCGATCGGGTAGCCGTCGGCCATCTGGATGGCGGGCGCCAGGACATCGCCGAGTGACAGCGTGCCGTACTCGGCCAGCATCACCATGAGGCCGCCCGGCGTCCCCGGCGTGATCGCCGCGAGCGCGCCGTATTCGGGCGGGTAGCGGTGTCCCTTCGAGCGGTAGAACTCGGCCGTGGCGCCTGCGGGTGCTATCCCCAGCGCGTTGATCCCGATGACCTTCTTGAGCGTCGGATGGTAGATGAGGGCCTGCGTCTCGCCGCCCCAGGAGAGCACGTCCCACATGGTCGTGACGGCGCCCAGCATGGCGCAGGCGGCGTCGACGGCGTTGCCGCCCTTCTCGAACATCATGGCGCCGGCCGTGGCGCCGAGCGGCTTGCCGGTGATGGCGAGCCAGTGGGCCGCGTGCAACGGCGGCTTCTGCGTCCTCTGGCTCTGCGCGTGCAGCGGCGTCTGCACGAGGCCGAAAAGACAGGCGGCCAGGATCGCCCGGCGGCGCAACGTCATCCTCTTGATCATGGGACCGTGCGCGGATGCTACCACAGGCTCACCGCCGAGGGGCCCCCTGTCGTGCCCGGACGGCCGCCTGAGCCTCCTCCCCCGCGATCCATCCGGCCAGCATCGCCGCGTAGGCCGCGAGCGGCCGGCCGCCCGGATCGCCGACCCGCAGCAGCCTCACGGGCGCCGCCCGGCCGCCGGCTATCTCGCGCTCCCACCAGGAGAGCGGCACATCGCCGCAGAGCCTCACGCGCGACCGGCCGGCCGTGTCGCGCCACTCCTGGCCGCGCGCCCAGAGCAGCTCCTTCAGCCAGTCGTCGTAGCCCTTGCCCAGGAGCAGCACGATGGTGCGCGGCTCGAGGATGGCGAGCTCCTGGCGGATGACGCCGACCTGCTGAATGCAGCAGAGCTTCGTGGTCGCGGAGGTCCGGTCGTTGCTCTCGGGACCGCCCGAGGAGGTGGCGCACTTAACGATGGTGGTCAGCGCGACGCGGCGCCAGCCCTCCCGTTCCGATCCGTAGACGCGCTTCAGGATCTCGCGGAGCGAGCGCCAGAACGGCCAGGGCTGGGTGCGGAAGTGCCGGTCCGCGGTGGCGCGCCCGTCGAGGGTTCCGGCCGGGCGATCCTCGACCGGCTCGTCTCTCAGATGGGGCCTCCTTATGAAGAGGAGACGGCGGGCGTCCGCCGCGTACCCCTCCCCCACATGCCACGGCAGGAGCGGGCTCTTGTAGCGGGCGTCGCACCGGAGCCGGCAGACGTTGTTCTCCGGGATGCGTAGCTCCCGCTCGTAGAGCGCGGCGATTTCAGCGAATAGGCTCACTCCACCGTCCCGTCGGCGGCGCAACTCTGTCAAGGATGCGGCGAAGCGCAATGATACGATGGATTCATGCGTCCCATCCGGGGCGCGGCCACGCAGGAGGGTTCCTCGATGAAGGTCCTGGTGAGCGGATCGTCGGGGCTCGTGGGCTCGGAGCTGATGCCGGCGCTCCGGATGGCCGGGCACCAGGTGGGGCGGCTGGTGCGCGCCGGGACCGGCACCCCTGCTGCCGAGGACGTCATTTGGGAGCCGGGCGCCGAGCGGATCGACGAAACCCGGCTGGAGGGGTTCGACGCCGTGGTCCACCTGGCGGGCGAGAACATCGCCGCGGGCCGCTGGACCGAGCCGGTCAAAGAGAGGATCAGAAAGAGCCGCGTCGACGGGACGCAGCTCCTCAGCCGGGCGCTCGCCAAGCTGAAGCGGCCGCCGAAGACCGTCGTCCAGGCCTCCGCCATCGGCTTTTACGGCAACCGGGGGGACCAACCCCTGACGGAGAGCAGCCCGCGGGGGCAGGGCTTCCTGCCGGCGGTCTGCGTGGCCTGGGAGGCGGCGGCGGAGCCGGCGGAGAAGCGGGGCATCCGCGTCGTGTTCCTCCGTTTCGGCGTCATCCTGTCGCGCAAGGGCGGGGCGCTGAAGAAGATGCTGCCGCCCTTCCGGCTTGGGGTCGGCGGCGTCATCGGAGACGGGTCGCAGTTCATGAGCTGGATCGCCCTCGACGATGCCGTCGGCGCCATCCAGCACGCCCTGTCGATGGAAGGGCTGCGCGGCCCGGTCAACGTCGTCTCGCCCCAGCCGGTCACCAACCGCGGATTCACCAAGGGCCTCGGCCGGGTCCTCGGTCGTCCGACCGTTTTCCCGATGCCGGCCTTCGCCGCGCGCCTGGCGTTCGGCGAGATGGCGGACGCGCTGCTCCTGTCGAGCCAGCGCGTCCTCCCCGACCGGCTGCGGGGCAGCGGCTACGATTTCAGGCACCCCGACCTGGAGCCGGCGCTCCGGCACGTCCTGGCCGGCTGACGCGGCGCCCAAGAAGGCCGCGCTCTCGGGGAGGAGGCCGATCATGGACCCAGAGTGCGAGATCCCGGACCGGGCCGCCACGACGGAGGAGGTCCGCCGCATCCTCACGGACTTCCGCCGCGTCGCGGTCGTCGGATACTCGGACGACCCGTCGCGCGACAGCCATCGTGTGGGGCGGTACCTGGCGGCGCACGGCTACGAGGTCTTCGCGGTCAACCCGCAGGCCCGCTCCACGGAGGCGCTCCGCTTCTATCCGGACCTCGCCTCCGTGGCCCCGCCCATCGAGGTCGTGGACATCTTCCGCCGGCCCGAGTTCATCCCGGCGATCGTGGACGAGGCGATCCGCCTGCGCGCCAAGGTGGTCTGGATGCAGCTCGGCCTGGCGCACAATGCGGCCGCGGCCAGGGCGCGCGCGGCGGGGCTCCAGGTCGTGATGAACCGCTGCATGCTGCGCGATCACGCAGCGCTTCTGGGCTAGCCGGGTTTTCCGGGCTAGTCGAGGTCGGCGCAGGCCGCATCGGCGGCGGCCAGGATCCGCTTCAGCTCGCGATCGATCTCCTCGGGCAGCGGGTCGGGATCGGGCTGCGCCAGGAGCCGTTCCGCCTCTTTCCGCGCCATCTCCAGCTCGTCGCGGCCCTCCTCGAACCACTTGTCGTAGGCGTTCCGGAAACCGAAGCGCGGGAAGAAGACGTCCCCCTTGCGGAGCCCGTCGAGGGTCTCGCGAAAACCGAGGAAGTGCGCCCCGGGCCCGGCCTTCTCGATGAGATGGGCCATGAGCGTCTCGTCCGTCACCACGACGCCCTCGCGGATTCGCTTCACCATGCGCGCGATCTCGGACTCGATGATCATCTGCGGGTAGGAAAGCGTGTTGTTGTCGTCGAGCACGCCGATGCCGACCAGGAGATCCGCCCCCGACAAGGCCGCCGCGAGGCCGGTCTGCATCGACTCGTAGGCCGCCTGGATGCCCGGGACCTTGGCGTCGGTGTTGAGGCCGACGCCGATCGCCGGCACGTCGTAGAACTTCGCCATCTGGCCGAGGATCAGGTTGAACAGCGGGATCTCCGGCCCGGCGCAGACCGCCATGCCCGACTTCATGTCGAGCACCTCGGGTCCGAGCGGGAAGATGATCGGGCAGCCCGGGGCCGCCGTCTGGAACAGGACCAGGCCCGAGAGGAACTCCACCACGCTCATGAGGCAGGTTCCGGCGACCGTGACCGGGGCGGTCGCGCCGGTGAGCGGCATCGGCCAGACCACGATCGGGACGCCGGCGCGCGCCAGGTCGATGCACAGGTCGGCCATCTTCGGCTCGTGCTGCAGGGGCGACACGGTGCAGGCGACGCAGGAAT
>DASRJX010000161.1:0-2769 GCA_035649235.1 Candidatus Cryosericum sp.
AGGCCTGCGGCAGCGAGTAGGAGGACGAAGACGCTTACTCGAGCGGTTGTGACACGGCGCGGCACCATGCCTTCCCTCAGCTTCACCCGGGGCGAGATTCTTACAGGAAGATACGCCGAGTCACGGAAAGATGCAACGAAGGGATCAACGACCTGCAGCCAGGTGAAGGCCGCTACTTCGGGGGCTGCTCCCGGTGCCCGCCGAACTCGTAGCGCATGGCCGACAGCAGCCGGTCCTGGAAGTCCGAGCCGCCCCTCGAGGTGAAGCGCTGGTAGAGAGCGGTCGAGAGGACGGGCGCCGGCACGGCCTCGTCGATGGCGGCCTTGATTGTCCACCGGCCTTCGCCCGAGTCCGAGACCCGGCCCGCGAACTCCGAAACTGCCTGGTCCTTGAGCAGGGCGGTCGCCGTCAGGTCGAGGAGCCACGACGCGACGACGCTGCCGCGCCGCCAGACCTCCGCGATGTCGGCCAGGTTGAAATCGTACTGGTAGGCTTTCGGATCGCGCAGAGGCGTCGTCTCGGCGTCGACGGCGTGCTCCTGCTTGCCGATGTTGGCGCCGCGCAGGATCCCGAGCCCCTCCGCGTAGGCGGCCATGAGACCGTATTCGATGCCGTTGTGGATCATCTTGACGAAGTGGCCGCCGCCGTTCGGGCCGCAGTGCAGGTAGCCCCGCTCAGCGGTGCCGCCGGCCTTCTCGCGCCCGGGCGTGCGCGCGATGTCTCCCGGTCCGGGCGCCAGCGTCGCGAAAATCGGATCGAGGCGCCGGACGACCTCCGGCTCGCCGCCGATCATCAGGCAGTAGCCGCGCTCCAGCCCCCAGACGCCGCCGCTCGTCCCCACGTCCACGTAGTGGATGCCGGCCGTCCGCAGCTCCTCCGCCCGCCGGATGTCGTCGACGTACCAGGAATTGCCACCGTCGATGAGGATGTCCCCGGGCTCGAGATGGGGCAGGAGGCCTGCTATCGTCTCGTCCACGGCGGCCGCCGGCACCATCAGCCAGACGGCCCGCGGCTTGTCGAGCTTGCCGGCGAGATCCCGGAGCGAGTCCGACCCCAAAGCACCCTCCTTGACGAGGTCCTTCACCGTCTGCGGCGTCCGGTTGTAGGCCACGCATCGATGGCCGTCCTTCAGGAGCCGGCGCGCCATGTTGCCGCCCATCCGGCCCAACCCGACCATCCCGATCTGCATCGACTTCTGTGTCATGGGAACACCCTCGATTCTGGAAGCGCCCGGAGCGAATCTCGTGTCGCGCCGGTCTCCGGCATCTTACACCTTGAGGCGGCTCGCGCCGGTTGTCACCGGCCGGGCGACCGGACGCTACTCCGCGGTCGCATAGACCAGCGTTTCGGGGTGGTAGGCTTTCCAGTCGAACCAGAAGTCCTTGAGGCATCCCACGCGCTGAAGCTGCCGCCCTTCCATCGCCCCCGTCGTAGCGCGGCCCCAGAAGTCCCATTCGCTGCCGGTCCTGTCGTCGAGGATCACGGGTGGACAGGTCCCGATCCTCAGGAACAGCCGGATCGTCTCGCCGTCGATCCGCCGGTCGAAACAGCGCACCGAGCGGCGGTCGGGATGGAGGAGGACCAGGACAGGCGTCTCCCCGACCTCATCGACGATCGGCTTCAGTGCGTCGAGCGCCGCCCAGGGGTAGGCCTTGGAGGTCCCGCCCGATTCCATGCCCACGACGAGATCCCGGGGTTCGAGCGCGTCCTCCGGATCGGCGGGCGTGACCGTCGGATACTCCGCGATCTTCTTCTCCCACTCGGCGGAGGCGTAATGCTCCTGGTCCCTCTCGACGGGACGCAGCACCCGCGTCCGGGGATGCTCCGCCTTCCAGACCGCGAAGGTGACCTCGTCCCACGGCATCGAATCGAGACAACGGCCCTTGAGTGGCCCGAGGATGGCGCAGCCCGTGACCTGCTGCCACCAGGTGCCCGTCTCCTCGTCGCTCATGATGAAGTTCTGATTGTTGATGCCGGCGAGATGGAACCTGAGCGTCCTTCCCTCGATCGTCGATTTCCACACCAGACCGGTGTGGCACAGCGTTCAATAGGTCGCGACGATCGGCTCCCCGGCCAGGACGTCGTTGACCACGTGGTGATAGGCCAGGGCCCGCACGGGGTAGGCGCGCGCGTCCGTCCCGAGGGCGACTCCGAGAACCAGGTCCTCATCGTGGACATCCGGCGCGCCGGCCGCCTCCGCGAAGCCGGGTTCGGGCAGCGGGCGGAACATCCATTCGAAATGATTGAAGCGCGCAAGCCTCGCACATCCGGCGAGGACCAGGAGCGCTCCGGCAGTGAGGGCCCGCCCCTTCCATGATGCGAGCCGCGGACGGAGGACCAGGGCGGACACGAGCCCCGCTCCCAGGAGGACCAGCGTGACGGATGCGCTCCGGGAGCGCAGTGCATAGGAGAGGGCGAGCCCGCCCTGCGTCTGCGCCCCGAACGGTCGGATGAGCACGATCGGCGTCGCGACCCAGGCCAGGCTGACCAAGGTGACGAGCGCCAGGAAAGATGCCGGCGCGCGCCGGGCGATTGTCATCCTCGTCCTCCCTCCGGGCGGCCGCCGCCCGGGATGGATCATGCCGAATTCCACCGGAGGATTCCAGCGCCTTCGGGCCTCTCACCGGCAGGGCATTCAGTGGGAGCCAAGCCAGGGGAGGGACACATGAGATCGCACTGCCTGTTGATCGCCACGAGCCTCTTGAGCCTGACGTGGGCCGCGCCGGCCCGCGCGGCCGACGGACGGGTCTCCTTCTGCGCGCAGACCGC
>DASRJX010000162.1:0-5850 GCA_035649235.1 Candidatus Cryosericum sp.
TCGAGACCGACGGCGACCGGATCCGCCTCAGCCGCAAGGCGGTGCTGCGCGATCAGAGGATCGAGCGCGGCGAGGAGCTTCCTGAGGCCGAGTCGGCGCGCCCGTCCGCACCGCCGCCGCGCCGCCCGTTCGGAGGAGGCCGGCGGCACCAGTCGTCGCGGCATCGCTAGAGGCGGTCGAGGAGAGGCAGCCCGCATCGGAGGGTCATGTGAGGCTCGGCGCCTGGCTGTTGAGCAAGGGGAAGATCACCGAGGAGCAGCTCGACAAGGCCCTGCAGCATCAGACCTTCTTCGGCGGCCGGCTCGGAAGCAGCCTCATCAAGCTCGGCTACATCGACGAGGACGTCCTGGGGGCCTTCCTCTCCGACGTCTGCGGCGCGCCCTACGCCCCGCCATCCCTCCTCGAGCGCATCCCTCGCGAGGTGATCGCCCTGGTGCCGGCGCGGCTCGCCGCCCAGTACCGCGCCGTCCCCATCGCCATCGAAGGGCGCCGCCTGCGGCTCGCGATGCGCGATCCCAAGGATCTGATCGCGCTCGACGAAATCGCCTTCCTGACCGGCCTGTCGATCGAGCCCTACGTCGCCACCGAGTTCCGGATCCAGCGGGCGCTGCAGCGCTATTACGAAATGCCGAGCGCCGCGCGGAGCACCGTTCCGTTGGCACCGGGCGGCCCGTCCCCGGCGCTGCCCCGACCCGCCCCGAGCCGGCCTCCCCGAGCGGCCGAGCCGGGCCCGACTCCGGGGAGCGAGATGGGGTTCGATGGCTACCCGCTCGACGCCGACCCGGATCACATCGACAGCCCGTTCCTGCGCCGGGGTGGAACGCCGCCCCCGGCGGGCGCTGCGAGTGACCCGCCTCCGCCTACGTCCCTGGAAAAATGGCGTATGGCGCAGGAGGAGATGCCGGAGGAGATTCCCGAACCGGGGCGAAAGGAGGCCGCATCCGCAAGCGCCAATGCGAGCGCACGCGCGACGGCCACGGCCGCGGCGGCGCTGCCCGAGCGCCGGGAACCGTCCCCCACTCTCGAGGAGGTGGGGGCGCGGCTCCGGGCGGCGGAGTCGCGGGACGAGGTGTTCGAGGCGGTCCTCGATTTCACCTCCGCCCGCTTCCGCCGCTGCGCGCTGTTCATCGCGCAGCCGGAGCGCATCCTCGGGTGGAGCGGCCGGGGCCCGGGCATCAATCCGGTCCGGGTCCGCCAGGTGGCCGTTCCCCTCGACCGCTCCTCGCTGTTCGGCTTCCTCCGCCACGGCGTGGAGTCCTACCTCGGACCCGTGCCCGACCTGCCCGCCAACACCCGGTTCTTCTTCGATCTCGGCTGCACGGCTCCGGCGCGTGCCTTCCTGGCGCCGGTGATGATCAAGGGGCGGCCGACGCTGGTCGTCTACGCCGACAACGAGGCCGAGACCGAATGGAATCCCGATCTGCCGGCCTTCCGGCGCCTGCTCGCCAAGGCCGCGCTGGCGCTCGAGATCCTGATCCTGAAGAACAAGATCGCTACTCTGTGACCCCGTTGCCGCCCCTCGCCCCGCTCTCCGAGGAGGAGGGGCGCGCGCTCCTCTCCCTGGCCCGGCAGGCGGTCTGCGCCGCAGCAGCCCGCACTCCCCTCCCCGACCCCGGGCCGGAGCCGGATCGGCTGCAGAGGGCGCAGGGGGCGTTCGTGACGCTGCGTCAGGGCCACCAGCTGCGCGGCTGCATCGGCGTCGTCGTCTCGCGAAAGTCCCTCGCCGCGACGGTGGTGCGGTGCGCCGCGGCGGCGGCCAGCGAGGATCCCCGGTTCGCGCCCGTGACCCAGGAGGAGGTGAGCGGTCTGGAGGTGGAGATCTCGGTGCTGGAGACGCCCCGGGAGGTGCGCGATCTCGACGCGATCGAGGTGGGGCGCCACGGCCTGCTGATCACCCTCGGAAGCCGCCAGGGGCTCCTCCTCCCTCAGGTCGCCGTCGAGCGGGGGTGGGATCGGACGACGTTCCTCAGGGAGACCTGCCGCAAGGCCGATCTCGATCCCGACGCCTGGCGCGACGGGGCCCGGATCGAGGTGTTTGGCGCCCAGGTCATCCCGGCGCCGGGCACCGACTAGTCTCCTAGTCGACCTCCACCATCGTGCCGACGTGCACCTCGGTGATGGAGCTGATCACCTTGGCCGTGGCGGTGTGGTTGGCCGTGCTCAGCACGACCAGCTGGCCGACCGGCTTGGCCGGGAACTCGTCGCGTTCGTAGTCGTAGTGCAGGTCCGTCCTGGAGAACACCTCGCTGTTGAACGTGAAGTGGTAGTCGGCCTGGTAGGGCCGCCTTCCCGGGCGCATCAGCTCGAATGCGGTCAGGAAGTCTCCGGGATTGATGCCGTCCTCGCTTCCCAGGTCGATCGAGACCAGGTCGCCCGTCGCCGCCCGCACCACCGTGTCGGAGGTGTGGATGATGTAGCCCACCGGCTTGCCGTTGCGCTCCATGCGCAGCCGATCGAAGGCCGGCACGGGCCGTTGCGGCACCGGCTGGTGCTCGATCGCGACCAGCTCGTCGCCGACCCGGATCTCGTCGCAGGCGAAGGTGACGACGGCGATGGCCGTGTCGGCCAGCACCTTGAGGACCCGGGCCTCGCCGAGCCGCTTGATGTAGTACCCCTGCGAGCGCTCGGACACCGGATGGAGCACCTTGCCCTCGCGCTCCACGATGTTGAACTCGGAACCGGGCTGGAGGCGCGACTCGTCCGCGCCGCGGTTCAGGTAGAACAGGGTTCCGGTGGTGATCCCATCGAACGCCGGCTCCTCGTTCTCCGCGATGAAGAGGTCGCTGCGCTTGCCGTTCTCGACGATGTAACCGCCGCAGCGGATGTCGGTCTCGTCGACCAGATGGCCCGGCTGCTCGTTGTAGGACTTGTCCCGCGACGAGCCGGAGTCCTGAGGCGCCGGAGCGGACGTGGACTCCGCCGCCAGCGGCTGCTGGGCCTGATCGTCCGGGCCCGGCATCGGCTCCAGACTGGTCGGCGGCGCGCCCTCCTGCCCCTGCGGGACGACGCCGGCGTCGGTCACGACCACCGGACGGGGCGGAAGGAGCAGCGGATCGCCGGGGTAGATCCAGTGCGAGTCCAGGATGTACCGGTTGGCGTCCCACAGCTGCGGCCAGAGATACGGGTTGTTGTAGGTCAGATCGGCCATGCCCCAGAGCGTGTCGCCGGGCACGATGACGTGCAGGGTCGCGTCGGACGGAAAGGACTCCGGGTCGGGCGGATCGTAGGGCGTCCAGTGGTCGCCCACCTTCTTGAGGTTGCGCGGCGGGGACGTCGGCGTATAGGGGGGCACCCGCTGCGCGCTCGCTCCTTCGGGCTTCCGATCAGCTTCCTGCCCGACCGTCGGCCCGGAACCGAGCAGGCTCCATACGAGGACCAGCGCGGCAGCGGTCGCCAGGAACAGCTTTCTGGAGGTCGGCATCATCGTCTCTCCTTGCGGTCGGCCGCGCCCGCGCGCGGCGGAGCCGGGCACGGTTCCAAAAATAGGTGTCTCGTCGCCGAAGTCAAGGCAGCGCAACGCGGGCAGCAGGCGCATTACGGATCCGCAATCGGAGCGCGCCGACTGGTGCTTTGAGGAATCCGGGCTAGGAACCGGGCAGGAGATCGCGCAGCGCGGGGTCGGAGGCCAGGGTCTCGCGGCTGACACCCAGCCGCAGGGCCTCGGCCGCGGCCCGCCCGGCCTCGGCGCGCCGGCCGGCGCCTGCCAGGAGGCGTGCCAGCTCGACGTACGCCAGGGCGCAGGGGGTCTCTCCTGTCCCCGCGGCCAGCAGCATCTCTTCGGCGGCCCCAGGTTCACCCGCGGCACCGCGGGCTCGCGCCGCGGCCACGCGGGTCAAGCAGCCCTCGGGGTCGAGGGCGAGCGCCTGGTCGCTCTCGGCCCGGGCCTGCTGCGGGAGCCCGTGGTCGATCAGAAGCAGGGCCAGCTCCGCCCGCCATGAAGCCCGTCCCGGCTCCAGCCGGATTGCCTCGCGATAGTCGGCGATCGCCTGGTCGAGACGCCCGCGGCGCGCCAGGAGCGCTCCGCGGGCCTGGCGCGCCGCGGCCGGAAGGAACGATCCTCCGCTCTCCAGGCGATCGAGATCCCGGAGAGCGCCCTCCTCGTCGCCAGCGCGCAGCCGCAGCAGGGCCAGAGCCGCGCCGGCCTCTGACAGATCGGCATCGAGGCTGAGCGCCGCCTCGAACGAGCGGACCGCCTCCTCCCGGCGCCCCAGCTGCGCCAGCACCAGCCCCAGGTCGTACTGCAGATGGGCGCTCCAGGGCGCCCGCCGGACGGCGTCCCGCAGCAACGGCTCCGCCTGGGCCGGGCGGCCGACCAGGGCGAGGAAGAGCGCCGCGCCGACCTCGGCCGCCGGCACCTCGACCCGCGGGCAGACGCGTCGAAGCCAGCCCGGAAGCGGATCGTCGGCCTGCACCCGGACCTCGGCTCTTCCGGCCTCTTCGAGGAGCCTCGGCACCGTGTCGGGCTCGTCGAGCGGCGAGCTGCCCGGGACGTCGGATGGGCCGCCGGCCTCGACCCGCGTAAACACCGCCGCCGCCAGATCGAGGAACGCCAGCCGCCACCCCTGGCTGCCCGCGAGGTGAAGCAGCAGCGGGCCCGCCTCCAGGGCGTTCCGGTGCGACCAGACGACCGTGTGAATGCCGTAGCGCTCCGCCAGCCGGTCGAACTGCCGCGGGTCCTGCTGTGCTGTGAGATACGCCGCGAACAGGGACGCGTCGTGCACCTCGAGGCGGCCGTCGATGAACAGGCGGCGCGCCGGATAGAGACGCCAGGCGAGGTAGCCGCCCATGGTGAGGTCGTTGAAGATCTCCCCGCGCGGGTTCTCCCGCAGGACGAAATCGGCGGCGCCCTCCGGGTAGAAACCGGGTGCGATCCCGAGCCCGAAAAAACGCTGCGTCCCATCCCGGGCGTAGAAGCGGTTGGAGACGACGTCGGCGATGAGCACGAGACTGACGATGCACACCAGGCCCGCCAGGAGAGGCCCTGCGTCCGCAAGAAGGCGGCCGGTCGACGGACGCCGCCGGAAGATGGCTTCCCGCAGCCGGTCCCAGGCGGCCGCGACGGCCGGGGCGCCGGCCGCCAGAGCGACGAGGGCGAACAGTGCGATGTTGCGTCGGGCCTGAAGGGCGAGCGCCAGGAACGCCGCCAGCAGCACGAGGTCGGACGACCGGCAGGATCGCCATGCGAGGGTGGCCCCCGCGACCACGATTGCGACCAGGAGGCCGAAGGCTGCCACCGACGCCGTCCGACCGAAGCCGCTGAACGGGGCCTGGAACTCGGCGATGCTCCGTCCGACGACGTTGTCGCCCGCGATCCGCTCCAGCAGCAGGGTGCGGGGCAGCGCCCACCCGGAGAGGCCGTACGGGGTCAGAAGCGTCGCCAGGGCGGAGACGCCGGTGATGACGAGGAGCCGGCCCGTCGCCCGCGCGCTTGCGGCCGGTCCCTGACCTCGCCACCGGGCCAGGGCGACATCGCACGCATCCCCGAACAGCACCAGCAACAGGGCACCGAGGCCCGCGGCGAACAGCGCGTGCACATTCGCCCAGAGCGCGAAGAGCGGAGGCAGGAAGAGAAGGGCGCGCGGCGCAGCATCGCGCCGGGACAGGATCAGGAGCAGGAGGCCCAGGAGGAGGAAGGAGGCCGCCTCCGGCCTGAGGGTGAACCGCTCCTGGGCGGCCACGATTCCCAGGAGGAGCAGCGCCGGCGCCGCCGCGGAGGAGCGCCTCCCGAGGGCAGCCAGGAGGGCGCAGCCGAAGCCGCACGTGATCAGAGTCACCTTGAGCCCATCGAGGGCCCACCAGCCCGCCACCCGCCGGGACCACTCGATGGAGGCCTGGAAGAGCCAGTGCAGG
>DASRJX010000163.1:0-3349 GCA_035649235.1 Candidatus Cryosericum sp.
GCGGACAGGACCTGCTCCCACGACTCCTGTCCGGCCTTGATCGTCGTGACCGCCTCCGGGGGCGGCTGGAAGGAGCTGGCCTGGGCCATCGCGGTCTGGATCTGCTGGAACTTCACGAAGCCGATGACGGCGAGAAACGCAGTCACGGCGAGCAGCATGAAGATCATCTTCCTGCGCATGTCAACGACCCTCCCCGGACGCGCGGAGACAGCACTTGAGGAGGCGGGGGTCGAGGCTCTCGGCGAAACGCGCGACCCTCCGCAGATCGAGCCCGGCGAGCGCTCTCACCTCGACCTCGGTCAGCTCGGCTCCTTGGGTATACAGCCCCCGGAGCAATGCCACCGGATCGCGCGAGAACTCGCGCCGGAAATCTTCGTCCGTCACCAACTTCCCGATCACCTGCTCCACATGTCGCTGGCTCACGATTCACTCCTCCTGCACCCCTCATAACCAATCCGCGTGCCACATCCGGCGCCGGGCGGCCGGCGCGCGGGAATTCCGTCAAGCTCCTCAGTGCCAGCGGTTTCCGCCGTTCATCCATGGACGTGTGCGAGACACCCCTGGGGCGGCTGACTGTCGAGATTCGCGCACTTTGCGTGAATGTCCGCGGTTCGCGACGGCGACGAGGGCGAGAGGCGAGCTGACGAGACTGCTAATCGATGCCGTACTTTTCGAGACGGGAGTAAAGCTGCGAGCGAGTCAGTCCCAGGAGCCGTGCCGCCTTGGACTTGTTGCCCCGGACCTGCCGGAGCGCTGTCTCCACGAAGCCGCGCTCCACCGCCTCGAGGTCGATGCCTCCGGGCGGCAGCGGGGCGGCCACGTCGCCCGGGCCGTTGCCCCCCAAGGGACGCTGGCGCTCCTGGGACGCCGCTTCGGCCCGCGCCTCCTCGGGCCGCCCCACGACCGCGGGGAGGTGATCCCGCGTGATGAGGCCGCCGTCGCACAGGAGGATGGCCCGCTCGATGGCGTTGCGCAGCTCGCGCACGTTCCCCGGCCAGGGATAGGCCAGCAGCCAGGTCCTGGCGTCGCGCGAGATCCCGGCCGCGGGCCGCGCCACGGTGCGCCCGAGCTCCTCCACGAACGCGTCCGCCAGGGGCAGGATGTCCTCGGCCCTCGCCCGCAGCGGCGCCAGGTGGATCTCGAAGACGTTGAGGCGGTAGTACAGATCCTCGCGGAACTGCCCGCGCGCCATCGCCGTCGCCAGATCGCGATTGGTCGCGGCGATCACGCGCACGTCTGCGCGCAGCGGGCGGACTGCGCCCAGCCGCTGGAACTCCCGCTCCTCCAGCACGCGCAGCAGCTTGGCCTGCACGAGCGGGCTCATTTCGGCGACCTCGTCGAGGAAGAGACTGCCGCCCGCCGCCTGCTCGATCCGCCCGATCTTGGCGGTGGCGGCGCCGGTGAACGCGCCTCTCTCGTGGCCGAACAGCTCCGACTCGAGGAGCTGCTCGGGGAGCGCGGCGCAGTTGATGGCGACGAGCGGCTTGCCGGCGCGGGGAGAGCCCTGGTGCAGCAGCCTGGAGACGACCTCCTTGCCGGTGCCCGATTCCCCCGTGATCAGGACGGTCGTCTCCGAGGCAGCCACGCGGCCGACCTGCGCGAGCGCCTCCTTCCAGGAGCGCGAGACCCCGACGACGCGGCCTCCGCCCCGCGCCTCCAGCTCGCGCCTCAGGCTCTCGACGGTGGCTTCCAGCCTCTCGGCGCGCTCGCGGGCCTCGGAGGCGACGCGGGCCTCCTCCGACAGGCGTTGATGGGAGAGCGCCAGGGCGACACGGTCGGCGAGGCGCCGCGCGACCTCCGCGTCTTCGGGACCGTAGCGGGACGGCTCCCGGTGGGCAATCGCGAGGCCCGCCCGGACCTCGCCCGAGAGCCGCACGGGTGCGCGCAGCCACGATCGCATCCCGCTCGCCAGCAGCAGGCGGTTGCGGGGCGTGTCGGCGGTCACCTCGCCCGGGATGTCCCGGTAGATCTCGTAGTCGAGCCGCCGGCGCTCCAGCTCCTCCTCCGTGAAGGGGACCGGGTCGGTCGGAATCGGCACGTCGGCTTTCCCGGCCGAGGCGACGACCCGGAAGGTCCGGGCGCGATCGTCGATCTCCGCCAGGACGAGCAGGTGGTGCGGCAGGACGGCCTGGACCGCGGCGGAGATCCGGTCGAAGACCTCGCGGATGTCGAGCGACTCGGCCAGAGTCGCCAGGGGTCCCTCGAGCTGGTCGAGCCGCTCCCTGCGGCGCCGCTCGGCGTCCCAGATCCGCCAGTGCTCGACCGCGGACCCGAGCAGGGTCGCGATCGGGCCCAGGATCTCCTGGTGATCGTCGGTGAACGCGCGGGGGCGATAGGCGCTGACCCAGACGCCGCCGGTCCAGGATCCCCCCGACAGGAACGGCTCCCAGAGAGCCGAGCGCACGCCATCCTGCAGGATCTTCGCGTCGATGGGAAACGCGGGGTCCAGCTCGGCCTCCGCGTCGTCGACCCGCGCGATCGGTCCGGGACGGGGGCGCAGCCTCTCCGACCAGGCGCTCAGGGAGGCGGGCTCCGAACAGTCCTGGCTGCGCTTCGTGCAGTCCAGGGTGGTCGCGTGCAGGACGGCCCACCGCCCATCGAGGATGCGGACGACGCCCAGGTTGTCGCAGGGGATGAGCCGGCGGACGGACGCCGCCACCCGGTCGAAGACCTCCTGCAGCTCCAGGGTCGCCGAGGCGGTTTCGGCGATCTCCCCCAGGGCGCGGACAAGCGATGGAGAATCCATGGGTTCCGTTATTCTAGAACGCCCCTCAGAAGAGCGCCACACCGCCCGCGGCGCGCCGCGGACCGACGTTGCGCTCGCGGCCGTTCCCTCCTAAAATCGGTGGCTTGGGAAACAAACCGGCCAAAGCGTCACACGAGCCCGAACCACTGCCACCCCTGCCGGCCCCGGCCGGTCCGGCGAGGGCTTGCCTCATGGTCGTCAATCCACGCCTCCTGTTCCTCTATTGGACGTTCGACGAGGCCTTGAGGCACAGGCTCGAGGCGGCGCGCGGTCCGGCGGAGATCCTCCTCGAACGTCCGGCCGGAACGGGCGGCGGGGCCGAGATCCTCCGGGCTCCGGTCGACGTCCGCAACGGCTCCTGGTACCTGTCTCTCGAGGCGACGTCCGGACGCCTCCTGGCGCGGATCGGGCTGCGTCAGGCGGGGCGCTTTCAGGAGCTGCTCAGAACGGAGCCGGTTTCCATCCCGCGCACGGCGCCGGGGTCCGAGGAAGAGGTCTGGATGGACGTGCGGGCGCTTCGGGCGGGCCGTGCCGAGCCGGCCGCTCCGCCCCCGCGGCGTCCGGCGTCCGGAGTCAGCGTGGCGCGGACCGCGGCGATGGGCC
>DASRJX010000164.1:0-4428 GCA_035649235.1 Candidatus Cryosericum sp.
CGGCGATCCTGGCGCTGGCGCTCGGGATCGGCGCCAACACGGCGATCTTCAGCGTCGTCAACGCGGTCCTCCTGCGGCCGCTCCCGTACAAGGACGCGGAGCGGATCGTCATGGTCTGGGAGGGGAAGCCGGACAAGGGCTGGGATACGTTCGCGGTCTCGCCGGCCAACTACCTCGACTGGGTGGCGCAGAGCCGCTCGCTCGAGTCCATCGCCGCGTTCCGGACCTCTCCCCTCATCGCGACCGGAGGAAGCGAGCCGGAAAGGCTCCGTGGGGCGCTCGCGACGCGGCAGTACTTCGACCTCGTCGGGATCAAGCCGTCCCTCGGGCGGGTCTTCCTGGAGACGGAGTTCGAGCCCGGCAAGAGCCACGCCGTCATCCTGAGCGACGCGCTGTACAAGCGCCGCTTCGGCGGCCGGCCCGACGTCCTCGGCACGACCGTCGTGCTGAACTCCGAGCCGGTCACCATCGTCGGGGTGATGCCGCAGGGCTTCCGGCTGCCCTCGGGCGCGGACGCGCTCCTGCCGATGGCCTTCAGCGCCGAGGAGAGCCAGCGCCGCGGGTCCCACTACCTCGTGGCCATGGCGCGCCTGGCGCCGGGCGCTTCGCTCGAGAGCGCCTCGGCCGAGATGAAGGCCCTGGCCGCGCGCCTGGAGAAGGAGCATCCCGACACCAACGCCGGCTGGATCGTCAAGCTGGTTCCGCTCTACGAGCAGGTGGTCGGAGACGTGCGGCCGGCGCTCTGGGCGCTGTTCGGCGCGGTCGGCTGCGTCCTGCTCGTCGCCTGCGCCAACGTCGCCAACCTGCTCCTCGCCCGCTCGGCCTCGAGGCGCGGCGAGATCGCGGTGCGCGCGGCCCTGGGGGCCGGCCGGCTGCGGCTGGTGCGCCAGCTCCTGACCGAGAGCCTGCTCCTCGCCGTCCTCGGAGGCGGCCTCGGTTTGCTGCTCGGGATGTGGAGCGTCGATCTCCTCCGGGCCCTGCAGCCCGGCAACCTGCCGCGCCTCGAGTCGCTGTCGATCGACGGGACGGTGATGCTGTTCACCTTTCTGGCGTCGGCCGTGACGGGCCTGCTGTTCGGGCTCCTGCCGGCTCTGGCGCTGTCGCGGTCCCACCTGCACGGGGTGCTTCAGGAGGTCGGGCGCGGCGGCCGGAGCCGGATGAGCCAGAAGGTGCGCGGTGGGCTCGTCGTGGCCCAGGTGGCGCTGTCGCTCGTGCTTCTGGCGGGGGCCGGGCTCCACCTGCGCAGCATCCAGAGGCTCATGCACGTGGACCCGGGCTTCGATCCCGAGGGCGTGCTGACGATGCGCGCCTCGCTCCCGCAGCAAAAATACCCGAAGGAGGAGATGCAGACGGCGTTCTACGACCGCGTGCTCGACAGCCTGAAAGTGCTGCCCGGCGTCCAGGTCGCGGCGGCCGTCTCGCCGCTGCCCCAGTCGGAGAACGACCTGATCTTCTCCGTCTCGGTCCAGGGGCGCCCGCCGGCCAATCCGGGGGAGGAGAAGTCGGCCAACTGGTACACGGCGAGTCCCGGCTACTTCACGGCGATGCGCATCCCTCTCCTGAAGGGGAGGCTGTTCACGGACAGCGACGCCGCCGGCGCGCCGCGCGTGGCCTTGATCAACGAGACGATGGCCCGGACGATGTTCCCGAACGAGGAACCCATCGGACAGCACTTGGTGATGGGGATCGACTCGGCCGCGGTGCGCGAGATCGTCGGTGTCGTCGGCGACGTGCGGCACTACGGTCTCGACCAGGACGTCACCATGCAGATGTACGACCCGGTGCGGCAGCGGCCGATGACGGGGATGACCTTCGTCCTGAGGACGTCGGTCGATCCCGCCTCGCTAGCACCCGCGGCGCGCCGCGCCGTGCTGGCCGCCGACCCGGAGCAGCCGGTGTCGGACGTCCGGTCGCTGCGCGAGGTGGTGGACGCGACCACGGCGCAGCGCCGCTTCAGCCTGCTCCTGCTGGGCGTGTTCGCCGGCATCGCGCTCCTGCTCGCGGCGGTCGGCATCTACGGCGTCGTCGGTTACTCGGTGGCGCAGCGGACGCACGAGATCGGCGTGCGCATGGCGCTCGGCGCGCGGCGGGGGGAGATCCTGGGCCTGGTGCTGCGGCAGGGGATGGCCCTCGCCCTGCTGGGCGTCGGCGTCGGCCTCGTCGGAGCGCTCGCGCTGACGCGGCTCATCGCCGGGTTGCTGTTCGGCGTCAGCGCCAGCGATCCGCTGACCTTCGCGGCCACCGCCGTCATCCTGTCGGGCGTGGCCCTGCTCGCGACCTTCATCCCGGCCCACCGGGCGACCCGCGTCGAGCCGACCGCGGCCCTGCGCTACGAGTGAAGGAGGAACCATGGAGACCCTGATCCAGGACCTGCGGTACGGCGCCCGGATGCTCCTCAAGACGCCGGGCCTGACCCTCGTCGCGGCGCTCTCCCTGGCCCTCGGGATCGGCGCCAACACCACGATCTACACGCTCATCAACACCGTCTTCCTGCAGCCGGTCCCGATCGAGGACGCGGCGCGCGTCGTCGCCGTCTTCACGACCGACGAGAAGAACAAGGGAGACTTCAACGACTTCATCCAGACCTCGAAGCCGAACTACGACGACTACCACGATCGCAACCAGGTCTTCAGCGGCATGGCGGCGCACCAGTTCGTGGCCCTCAACCTGACCGGCGCCGGCCAGCCGGCGCAGATCTTCGGCGCGATCGCGACCGGCACCTTCTTCGACCTCCTGGGCGTGAAGCCGGCCCTCGGCCGCTTCTTCCTCGAGGAGGAGGATAGGACGCCGGGCGCCTCGCCCGTCGTGGTGCTGAGCCATGGCACCTGGAAGCAGCGGTTCGGATCGGATCCTTCGATCGTCGGCAAGACGCTGACGCTGAACGGCCTGCCCTACACGGTCGTCGGCGTCGCCCCGCCCGGCTTCCAGGGGATCAACACCCTGGGCGGGCCGGAGCTGTGGGTGCCGATGATGATGCACGACCAGGTCCTGACCGGCTTCATGAAGGAGAACTTCAACGAGCGGCGCGCCCTGCTCTACGACATCGTGGCGCGGCTCAAGCCCGGCGTGACGCTGGAGCAGGCCGCCGCCGATCTGAAGCGGATCGGCTCGCAGCTCGAGCAGGAGTACCCGATCCCGAACGGCCAGCGCAACGCCACGCTCGTCCCCATCACCCGGGCGATGATCAATCCGAACCTGAGACGCGTCTTCGTCCTGGCGGGCGGCCTCCTGATGACGGTCGTGGGCCTCGTCCTGCTGATCGCCTGCGCCAACGTCGCCAACCTCCTGCTGGCCCGCGCCGGCGCCCGGCGCAAGGAGATCGCCATCCGCCTGTCGCTCGGCGCAGGCCGCCTGCGCCTCGTCCGCCAGCTCCTGACCGAGAGCGTCCTCCTGGCGCTCCTCGGCGGCGCCGCCGGGCTGCTCATCGCCTACTGGAGCAAGGACCTGCTCCTCGCCGCGCGGCCGCCGCAGTTCCTTCCCAACGGCATCGAGCTGAAGCTGGACGGCGGGGTCCTGGCGTTCACGTTCCTGGTGTCGATCCTGACCGGGCTGCTGTTCGGCCTGGCGCCGGCCCTGCAGGCTTCGCAGCCCGATCTCGTGACCGAGCTCAAGGACCGGACGCTGGAGCCGGGCGGCCGGCGCCGGGTCACGCTCCGCGGCGCTCTCGTCATGGCCCAGGTGGCGCTGTCGCTCATCTCGCTCATCGGCGCGGGCCTCTTCCTCAAGAGCCTGCGGAACACGCAGCGCATCGACCCCGGCTTCGAGACGCAGGGGCTGCTCATGCTGACCTTCGACCTCGGGGCGCAGGGATACGACCGGCCGCGCAGCGAGGCGTACTACCGCGAGGCGGTCGATCGGGTCAAAGCGCTCCCGGGTGTTGTCGCGGCGGGCCTGTCGAGCAACCTGCCGATCGGCGGCGGCTTCAGCCGGACGGTCTTCCCGGAGGGGCACGAGCCGGCGGCCGGCTCCACCGGGACGTTCGTCATCGTCAACACGATCGCCCCCGGCTACCTCGACGTCGCCGGCATCGCTCTGAAGCGCGGCCGGGACCTGGCCGAGTCGGACCGCGACGGTGCGCCCGCGGTCGTCCTCGTCAACGAGGCGATGGCGAAGAAGTTCTGGCCCGACGAGGACGCGATCGGCAAGCGGTTCAAGTTCTTCGGCGACATGGATTTCCGGCAGGTCGCCGGCGTGGTCGAGGACACGAAGGTCTTCACCCTGGGGGAGGACCCGCGACCGGTCGCCTACGTGCCGCTCTACCAGATGTTCGAGACCACGATGACGCTGAACGTCAGGACCTCAGGGGATCCCACGCCGCTCCTCGATTCGGTCCGGCGCACGGTGCAGGCCCTGGAGCCGAACCTGCCGCTCACCAACGTGCAGACGGTGGCGACGCTGCTCGACCAGACCCTGTGGCTGCCGCGGATG
>DASRJX010000165.1:0-6085 GCA_035649235.1 Candidatus Cryosericum sp.
TTCGAGCACCGAGACGCTCTTCCTGCAGCAGCCGGGTCTGCGCCATGCGCCGCTGCGCGGCGAGCCGGAAGCGACGGTGGTGCGGCGCGCCGCGGACGGCGCCGTCTACTCGCGCACCGCCGCGACCTTCGACACGACCGACGCGCTGCCTCCGTTGCGCCATCTGCCGCTGCGGTCCGAGACGACGCTCTACGAATGGACCACGAACGACCCGCTGAGCCCTGCCTTTCTGAAGCGGACCGCCGTCTCCTGGTCGTATGTCTTCGACGAGACGAGCGGTCTGGACCGCGTCCTCGTGCAGCGGATGGAGCGGCAGGAAGGGGACGCCGACGATCCTCTGGACGATCGCCTTGCGGTCGTGGACCTGGTCAGCAACCGGGAGGCGGACATCCAGGGCGCCGCGGGCCCCGGCGCCTGGCTCCTGGAACAGCCCTGGCACCAGTCGGCGAGCGGTGCGGACGGTGTGGTGCTGGCGGAGAGCTGGACCTCCTACGACGGGGGCGCGCCGGGACAGCCCGGTACGCGCGGCCTCGAGACGCGCGTCGAGCTCCGGGGTGGTCCGCCCGGGCCGGCCGGCGATCACGCGCCCGGCGATCCCGGGAACTCCGTCGTGCTCAAGGCCTACGATCCGTTCGGCAACCTCGCCTCCGAGGTGGACCCTCTCGGGCGCGAGAGGCGGGTGGAGCGCGGGCTTCTCGATACGACCTTCACCTTCCCCGATCGGGAGGTCGATCCGCTCGGCCGTGCCACGGAGCGCCACTTCGACGCGCGATCCGGGCTCCTGCTCCGCATCGTCGATCCGAACGGCCGCGCCGCCGAGATCGAGTACGACAGCTTCGGCCGGCGCACGGCCGAGTGGGGGCCGCTCGATTCCGCCGCCCGGCCGACGGTGTCCTATCTCCACGACTACACCCGGGTGCCGGCGCGCGTGGCGCGCTACGCGCGCGAGCAGAGCGGCCAGGGGGAGCCGGCCGGGACCGACGGCTGCGTCGAATCGAGCGCCTACTTCGACGGCCTCGGGAGGCTCGTCGAGGTCACGACGGAATCGGCCTCCGGTCGGATCGTGTCGCGCGCCGTGAGCTTCGACGCCGCCGGGCGGATCGCCAGGGAGGTGGAGCCCTTCGCGTGGACCGCGGGGATCGAGATGGCGCCCCCGACCGCGGCGCCCTACGCGCGCACCCTGGCCTACGATGCCGCCGGCCGACTCGCGGCCACCACCAACGCGAGGGGGGAGACGGAGCGGCAGGAGTACCTGGCCTGGACCGTCGTCTCGACCGATCCGATGGGGCATCGGCGGACTGTCGAGCGCGACGCCTTCGGGCAGGTCCTGCGGGTGCAGGAGTTCGAAGGGACAGGCGACGGCGCCCTGCCCGTCCCGCCCGCGACCTACGCGCACGACGCGGCCGGTCGCCTGGTGAGTCTGACCGATCCTCGCGGGACGACGATTCACCTTCAGTACGACGCGCAGGGACGCAGGACGGGGCTCGACGATCCGCATGCCGGCTCGTGGAGGTACGCCTACGACGCGAAAGGCAACCTCATCGAGGAGACCGACCCGATGGGGCGCACCACGACCCTGCGTTACGACGCGCTCGACCGCCTCATTCTGAAGACCCTCGCCGACGGCGAGGCCTTCACCTGGCGCTACGACGAGGGGGGCGCGGCGATGGACGCTTTGGGCCGGCTCACCACGGTTGTCGACCGCACCGGCATGGTCCGCTTCACGCACGACGCGATGGGACGCGTGGTCTTCTCCTGGCGCTCGACCTTCGGCGCCCTCCACGGCGCGCGCTCCACCTACGACGCCATGGGGCGCCTCACCTCGCGCACGCTGCCCGGAGGCAACCGGGCCGACTACGCCTACGACGGCGGCGGCGAGCTGGCTGCGGTGCTGCCGTTCGTCACCCGGATCGCGCACAACGAGCGCGGCCAGACGACGGAGACGGTCTACGCGGGCGGGGCGCGCGCGCAGCGGGACTACGATCCTCCGACCGGACGTCCGGTCGCCCTGCGGGTCACGGGCCCCGCCGGGGAGCAGCTCTTCGAGCAGACGAGCACCTTCGACGCGGACGGGCTGCTCGCCGCGCGGACCGATCTCACCGACCCCGACCGGCCTGTCTCGCAGTCCTACGCCTACGACGGCCGCCACCGCCTGGTCGAGGCTTCGGGGCCCGGCGGGACCCTGGGCTACGCTTACGACGACGCGGGCACCCTGACCCTCAAGGAAGGCGTGACGTTCGAGCGCGACGACGCGCTCCACCCCCAGTGGATCACGCGCACCAGTCAGGGCGAGAGCCTGACCTACGATGCCGCCGGGAACTGCCTCGCCGCGGTCTCCCCTCACGGCCAGCACAGCATGACCTACGACCTGCGCGGCCGGATGATCCGCGTCACCGATCCGCAGCAAGGACTCGTCGTGAGCACCGACTACGATGCCGAAGGCCGCCCAGTGCGCGAAGTCACGGATCGGCCGGGAGCCCGCTCGGTCGTCATCTGGCCGATGCGGGAGGTGGAGGTGCGCGACGGCCGCAGGACGCTGCACCATTACGCCGGCGCCGCACGGATCGCCACCATCGATCCCGACGGCGGCGTCTTCTTCCCGATCCTGGATCACCTCGGGAGCGCGCGGATCGTCCTCGACAATCAGGGACGGGTCGCCTACCGCGCCTCCTACAGCCCCTACGGCGACCCGGTCCAGGGAGGCATGGAGGATCCGGTCACCGGGTTCCGCTTCGCGGAGGCCCGCCGCGACGGGAGCGGACTCCTGCAGATGGGTTGGCGGCACTACGATCCGGCCCTGGGGCGCTTCCTGGAGCCGGACCCGATCCTCGCCTCCCCCTTCGACCCACAGTCCCTCAACCGTTACGCCTACGCCCGCGACAACCCGGTCAACCTGACCGATCGAGACGGCCGGAGCCCCCTCGCTGCGATCCTCTTCTGGGGGGCGCTCTTCCTTCTCGACCGCAACACGCGCGAGGACGTCGGCGCGTCGGTGGCGCTGACGGCGGCCAGCATCCTCCTGACCGGCGCCCTCGGCCCGGGCCCGGCCGCTGGCTTCGCGGCGCTCAAGGCCTCGGTCCCGGCGCTGTACGCCGCGGCCGCCAGCACGGTCCTTCTCGATTCCGCGCTCGGCGAGGGGATCGCGGGCTCGTACGCCCTGCTCCTGCAGGACCTCGGGCTTTCGGAGCGCGGGGCGCAGACCACGGCGCGCCTCGCCACGTCGTGGTTCCTGAACTCATCGCTGCAGCGCGGCTTCGCCCGGCTGCAGGCCCCCCTCGGAAGCGTCGGGCCGGGGGAGAGCCTCGGGAATCGCAGCAGCGTCGACGCGGCGCTCGCGGAGCGCGGCATCGACCCGGGAAGCCTCGGCAACCCGACGTCCGACGCCTACGGGACGACCTTGGCCGCGAGAGCCGGAGCGGACGGGAGACCTCCCGAGTTGGAGGAGTTCCGGACGCTCGTCGACTCCTCCGGCCGGGTCATCGGCGTCTACGGCGTGCGCGACCTGGGCCCGCTCTTCGATCACGGGGCGGTCGGCCTTCTGGGCACCGGCGCCCCGCCGGCCGTCACGCAACCGCACTTCGCCTACGCCATCGGCGGCGTCTCGACCCAGCAGGTGGCGCGCGACCTGTTCGCCGCCGGCTACTCCGGGAGCCTGTTCACCCTGACCGGGCGCGGCTCCGACCTCCTGATCGAGTTCGTCTTCGGCCCCTACGGGGGCGGGCTCGCCTATGGGCTCGGCGCTGCGCGATCCGAACCCGCCTCGGGAGGCGGTCCCTGAGCCGTAGAGAGACATCGACCTGGCGCCCTCCCGGGGCGCCGCGGCCGTCCCGCCCATCCTCCCGCGGGGCGGCCGCGTTCGTTCTCGCGAGTCTCGGCCTGCTCTTCCTCACCGCGGCCGATCTCCGCGCCGGCTGGCGGGTTATCGAGGCAACCGACGGCAGGCTCCTGTGCACCGGACGCAGCGGCAGGAGGCTGGTGCGCGCCGTCGTGCCCGACGGGGACGGAGGGTTCCTGGCCGTCACGCAGGATCCGATGGTCGATCCGGTCAACCCGCCCGACGGCGGCACGGACATCGGCCTCATCCATCTGGACGCCGGCCTCTCCCCCCTCTCGGTCCACGACGGCCCCGGCGGCGACGACCCGTGCGGCGCCCTCCTCGTCGGCGGCTACGCCCGCCAGACGCCAGCCCAGGTTCTCCCGGCCGGCGGCTCGACGTTCCTTCTCACCGGCGAGGAGCGCGGCTTCGAACCGGCGGATGGCCCGCCGCGGGTCTTCGTGCAGAAGTTCGACGACGCCGGCCGCGGGCTCCTCGGCGAGGCCCCTCTCTTCCCCGCGGACCCTCAGGTCGAGAGCGCGGACCCCTTCGCCACGCTCGACGGAACGGGAGGGTTCCTCGTCGGCTGGCAGCGCGGCCCCCCGATCGATGCGGGGACCGGGTCCGGCGGCGCCGTCGCGTCGGTCCTCGTGCAGCGTTTCGACGCTCTCGGATCGCCCGCCTGGCCCGCCCCCGTGCAGGTCTCCCTCGTGGGCGCCACGCCCGTCACCACGGAGGCGCGGATGGTCACAGACGGCGACGACGGCGCCTATCTCACCTGGAGCGAGCGGCGTGACGGCGAGGCGCGCAACCTGCCGCAGCCGCGCCTGCAGCGGGTCGCGGCCGACGGACGTCCGCTCTTCGCCGCGGGCGGCGTGCGGATCGATCCGCTGCGCGACGTCCTGCCGCGCGTCGTGCTGGTCCCGGACCCGCGTGGCGTGATCGCGGTCTACGCGGCCGACCGCATCCGGGCGCAGCTGTTCTCCCCCACCGCCGGGCGCCTCTGGGGCGACGGGGGCGTGGTTGTCTCCTCTCCCGAGGCCGGGAGTCCCGCGGGCGAGCTGGACGCGAGCGAGGCGCCCGACGGCAGCCTGTACGTCACCTGGATCGAGACCCGCGACGGACGCGAGCGGATCCTCGCGCGCCGGCTCCGGCGCGATGGGACCCTGCCCTGGCCCGCGCCCGTGACGCTGGCCACCGACCGGCTCGGGGCGTTCGCGCGGGCGCAGGCGGTCCTGGGCGACGGCTCCCTCGCGCTCGTCCTGCCGGCCGTCGCCGACGATGTCCCGGGCGACACCGGGAACCTGGACGCCCAGGCGGTCGACCTGCGCGGCCGCGTCAAAGCGCCGCCCGAAGGCGCGCCTCTCTGCCGCGCCGCCGGCCTGCAATACGCCGGCCGTGTCTTCGCCCCGCCCGGCGCGCCAGCCAGCGCTCCGGCTTGGCCCGACTCGCGGACGCCCCCCATGTCGCCTCCTCCCGTCTCCCTCTCACCGCCGCCGCCCGCCGAGGCCTTGTTCATCTGGTCCGACGCGCGCCCCGGTTCCGGCGTCTCCGGATCGGACGGCTTCTTCGTCCAGCGCCTGCTGTTCTCCTCCGCACCCACCTTGCTCCTCTTGCCTCAGCCGGTGACGGCCCGCCAGTCGGAGGCCGGTGTCCTCGACCTCCAGGGAGACGATCTACAGCCCGGTCTGTCGGTCGATCTCGGCCCCGGGATCGTGGTGACCGGGATCGAGGCGACCCCGATCGCGGCCGACGGTCCCGGCGACCGTCTGCGGATCCAATTCGCGGTCGACCCTGGTGCTGCGATCGGCACGCGCCCGCTCGACCTCCTCAACCCCGACGGATCGCGCGCCGCCGTCCCGGATGTCCTGACGATCGTCCTGGACGAGAGGCGGATCGATATCGACAGGAATGGCCGCGCCGACGGCTTCGATCTCGCGGTGCTCGCGGCGTCCTTCGGCCGCGGCCGGGACGAGCCCGGATACGCACAGGAGGCCGATTTCGACGGCAGCGGCGCCGTCGACGGCTACGACCTCGCCCTCCTGGCGGCGAGATTCGGCTCGCGGATCGAGCCGGGATGACGGCGCCCGCCAGGCCCGCGGATGAAGCGCGTGCCCGCGCAGCGGATCGAGGTCGGAATCACGCTCGATCCAGAGCTTGAGGGCCCGTCCCGCCTGAGTGCTTTTCTCCAGGCAGTCCAGGGGCTTGAGGCGATTGTCCTCGCTGCCTCGACCAACCTACAGCCGCCGCCATCTGTGCCCCGTGCAGCCT
>DASRJX010000166.1:0-26308 GCA_035649235.1 Candidatus Cryosericum sp.
TACTCCCGCAGGCCGGCGAGTTCAGGCTCGAGGCCCCAGCGCCGGCTCAACGCGCCGACACGATCCCAATCCAACCCCGGCCGGGAGCGGGCCAGAAGCGCCAGATCAGCGATCCAGGCGAGCCGCCCGCGGCGTGCCGGCTCCAGGAGCGCGCCCACCGGATCCTCCTGGGTGCGCGTCCCGAAGGAAAGAATGTGACGCATCAGGTGCTGCGCAAGATAGAGAAACGTCTCTTCCCGGCCGGGGACCATCAGCTCGAGACCCTCGACGCCGAGGAGCCGCGCCGAGGCCCAGAACTCGCCCGACGGGATGCGCGACAGGGAGAAGTACGGCTGGGTATCCCAGTGGAGCTCCACCGGCATCCCATACCATCCATCCTTGAGCAGGGTGAGGTGGAAATGATGCCGCCGGTAGAAATAGACCGGCAGCGATCCCGCCGGCATCCCGTAGCCCAGGCCCCGGAGAGCTCCGAGTGCTTTGTCCAGATCGCCGGGCGCGACCAGGATGTCGAGGTCGCCGATCGGCCGGAGCCCCGGTTGCCGGTAGATCTCGCTGGCCAGAGACAGTCCCTTCAGGACCAGGAAGCGGACCCCCGCAGCGTGCAGGGCGCGCCGCAGATCATCCATCACACGGGTGGCCACTATGAACCGCATGACGCCGCGTGTCAGCGCTTCCTGGCACTCCGAGCGAACGCCCTCGGGGACGGCGGCCCCGGCGCCGCGGATTGCGTCTCCGAGCTGCGCCCGGGCACCCAGTCGATACCCGGCGTCGAGGAGGTACTCCCAGTCCATCGGCCCCGCGCACAGTCCCCGAATCTCGCGGGCGGCCTCCTCCCCGCCGACCGGCAGGGCCAGCGCCAGCAGCCGATGCTCGGGTCGAACGAGGCTCATCCGACTCCCTTGTCCCGACCCAGACCAGCACGCCTGGATCCGAGGAGGACGCGCAGCCGGTGCAGCGGCGCGCACACCGTCCCCTGAAAGCGGGATACGGCTGCCAGCAGGCGCGCCGACCGGCCCTCGATCTGCGATCGGCTGAGGGTCACGCCCCGCCGCGTGATCCCGACCAAAACGCCAACCGTCCGATCCGGGCCGATCCAGCCGGGGTCCGCCGCCAGCGTCAAGTCACCCTTGGTGCGAACCTCGAAAGCGTCGCCGGCCTGCCGGCGGACGATGACCCGATGCGCGGTCGCGCGGCCTTCGAGGATGCGCACGACGACCTGTCCGACCTCCGGACTCGCGCCCCCATGGCGCACGGTGACCCGATCGCCGGACCGGATCGTCGGCCACATGCAGAAGCCCACGGCTGGCAATTCCGTGAATCTCCCACGTTCCGCCCAGAGCTCGACCGCGCAGCGGATCAGGTCTTCCTTGGGCGCATCCATCGGCTCAGTCCTGAGGCGACGGAGCTCCGGTGTCCACGAGACGGCGCAGCATGCGCGCCGTCGAGGCCGGCTCGCCGGCACGCAAGCGGAAGCAGCGCGCCTTCGCGGCGATGTCCAGGAGCTCGGTGAGCATCTGAAGATGGGGATGGAGGCCATGCCGCTCCCGGAGCTCCTCCCGGGAGGCGCGATTGAGGGTATGGCGCAAGACCTCGAGGGCCGCGTCGGAGACGGACAGCGGCTTCACCGCGGCCTCGACCGCGCCACCTCGAGTCCTGGCCGGAGCACTGGAAGCACTCGGGAACGGCGCCTCCAAGAGGAAGATCCAGGCGACCGGGCAGGCCGGCGGTACTACCGAGAGAGCGGCGCCTGGGTTGGGAGCGACGTAGTCGCGCCGCCCCTCCGTCAGGCGGACGCCGGCCAGCCGTCGGAAGGGGTGCAGCAGGCCGCCACGATCCAGAGGACCGACGTCGTCCGAGAAATACTCGAAGCCCTCCTGGCACAATGCCAGCGTGAGCGTGGTCTTCCCTGCGAACGGCGGCCCCACCAGGAGGACCCCCTGGCCGGCGCGAACCAGCGCCCCTGCGTGCACGATGTGGAAGCCGCTGCTCCTGCCGAGACAGGCGCGAAACGTCCATTCGGCCACCTCCAGAGGAGCGTCTCCGGAGGTCCCCACGTGGATGGGCCCCGGATCCGGCTCCTCGAATCCCCCAGCGGACGGAGACGGCCCGCCATCGAATCGAGCGTGAATCTCGGGAGCCCGGCCGTCAGGGCGGAACTCCTGTGCTCCGAACAGACGGTCCACCAGGGAGAAATGCGAGGGATCGCTGCTGCTCAACTCGATCCCGACGTCGAGCAGCTGGAAGCGTCGTGTGTGAGGGCTGGCTGCTGAACTCATCACGCGGCTCAAGGGCCCGCAGGCCCCGAACCGGGCCCTACTGCCGCCGGCGCCTATGCGGCGGAATCAGCGACGCGGCCGTTTGCCGGTGTTGCTCGCTGACGGGCTCTCGTTTCCTGCGAGCTCCCCGAGCACCGTTCCGCCCCCGGACAGGAGGACGGGGCCGAGGCTGTCGGCCACCTGCTGCTCCGTATACGTCGTGATCCGTGGAGCGACGTAAGCGGTCCGGTCGTCCTTGGGTGTGAGTTGTGTGCTCATCGAGAGTCAACCTCCTGCTTTCTGTCGTGCTCCGGCGCCACGTCGCTCGCCGCAGTGTGATCGCCGGCCCTCTCTTCGATCAGACCAGCCTCGAACAAGGATCTCAACAGCAACCGGGCATCGGCCTGGGGATCCTGACCCGGATCGACGCGGAAATCAGCGCTGAACCTCCCGGCGATCGCTGGTGCCGGCAGGGATCCATCGCACAGGTGCCAGATCGCAGCGGCGGTCGCATTGAGGACGTGCAACCGACCACCGGCCGGATCGTAGAGGACCAGGTCCTCACCCGCCCGGCGCTCCTCGAGGTGCGGCCGGCGACGCGGCCAGGACACCGCACCCTCAACGGCACCCCCCTGGCTGACAGCTTCCGGCGTCATCGATCCCCACGGGTGCCCGGGACAACTCCCTCACCCGTCCCGAATCCGAGAACCTCAGGTTTTAAGAGTGGCCTGCCTGAATCGCTGAAAGGTTACCCCAAAGAATTGAGTGGCGCAAGAGAATCTTCTCGAAGTCCCCTTACGGCACTCTGGCGGGGACGCCCCCCGGGACGCCCGGAGGGGGGCGTCGCACCGGCCCCTCCGGGATCCGGGCAGCCGAAGGCGCGAAGCTGACCCCGATCACACCCTCCCGGTAACTGAGGTCAGGCCCGACCTGGCGTTCCTGTTGGAGGTCGGAGGCCCTCACGAACATCCCCACTCCGGAGAGCCAGTGTTTCGAGATGTGGACCCCGGCCGACCAGCCCCCCAGGGGCCTTTCGTCGCCCAATCGGGCGGCCGGAGCGGCTCTATAGATGTAATTCAGGTCCGTTCCGGCCTCGAATCCCTCTCCCCAGACCCCGGAGATGCCGACGTGCCCCCACTGGCTCCTGTTCGAGGTCGAGATTCCTCCCCCGGTCGAGTAGCTCAGCTGATAGGCCAACACGAGAAACACCCTTCTCCACGACCAATTACCCGTCAGGTCGAGGGTGGGTCGGACGACGCTCTGGATCTGGGGACCGGACGACCGGTAGGCTCCCGCCCCGACCTGAAATGAAGTCCGCTCGCCGACGCGGATGGCCCAGGTCGCCTCGGCCCCCGTAAACCGATCGAAGGCCGTGACCACCGTCGCGCCGGGGTTGCTGAACTCGAAAGCATCGGCCCTGACCCTCGCACCCACGAACTGGGATCGACCGACGTTTCTCTCGATCGCCGCCTGAACGCCGACCTGGTGGGAGTCGATGAGGGTGGACCGGTCGTAACGCTCCTCCCGGTAGATGGCGTCGAGAGTCACTGTGGTGTCCGGGGAGGGGGTCAGGCTGAGGCTGGGCGCCACATCCCAGACCACCCGCATTGTGTTGGCGATGACCGGCTCGCTGGCGTTCCCTCCCGCGCCGGCAAAGTCCTCGAACCCGCTCTGCCGGGAGGTCACGGAGAGACCTTGCCGCAGCATGAACTCCGAGAGAGGGGTGAGCCTGAGCCGCCAGAGGGTCGTGAAACGATGATCCAGGTGGCTCTCCTCGAACGGATCGGCCGGGTCCGTGACCTCCAGGTCCTCGTAGTGGATGTAGGCCGGCGTGTACCTGAACGACGTCTCCGATCGTGGCGTGGCCACGACCAGCCCCGCAGTGAGCCGGACCGTCGTCGTGTAGCCATCGAGATCCTGGTCCACCTCCAGCGCGCTCCCTCCGACGCGCCGGATGTCCTGGGAGTACAGCTGCTCGACGGCCCCGTCGTATCCGAATTGCGTCTCGGCGGCGCGGGACGGGGGTGCGAGCCATCCTGCGATGGCCGCGATGAGGGCCGCGACAAACCCAGCGCGGATCCGTGGCCTCATCTGGCGGATCCGGCGAGGCCGGAATCCTCCCCGTCAGCGGACGATGACCGTGTCACCCGGCTCGAGCAGCAGGTTGTCATCGGGCTTCTTGCCCGTGACGAGATCGCGGTAGGAGAGCTCGATCGTCTTCTCGCCGGATGCTGTCTTCCGGTACACGATGATGCCGTTCCGGCCTCCGAACTCGGTCATTCCGCCCGCCATGGCGATGCCCTGCAGGAGACGTACGGGCGACCGTAGGACAACCGGTCCCGGCGTCCTGATCTCGCCGAGGAAGTACGCTTTGAGGCTGTTCACCTCGCGCACGATGACGGTGACGGAGGGGCTGCTGAGGTATTCCTTGAGCCGTCGCTGGATCTCTTCCCCCAGCTCGCGAGGGGTCTTGCCCGCTGCGTCGATGTCCTGGAGCAGGGGCAGCGAGATCCGGCCGTCGGGACGCACCGGCACCTCGCGCGTCAGGTCGGTATCGCGCCAGACCGAGATTGCCAGGAGATCCTCGACGCCGATGCGGTACTGCACCTCCGCCTCGCCGCTGTTGCGCGCCGCCGCCTCCGGCACGCTCCCCCCTGGTGGGGCGGCCATCGCGAGCGGGACGAGCGGCGTGAGGGCGATCAGGACTGGGATCGACACGACGCGACGGTTCCTGCGAATGCTCAGGCGCACACCCTTCTCCTCGTCAGCAAGTGGACCCCCCGGGGGTTCCCGGACGGCCCCGGTCGGCTCCGGGCCGCAATATAGTACCTCCTGCCTTCTGCTTCCATGCAGCAGGTCCCTGGGTCCGGGCCGAATCTATCTTGACAGGCCCCGGATGGAGTGGTATCAAGTCAGCGAGTGGTCCGGTGCGGAAAAGGAGGCATCCCATGAGGTTGTCAGTACGGATCGGAATACCCGTCGTGCTGGCGCTCGCCTGCCTGGCGGTCATGCCGGCGGTGGCAGACGACGGACAGACGGTCGTGGTCACCAAACCGGGGGTCGTGTTCCACAAGGCAGGTGCCGGCGACCTCCGAGGCCGCGCGGTCGAGCGGACAGTGGACGCAGCGCTCGAAGCCGGTTACTCGCCGTGCCCGGTCTGCTTCGCCAAGGAGCTCTCCGCTGCACGTATCGACGCTCCAGAAGGTGCCGGGGCGGCGACAGCGCAGTTCGCGGCGTCCGCGGACTCGGTTCCGGCACCGCCGGTGGTCACGGTGACGCAGCCGTTCGGCCTCAAATACGCCAGCAGGGTGAATGCCAAGCGTGGCGGCGTGCACAATCCCTACGACGATTTGCTGGTCGTGATCCCCGGCAGAGCGGAACAGGGCGCCTACGGCGATCGCTAGACGAGTGACGGGGGCGCCTCTGACCGGCCGGGCCGGCGGCGCAGCCAGACTTCAGCGAGCGCGATTTCTGGTGTAGCGGGCCACCAGAATCGCGTCGTAGACGGATACGAACCAGATCTGCGCGGTGAAGACGACGCCGACCCGTCCACCCTGGATCAGGTTCCTCAAGAGGGTCTTGGCCGGATCCAGGTCGGCGACGATCCCATACAGTGGCGTGAGCAGGTAGAACGCTAGCAAGTAGGCTTGCGTCACGAACACGAACAGGAAGAACAGTCCCTTCCCGAGTTGGCCGTTCAGTAGTTGTCCCCACCCCGGCACCACCATCGATGTCATTCCTGCTAGCCACGGATTCTTGAGACCACGGAAGCGGCCTCGCTGCCGCTCCACGCTCCTGTAGGCCTGCGAGACATTGAAGACGAGCAGGAAGATGAGCCAGAAATCGAGAGCCGCGGCGTAGAGCAGGAGCTCCCACTCGCTGATGAAGAAAAGGTGCGCCATCCGGCGGAGAGCGCTCCAGGTCGACGCCACGAGGTAGTGCAGCGCGGCGATCTGGAGCTGCCAGAGGAACAGCAGGATCCCCAGGTCGCGGTCGCCGTTGAGACATTGGCCCGTGCCCCAGACCCACAACGACAGGCTGGCCGCCCCTGCCGCCTTCGCGGGGGATCCGCCTGACGCCATCGACCGGGTCGATGTCGCGACGGAACCCGCATCGGCCAGGGACACCGGCTGCGGCCCCACGGACGCCCTGCCCGCCTCAGCCTTTCCGGGTGGCTTGATCAGGTCGTCGCCGTCGATGACGAACACTTCGCCTTGGCGGCCCATCCCATCGCCCTCCAGGTCGCACTTGGCGACCGGGAAGGCTGGAGCAACCCCCGTACCATGGCGCGGGCCCGATCATGGCCGAAAAGCGGGCACGCCGCGGACGGCGCGCGACGTATCCGTAAGCCCGATTGCGAATCCGTGAGCCGGGGCATGGAACGGGCGCTCCGGCGCTCCGGACATTCCAGGACTCGGACACCCTCGTCAGGAGGCGGGGACGCTCTTCCGCTCCCGTCCGACCAGACGCGCCAGCTCGCGGATGTCCCTCATCAGGGTACTGAACTGTTCCGGGAGGATGGCCTGCGGGCCGTCGGAGAGCGCCTTGTGAGGTTCGTGGTGCACCTCGATCATCACTCCGTCCGCCCCGGCCGCGACGGCGGCCAGGGCCAGCGGCAGGACCTTATCGCGCCGTCCGGTGCCGTGACTGGGATCGACCAGGATGGGCAGATGGCTCAGCGCCTTCACGCTCGGGATGATCGCCAGGTCGAGCGTGTTGCGCGAGTGGTCGGCGAAGGTCCGCACGCCTCTCTCGCACAGGAACACCCGCCGGTTCCCTTCCGAGAAGACGTACTCGGCGGCCATCAGGAGTTCCTCCAGAGTGGCCGAGAGGCCCCGCTTCAGGAAGACCGGCAGGCGCGACTTTCCCGCCCGCTTGAGGAGCGCGAAGTTCTGCATGTTCCGGGCGCCGATCTGGACGGCGTCGGCGAATTCCTCCACCAGGGCCATCGACTCCTCGTCGACCGCCTCGGTGATCACGGGGAGTCCTGTCTCGCGCCGCACGCGGCCCAGGATGCGGAGCCCCTCGATGCCGAGTCCCTGGAACGAGTAGGGCGAGGTACGCGGCTTGAACGCGCCGCCGCGGAAGAAATCGGCTCCTCCCTGGGCGACGATTCGGGCGATGGTCAGCGCCTGCATCTCAGACTCGATCGCGCACGGCCCCGCGATGACGCAGACGCCACCCCCTCCGATCGGTCGTCCTCCGACCTCGACGACGGAGTCCGCCGGCCTCGACTCACGACTGACGAGCCTGTAGGGCTTGGTGACGCGGACGGCCTCCCGGACTCCGGGAAGGGACTCGAACTCCGCCGGATCGATCGGGACGCGGTTGCCGGTGACGGCGATCGCCACCCGCTCGGTGCCCGCGATGGTGTGCGCCTGGAACCCGAGGGCGCGGATGCGCTCCTCCACTGCGCGCACCTGGTCGGCGCTGGCCCCGGCGTGCATGACGATCAGCATTCTCCCCGCTCCTGTCGATAGGTCCGCGATGATACCCGGGCGCGCAGGCCGCCGCAACCGCCAAGCCTCGTGTTCAGTTGACAATACGGGCGGCCGCTCCCTATACTACGCGCTTCGCAAACACCCGGATGAAGCCGCGCCAGGCGGCTCCCATGGACACGAGGTGCAGGCGCGTAGCTCAGGGGGAGAGCGCTACCTTGACACGGTAGAAGTCAGCGGTTCAAATCCGCTCGCGCCTACCATCCCCGCATGCTCCTCCCCCGGGGCTCGGACCGGGGCCAACTCCGGCACAAGGATCCTGAATTGAACCAGGTCGAGGTGACCTTCCCCGACGGCAGCGTGCGCTCCTTCCCGCGCGGCACGAGTTTCTCGGAGCTGGCGCGCGCCTGGGATCCGTCCGTCGCGGAGCAGGCGATCGCCGCGGTCGAGGACGGGCGCCAGAGGGACATCTACCTGCCGATCGAACGGAGCGCGCGGGTCTCCTTCGTCACCCCCGAGTCGCGCGAAGCGCTGGAGATCTACAGGCACACGACCTCGCATCTCCTCGCCCACGCCGTCAAGGAGCTGTTCCCCGAGGTCAAGATCGGCATCGGACCGGCGACCGACGAGGGGTTCTTCTACGATTTCGAGAGGCCCTCGCCGTTCAGTCCCCAGGACCTCGAGCGCATCGAGGCGAAGATGCGCGAGATCAAGGCGCAGGACCTTCCCATCCGCCGAGTCGAGATTCCGAAGGGAGAGGCCCTGGGATACTTCCGCAGCCTGGGCGACAACCTCAAGGTGGAGCTGGTCGACGAGAAGGGGGGGGAGGTCGTCTCCTGCTACCGGCAGGACGCCTTCATGGACTTCTGCACCGGGCCCCACGTCCCGTCGACCGGGAGGCTCGGCGCCTTCAAGCTGCTCTCGCTGGCGGGCGCCTACTGGAAGGGATCCGAGCGGAACCAGCAGCTGCAGCGGATCTACGGCACGGCCTTCGCGACCGAGCAGCAGCTCCACGACCACCTCGCCATGCTCGAGGAGGCGAAGAAGCGGGACCACCGCAAGCTCGGTCCAGCCCTCGATCTTTTCAGCGTCGAGGAGCACGCGGGACCGGGACTCATCTTTTGGCACCCGCACGGCACCGTCGTCCGCCAGGTCCTGGAGGACTTCTGGAAGGACCGTCACCGTCGCGGCGGGTACCAGCTGGTCACCACCCCCCACATCGCCCGCGACGAGCTGTGGCGCCGCTCCGGCCACCTCGAGTACTACAAAGAGAACATGTACACCTTCGAGATCGAGGAGGCCGGCTACGTCATCAAGCCGATGAACTGCCCCGGTCACTCCCTCATCTACAAGTCGCGGCTCAGGTCGTATCGCGATCTGCCGATCCGCTACGCCGAGCTGGGGACGGTGTACCGCTATGAGCGATCGGGAGTCCTGCACGGCATGATGCGGGTGCGCGGCTTCACGCAGGACGACGCGCACATCTACTGCACGCGGGATCAGATCGGGGACGAGATCCTGCGCGTCCTCGACCTCTGCCTGGAGTTCCTGAAGACCTTCGGATACGACCGGTACGAGGTCGACCTGTCGGTCTGGGACCCCGACCAGCCGCAGCACTATGCCGGCGACGCGGAGGGATGGCGGATGGGCGAGGAGGCGCTGACCCAGGCTTTGACGGCCCGGTCGCTCCCCTACACGCGGCGCATCGGCGAGGGCGCCTTCTACGGACCGAAGATCGACATCAAGATGTTCGACGCCATCGGGCGGGCCTGGCAGGGGCCCACCGTGCAGTTCGACTTCAACCTCCCCCGCCGGCTCGACATCACCTACATCGGACCCGACTCCGCCGCCACGCCCGTGATCATGGTGCACCGGGCCATCTACGGGTCCCTGGAGCGGTTCATGGGGGGGCTGGTCGAGCATTACGCCGGCGCCTTCCCGCTGTGGCTCGCCCCGGTTCAGGCGGTGGTCCTGCCGATCGCCGATCGGCATCGCGACTACGCCGAGCGGGTCCGCACTGCCCTGGGGGAGCCCGGCCTGCGGGTCGATCTGGATGCCCGGAACGAGAAGATCGGTGCGAAAATCAGGGACGCGCAGTTGCGCAAGATCCCCTATATGCTGGTGGCCGGGGATCGGGAGTCCCAGGCCGGCACCGTCGCGGTGCGAAGCCGGCGGGAGGGGGATCTCGGAGCGATGACCATCGAATCGATCCGCGATCGCATGATCCGGATGCAGGCCGAGCGCGAGATCGGCCCCTAGAGGGAGGAGGACCCATCGAGAAAAAATTGAGGGTCAACGAGAAGATCCGCGCCCGGGAGGTCCGGGTCATCGGTGCGGATGGCGGCCAGGTAGGGATCATGTCCCCGGAGCAGGCTTGGCGGATGGCGCAGGAGGCGGGTCTCGATCTGGTCGAGGTCTCGCCCGAGGCGACTCCTCCGGTCTGCCGGATCCTGGACTACGGGAAATACCGCTACCAACTCAACAAGAAGGCCCAGGAGGCGCGCAAGAAGCAACGGGTCATCCAGGTCAAGGAGGTGAAGTTCCGCCCCAAGACCGACGAACACGACTATGAATTCAAGCGCAACAACATCATCCGGTTCCTGACCCGGGGGAAGAAGGTCAAGGCGACGGTGATCTTCCGGGGCCGCGAGAACATGCATCGCGACATCGGCTACAAAATCCTGGCGCGCATCCGTGAGGAGGTCGGGGACTATGGCGTGGTCGAATCGGAGCCCCGCCAGGAAGGCCCGTTCCTCGACATGATCATCGCCCCCAGGAAATGGAGCGGTCCGGCCGCTCCGCCGCCGGTGTCCGCGGCCTCATCCCCCGCGACGCCGAGACGATAGGGAGACACGATGCCCAAGATGAAGACCAAGCGAGGTGCCGCCAAGCGCTTCCGCCTGTCCGCCAAGGGGAAGGTCAAGCGCAGCCGCGCCTTCAAGCGCCACATCCTGACCTCGAAGAGCACCAAGCGCAAGCGCCACCTCGACATGGAGGCGCTCGTCAGCAAAGCCGACAGCCGCAGGGTCCACGAGATGCTGCCCTACGGCCGTCCCTAGGAGAGCCCAGTGCCCAGAGTCAAGAGAGGAACCAAGAGACGCCACCGCCGCAAGAAAACGCTGAGCCTGGCCAAAGGCTTCTATCTCGGCAAGAGCAAGCTCTACCGCATCGCCCAGCAGGCGGTCGAGAAATCGCTCGCCTATTCCTACCGCGACCGTCGCGCCCGCAAGCGCGAGTTCCGGAGCCTGTGGACGATCCGCATCAACGCCGCGGCACGGCAGAACGATCTGTCCTACAGCCGGCTCATGGGAGGGCTCAAGAAGGCGGGCATCGCGCTCGACCGCAAGATGCTGGCCGACCTCGCGGTCACCGACCCCGCCGGCTTCAGCGTGCTGGCTCAGACCGCGCGCGCCGCCCTGGGTCGCTGAGCAACGCAAAGGGCGGCGCCGGATGCGGCGCCCGCGCCCGGGCGCGACAGTCCTTCCGAGGAGGGGTGCGGTGCATAGCCGCGTGCACGACATCCGGAAGCAGTTCGACCGCGACCTCGAGGCCGCGACCGACCCGGTCTCCCTGGATGCCGTCCGCGTGCGCTACGTTGGACGGAAGGGGGGCCTGGTCACCGGGCTCCTGAAGGACCTGAGGGAGGCGGCGCCGGAACAGCGCGCGTCGCTCGGCAAGTCCGTCAACGATCTGAAGCAGCACGTCGAGACGGCGCTCCGGTCGGCGGGCCTCGGGACCCGCGCGCTCGCGGCGGCCCCCTCCGCACTCGACCTGTCGCTCCCGGGACGCGCGCAACAGCCGGGCGTTCCGCACCCGATCACCCAGGTGCGCGATCGGATCGAAGCGATCTTCCTCGAGATGGGCTACTCCCTCGAGTCGGGACCCGAGGTCGAGACCGACTACTACAATTTCGAGGCCCTCAACATCCCGAAGGACCATCCGGCGCGCGACACCCAGGACACCTTCTACGTCGAAGGGGGCCTGCTGCTGCGCACACACACCTCGCCGGTCCAGATCCGGACCATGGAACGGCGGCGGCCGCCGCTGAAGATGGTGGCCATCGGCAAGGTGTTCCGGCGCGACTCCGACCCCACGCACTCCCCTGTCTTCCATCAGGTCGAAGGGCTGGTGGTCGGAGAAGGGATCGCCTTCTCCCACCTGAAGGGGACCCTGGAGCACCTCTGCCGGCGTCTCTTCGACCGCGAGCTGACGCTCCGGCTGCGGCCTTCCTACTTCCCGTTCGTCGAGCCCGGGGCCGAGTACGACATCTCCTGCACCCTGTGCGGCGGCAGCGGCTGCCGCACCTGCAAGGGCAGCGGCTGGATCGAGATCGGCGGCGCCGGGATGGTCCATCCGGCGGTCTTCGAGCACGTCGGCTACGACGCCGAGCGCTACACCGGGTTCGCCTTCGGGCTCGGCATCGAGCGCATCGCCATGCTCAAGCACGGCATCGACGACATCCGGCTGTTCTACGAGAACGACCACCGGTTCCTGTCGCAGTTTCCCGCATGATCCCCGCCGGTCGGGCGGTGCGGCCGTGAGGTTCAGCCACGCCTGGCTCCGGGAGTACGTCGCCCTCGACGAGCCCCCGGAGGCCGTCGGCCGGCGGCTCACGGCGGCGGGGCTGCCGCTGGACGGGATCGAGATGCGGGATGCCGCCGATGCCGACAGCGCCGTCTACGACTTCGACATCCTCACCAACCGCCCCGACTGCATGAACCACGTCGGCCTGGCACGCGAGGCGGGCGCGCTCTGCGGCCGGCCGCTGCGCGTTCCCGGCGCGCGCGTTCCCTCCGGCGGTCCACCCACCAGCGGATCGGTCTCGATCGTCATCGAGGACCCGGGCCTCTGCCGGCGCTACAGCGCGCGCTGCGTCCTGGGCGTGACCGTCGCGGAGTCGCCGCGATGGCTCCAGGCCAGGCTGGAGAGCATCGGCCAGCGACCCATCAACAACGTCGTGGACGCCACCAACTTCGTCCTCTGGGAGCTGGGGCACCCGCTGCATCCCTTCGACCTCGACCGGGTGCGCGAGCGCCGCATCGTCGTGCGCCGCGCCCGCCCCGGAGAGTCGCTGCAGACCCTGGACGGCGTCGAGCGCAGGCTGCATCCGGACATGCTGGTGATCGCCGACGAGAGGGGCGCCGTCGCCCTGGCGGGGATCATGGGCGGCCGGGCCTCGGAGATCGGTCCCGCGACGCGCAACGTACTTCTGGAAGCCGCCTGGTTCGACCCGGTCACCGTCCGCCGGACCAGCAAGGCGCTCGGATTGCACACGGACGCCTCGCACCGTTTCGAGCGCGGGGCCGATCCCGGGGCCACGCTCCGGGCCCTGGATCGGGCCGCGACGCTCGTCGCCGAGCTGGCGGGCGGCCGGATCACCGATCCTGCCCTCGACCAGCACCCGAACCCGGAGACCCCGCGCCACGTGCCTTTGAGGCCGGAGAGCGCCTCGGTCCTGCTCGGCTACGACCCGGGGCGCGAGGCGATGCGCCTAGCGCTCCGCTCCCTGGAATTCCGGATCGACGAGTCGGACCCGGCGCGCTGGCTGGTGGAGGTTCCGTCGTTCCGTCGCGACGTGGAGCGCGAGGTCGATCTGATCGAGGAAGTCGCCCGCCAGCGGGGTTACGACGCGATCCCCTCCCGGCTGCCGCTGCTGCCCGACGACGGCGGCGGCCGGCGCCGCGAGGATCGCCTCTCCGCGCAGGTCCACGGCGCCCTCCTCGCCGCGGGCCTCTCCGAGGCGATCAACTTCGCCATGGGCGACCGTGAGGAGCTTCTCCTGCTTCTGCCCGGGACGGCTCCCATCCGCGTCGAGAACCCGCTGCAGTCGCAGGCCGCCTGGCTCCGGACCACCCTCGTGCCCGGCCTGCTGCGGAACCTGGCCCACAACCTGAACCACGGCGGGGTGCGCTGCCGCCTGTTCGAGATCGGCCGCGTCTTCGCGCCGTCCCGCGAGCGGCCCCTGGAGTCGGAGCGCGTCGCGGGGGTGCTGGCAGGGCGGGGGCTGCCCGAGCACTGGAGCCTCCCCCGCCGGGAGGTCGACCTGTACGACGCCCGGGGAGCCGTCGAGCTGCTCGCCGAGCGGCTCGGGATCCCCTCTCTCCGGTTCGCTTCGGATAGAATCGCCTCTGACCTTCCGATCGTCGGCCTGCGCGTGCTGGCAGGAGCGTCGGAGATCGGCGTCCTGGGCGAGGTGGCGCCGCCGGTTCTGCGGCGATTCGACGTGGACGGGAGGGCGTTCGCCTTCGAGCTCGACCTCGAGGCGTTGCGCGGGGCCGCCACCGAGGAGCGGAAGTTCACGAGCCTGCCGCGCTTCCCGGCGGTGCGCCGGGATCTGTCGCTCGTGGTGGACGAGACGACAGGCGTGGAGGAGATCGAAGGGGTGGTCCGATCGGCTGCCCGGCTGCCGATCGGGGGGATTCAGGTCTTCGATCGGTACCGGGGACCGGGCGTGCCGGGCGGTCGGGCCAGCGTGGCGGTCCAGATCGTGTTCCAGCACGCCGATCGCACCCTCGAGGCCGCGGAAGTGCAGGCCGCGCTGGAGAGGATCGTCGCGGCGCTCCGGGATCGGCTCGGAGCGATCCTGCGGGAGGAGTAGCACGGGGAGGTGACGATGGAGGGGAAGAAGGTGGCGATCGAAGTCAAGGAGCTGGACGTCCTGGAGCAGAAGATCAAGAAGGCGGCGGATCTCGTCCGAACGCTGCGCCGGGAGCGTGACACCGCCCGCACCAAGCAGCAGGAGACGCAGGAGCGGTTCGATCGCCTGCAGACCGAGTTCAGGGCCATGGAGAAGGAGCGACAGGGCGCCGCCGCGATGTCGGAGGAGCTTCGTCTCCTGCAGGAGGAGCGCCAGACCGTCCGGGGCCGCGTCACCCGGATGCTGGAGATGATGGCGGCCATCGACGATTCGGCCGCTCAGGCGCAAAGCGATCATTGACCGCCGGCGGGGCCGGGGAGGTGCAGGCCATGGATCGACCCGCGAACCATCTAGTCCAGGTGGAGATCTACGGGCAGTCTTACAACCTCCGTGGCGAGGGAGAGACGGCCTATCTTCAGGAGTTGGCCGCCTACGTCGACCGAAGGATGCGCGAGGTGGCCGAGGCGACCGCCACGGTCGACTCGCTCAAGGTCGCGATCCTGGCCGCCCTGAACATCGCGGACGAGAGCCGGCGAAGCGCGGGCAAGGAGTCGCTGCCCACAGGCGGCGATCGCGTTGTCCGGATGATCGACCTGCTCGAGAGGTGCCTGGCGGAGGCCTGAGAGACGGGGTTGCGGAGGGGGTTGACGGCCGGGTCGGGGACGCCTAGGATGCTTTTCGGATTGACCGTCCCCTGCGCGGTTTGTGATGGACGGGGCTTTTGAGCCAACACTATTTGGACGGGGACCGAGGTCCGATCGTGGTGAGCCTCCCCCTCGCGGGGAGACCTGAAGCGAAGGCGCGGTCTCCATTCTGGTGCTCCAGGTTCAAATAGGTTCCCCCCACACGGCCAAGCGGGGGTTTTTTCTGCCGGGCCGGGGCTCGAGGCGCCCGGCTCCCCGCACCGGATCCCTCCACACTCCGCGCCGGTCACCTGATCGCTGGAGACGACGTGTTGCCGATGATCTGGATCGCGGTGCTCGCGCTGGCGGCCGCCGGCGCGTCCCTGGTCGCCCTGCAGAGGGTCTGGCGGCGCCGTCTGGAAGCGGCGCAGGAGCACGCCTCCGCCATCGAGCAGGAGGCTGAGGCGCGCGCCCGCCTCCGCCTGAAGGAAGTCGATCTCGAGATCGAGGAACGCCGCGCCGCGGCCGATTCGCTGTCGGAAGAGCAGGCGCAGAAGCGGCGCCAGGAGCTGAGGGCCCTCGAGGAACGGCTGCGGGACCAGGAGCGGAATCTCCAGCGCCGCCTTCAGCTCCTCGGGCAGAAGGAGCGCGAGCAGCAGCAGCGCGAGGAACGCGTCCAGGAGCAGGAGACGGCGCTCGCGGCTCGCGAGCGCGAGGCCCAGGCGGCCCTCGTGCGGCAGCGCCAGGCCCTGGAGCGGATCGCCGGTCTGACCGCGGGCCAGGCCCGGCAGGAGCTCATCCAGCAGATCGAATCGGAGGCGCGGCAGGAGGCCGCGCAGATCGTGCACCGTCTCCGCGAGGAGGCGGTCGCCGAGTCGGCCGCGACGGCCCGGCAGCTGGCGGCGGAGGCGCTGCAGCGCCTGCCGACGGGCGAGATGGTGGACAACGTCGTCTCCGTGGTCAAGCTCCCGAACGAGGAGATGAAAGGGCGCATCATCGGCCGCGAAGGGCGGAACATCCGGGCGCTTGAGATGTCGACCGGTGTCGACCTGATCGTGGACGAGACGCCGCAGGCCATCGTGCTGTCGTCATTCGACCCCTTCCGGCGCGCCGTGGCGCAGACCGCGCTCGAGCGCCTGATCGAGGATGGGCGCATCCACCCGGCCCGGATCGAAGAAGTGGTTTCCAAGACACGGGCCGATCTCGAGGAAGGCCTCGAGGCGATCGGCGAATCCGCCGCCTTCGAGCTCGGGATCACCGGCCTGCCGCCGCGGCTGACGCGCCTCCTGGGTCGGCTGCGCTACCGGACCGTCTCCGGATACAACCTCCTGCGGCACTCGATGGCCGTGGCGCGCCTGGCGCAGCAGATGGCGGTCCTGCTCGGCGCCCGCGGCGAGGTGGCGCTGCGCGCCGGCCTCCTGCACGAGATCGGCCATGTCGAGGAAGGCGACAGCGCCGGCATCCATCCGGTCCTCATCGCCGCCGACCTCGCGACCAAGTTCGGCGAGGACGCCAAGGTGACGCAGGCGATCCGCGCCCTTCACCAGGGCGGATCGGAGCCCTCGATCGAGGCGGTCCTGCTCAAGGTCGCGGAGAGGATCGTCGTGGCGCGTCCGGGCGAGCGGGACGACAACCTCGAGGTGTTCATCGAGCGGCTCCAGAACCTGGAGGACATCGCGTCCTCGTTTGGCGGCGTGGCCCGGGTCTACGCCATGCGGGCCGGCAAGGAGGTGCGCGTGATCGTGGAGCCCCAGCAGCTCAGCGACGCCGACGTCGTCTGGCTCTCGAAGGACATCAGCCGCCGCATCAGCCAGGAGCTGCGCTTTCCCGGGACCATCCGCGTCAACGTCATCCGCGAGACGCGCGCCGTGGACTACGCGACCTAGGAGCGGAGCCGAAGGATGCGCGTCCTGGTGATCGGCGACGTGAACGGCCGGGCTGGGCGCCGGGTCCTGCAGGAGCACCTGCCGCGGCTCATCGCCGGCCGCGGGATCGACTTCGCCGTCGCCAATGTGGAAAACGCCGCCGATGGCTTCGGCGTGACCCCGGACCTGGCGGAGCAGTTCCTGGCGCAGGGGCTCCACTGCCTCACGTCCGGAAACCACATCTGGGACAAGCAGGAGGTTCTGGAGTATCTGTCCGACCAGCCGCGGCTGCTGCGCCCGGAGAACTACCCCGACGGCTCCCCGGGCCGCGGCGTCTTCCTCGGGGAAACGGCGGCGGGCGATCCGGTCGCGGTGGTGAACCTCATGGGCCGCCTCTTCATGCCCCCCTGCGACGATCCGTTCCGGGTCGCCGACCGCGTGCTCCAGAAGATCGGCGGACAGGCCCGCGTGATCCTGGTGGACATGCACGCCGAGGCGACCTCGGAGAAGCAGGCGCTCGCGGCGCACCTGAGCGGCCGCGTGTCGGCCGTGTTCGGGACGCACACCCACGTCCAGACGGCCGACGAGTCGATCCTCCCCGGCGGGACGGCCTACATCTCGGACCTGGGGATGACCGGGCCATACGATTCGATCATCGGCATCGAGAAGAGCCTCGCCTTGAAGCGCTTCCTGACCGGCATGCCGGTGCGGCTCTCAGTGGCGAAGCGCGACCCGCGGCTGTGCGGGGCGCTGATCGAGATCGACGCCGCGACCGGCCGCGCCGCGTCCATCGAGCGGATCCAGATCCGGGGCGGAGGGAGCGAGGACGGAGGGGAGGGGGATGCGCGGTCTCGCTGACGGCCGGCCGGCGAAGCCGGAGCGCCCGGGGCGCGTCGTCCTGACCGTCAGCGAGCTCAACGCGCAGGTGGGCGTGCTCCTGGCGGAGTCCCTGCCGTCCGTCTGGGTGGAGGGGGAGATCAGCAATCTGCGGCGCTACCCCTCGGGGCACACCTACTTCACGCTCAAGGACTCGTCCGCCCAGCTGGCGGCCGTGCTGTTCCGCTCCGCTTCGGCCTGGATCCGTTTCCGACCGGAGGACGGCCTCAAGGTCCTGGTGCACGGACGGGTCGGCCTGTACGAGGCGCGCGGGTCGTACCAGATCGTGGTCGAGGCGATGGAGCCGGCGGGGGTGGGCGCGCTCCAGCTCGCTCTCGAGCAGCTCAAAAGGAAGCTTCTGGAAGAGGGTCTCCTCGATCCCGCCCGCAAGCGCCCGCTCCCCCCGCTGCCACGGCGCATCGGCATCGTCACTTCGCCACGCGGCGCGGCCCTGCAGGACATCCTGAGGGTGCTCGAGCGCCGGTTCGCCGGCATCGGCGTGGTGATCGCCCCGGCCCGCGTCCAGGGAGAGGGCGCGGCGCAGGAAGTCGCCTCCGGGATCCGGGACCTGAACCGGCTCGGAGGGCTCGACGTGATCATCGTGGCCCGAGGCGGCGGGTCGCTGGAAGACTTGTGGGCCTTCAACGAGGAGGTAGTGGCGCGCGCGATCGCCGGATCGGGAGTCCCCGTCATCTCGGCGGTCGGCCACGAGGTCGACGTGACCCTGGCCGATCTGGTCGCCGACCTGCGCGCCCCGACCCCGTCGGCCGCCGCGGAGATGGTGGTGCTCTCCCGCGCCGATGTCTCCGACCGCGTCGCCGCGCTGCGCGCGCGCCTGATGACGGCGGCGCGACTCCAGGTGTCGAACCGGCGGCGGCAGCTGCTGGACGCCGGCACCGAGCGCTCCTTCGCCCGGGCGACGGCCCGGCTGCGCGAGGCGGCCCTGCGCCTCGACGACCTGGGGACGCGGCTGCGGGCGCGCCTCGAGGGTCGCCTGACCGGGGGGCGTCACGCGCTCGAGGTGCTGGCGCAGCGCATGGCCCCGGCGCGCCTCGCCGAGCGCCTCCGGGGGCAGAGGAGGCTCCTGAAAGAGCACGAAGGCCGGCTCCCTGCGGCCGCCGGCGCGCTCCTCGACAGGTCCCGTCAGCACGTGGTGGCCTATGTCGAGAGGCTGTCCGCCTTGTCGCCGCTGGCCGTCCTGGCGCGCGGCTACGCCATCTGTTACGACGGCGCCTCGGGCGCTATCCTGAAGGACTCCCGTACCGTGAGCCGGGGACGCGAGGTCACGGTCCGGCTGCATCGCGGCCGGCTGGCCTGCGAGGTGAAGGAGGTCGAGGATGTCCCGCGCGACCAGGAAGTCTAAAGAGCAGGGCTTCGAGGCGGCCCTGCAGAGGCTGGAAGGCATCGTCCGCAGCCTCGAGGGAGGCGACCTGCCGCTCGAGGAATCGCTCCGCCTCTTCGAGGAGGGGGTGGCCCTGACGCGACAGTGTGCCGCCCGGCTCGACGAAGCCCAGAGGCGCATCGAGATCCTCGGGCGCGGGGAAGGTGGAGTCCCCGAGCTGCGGGCCTTCGACGGCGGCGCGGAGCGTGAGGACGGTCCGGACGAGGACGAAACCGGGCCGGATCGGTGACCGCCGCCCCGTCCTGGATGGAGGCCGATCGCCGGCTCGTGGACGCCGCGCTGCGCCGGCTTCTGCCGCGGTCCGGGACCGTGCCCTCGACCGTCAGGAGGGCGATGGCGTACTCCCTCTTCCCGGGCGGCAAGAGATTGCGCCCCATCCTGGCGCTCCAGGCCTGCCGCGTGGTGGGCGGCCGGACGGCGGACGTCCTGCCGGCGGCGGCCGCGATCGAGATGATCCACACGTACTCCCTGGTGCACGACGACCTGCCGGCACTCGACAACGACGACCTGCGGCGCGGTCGGGCCTCCAGCCACAGGATTTTCGGCGAGGCGATGGCGATCCTGGCCGGCGACGCCCTGCTGACCCACGCCTTCGAGGTCCTGTCCGGCCGTTCCGCGCCATCGCGTCACGCCGGGAGGCGGCTGCAGGCGATCACCGTCCTGGCGAGCGCCGCCGGAGTCCAGGGGATGATCGCGGGGCAGGTCATGGATCTCGAGGCCGAGGGCCGCCCCTTCGACTACGCCAAGCTGCAGCGCATCCACCGCGGCAAGACGGGCGCCCTGATCAGCGCGGCGCTTCAGGTCGGCGGCATTTTGGGGGGCGGCGGCGAGTCCCAGATCCGCGCCCTGCGGACCTACGGCGACGGTGTCGGCCTCGCCTTCCAGATCGTCGATGACATCCTCGATCAGGAAGGCAGCCCCGAGGGCCTTGGCAAATCGATCGGCAAGGACCGGCGGGATCGGAAGGCGACCTTCCCGGCCCTGCTCGGCGTCGCCGGATCGAGGCGGCGCGCCGAGCGGGCCACGGCCCGCGCGGTGGCCGCGCTCGGTCCCTTCGGCCGGCGCGGGGCGCCACTCGCCGAGCTCGCCCGGTTCATCGTGGAGCGCGCCCACTAGTGCCCCCTGCCGCGAGGACGCCGAAAGCGCGCCGCGAGCGACTCGATCGCCTGCTGGTCGAGCGGGGCCTGGCGCGCAGTCGGGAGCGCGCCCAGGCTTTGGTGCTGGCGGGGGTGGTGCGGATCGACGGGCGGCCGGCGGGCAAGCCGGGGTCGATCGTCGGCGCCGAAGCCGAGGTCACCATCCTGGCTCCCGATCACCCCTTCGTTGGGCGGGGCGGCGTGAAGCTGTCGGGGGCCCTCGAGCGCCTCGGCATCGCGGCCGCGGGCCGGACCGCCCTCGACATCGGCGCATCCACCGGCGGCTTCACCGATTGCCTGCTGCGGCGGGGGGCGCTCCGCGTCGTGGCCCTCGACGTCGGCTCGGGGCAGCTCGACTGGGGGCTGCGCAACGATCCGCGCGTCGTGGTGCTCGAAGGGATCAACGCGCGACACCTCGTCCCGTCGGACCTGGGGTCGGCCGTCGATCTGGTGGTGATCGACGTCAGCTTCATCTCGCTGCGGCTGATCCTGCCGCGACTCCCTCCGCTCCTGGCGCCGGACGCCGACGTGCTGTCCCTGGTGAAGCCGCAGTTCGAGGTCGGACGGCGGCAGGTCGGGCGGGGCGGCGTCGTGCGCGATCCGCGGCTGCACCTCCAGGCGGTGGAGTCCGTGGCGCGGGCGGGAGAGGCCGCGGGCCTGCGGGTGCGGGGCGGCTGCCCCTCCCCCATCACGGGAGCGGAGGGGAACCGCGAGTTCTTCCTCCATTTCAAGGCGGCGGACGGCGGTCCCGGTTTCGACCTGGGGGACCTTCTCGGAGGGATGGTGCATGACCCAAGCGGATCGGCGCCGGATTAGCACGGTCCTCATCGTCGGGAAGCGGGACAGCCCCGAGGCCCTGCCGTCCATCCGGAGGGTCGCCCGGCTCGTGGAGAGCCGTGGCGCGAAGGCGATCTTCGATCCCCTGACCGCGCGGGCGCTCGGACGCCGCGCGCAACCCGCCGCCGCGCTGCGCGCGGGCCTGTGCATCGTCGTCGGCGGCGACGGGACGCTTCTCTGGGCGGCACGGTCGATCGCCTCCAGGCGGGTGCCGATCCTCGGCATCAACCTGGGAGGGCTCGGCTTCATGACCGAGACCGCACCCGAAGAGGCGGCCTCCGTCCTCAAGGAGACGCTCCAGGGTCGCTTCGACATCTCGAGGCGGATGACCCTGGAGGTCAGCCTCCTGCGCCGCGGCCGGCCCGTCACGCGGCAGAGCGCTCTGAACGACGTGGTGATCACCAAGAGCGCCCTGTCGCGCATGGTCGACCTCAAGGTGTCGATCGATCGGCATATGTTGACCGTCTACCGGTCCGACGGGCTGATCGTCTCGACGCCCACGGGCTCGACCGCCTATTCGCTGTCGGCCGGAGGACCGATCATCCATCCCGAGATGGCGGCCCTCCTGATCTCCCCCATCTGCCCGCACACGCTCACCATGCGGCCGGTCGTGATCCCGGCGACCTCCAGGGTCGAGGTGACCTTGCAGACGGGGGACAGCGAGGTCTACCTGACGCTCGACGGCCAGGTGGGCCATCCTCTGCGGGCCGGAGACCGCGTACGGGTCCGACAGGGAGCGACGCCGGTCCTGATGGTGCGCTCGCGGCGCCGCAACTACTTCGAGGTGCTGCGCCGCAAGCTGCGCTGGGGAGAGCGCTAGCCCGGATTCTTCACCGGGCTAGGAGCGCGGGCGCTTCTTCTTCTCGCCGGCGGACGGCGTAGGTCCCGCGTGCGACGGCAGCGTCTGGGGCGGCGCCGGGTTGGTCAGGAGGACCGCCGGACCGAACTTCTCGCTCATCGCGCGATCGATCGCCTCGGGAGACTTCTTCTCGTTGGTCTGCGCCTGCAGGAACGCCTTCATCTCCTCCGAGCCGGACGGGTTCTTGCAAGTGCAGACGCTCAGAGTGTCGTTGCAGCCGCACACGCACCGATAACGCTCCGAGAGGATGCTGGCCTCCGGCGTGAGCCGGATCGGCGCCGTCGCCGAGATCACGGTTCCGGGCGGCGTCTCCTCGGACGCCGTGCCCGGGGACTCCGGAGCGTGGGCGGACGCGGCCGGGCTCTCCGCCCCGCCGGCGGAGGTCGCGTTGCGGCGGTAGAGGGCGAACCCGACGAGGCTGACCAGCACCACGGCGCCGGCCAGCGCCGCCATCGGCACCGGTCGCGGCGTCCTGTCCTGGCTTCCCGTCGAGGGTCCTCCTGGCTGCGCCGTCTCCACCATGCAGGCCCGCCTCCTTGCGCGGGCGGCGGATTATAGCAGAGGCCTCGGCGCCTCCCGGTCCGCCCGCGGGCGGAGGCGGTGTGGCATGATAGCGGTTCCAGGCGACTGGAGAACCGATGATCGAAACCCTGAAGGCCGACCTCAAGCAGGCGATGCTCCTCAAGGAGGCCACCGCCGTCGCGACGCTGCGGATGCTGATCTCGCAGTTCCAGTACGCCCGCATCCAGGCCGGCCGCGACCTGACGGACGACGACGCCCTGTCTCTCCTGCAGCGCGCCGTCAAGACGCGGCGCGAGTCGATCGAGCAGTACGAGAAGGGCGGGCGCCGGGACCTGGCCGACAAGGAGCGGGCGGAGATCGCCGTCGTCGAGCGCTACCTCCCGCAGGCGATGAGCCCGGAGGAGACCGCGAAAGCCGTGGAGGACCTCCTCGCCGAGCTGCAGATCAGCGACAAGCGCGATCTGGGCCGGGCGATGAAGGAGTTCATGGCGCGCTATCGCGGCCGCGCCGACGGCAAGGCGGCCAACGCCCTGATCGCCTCACGACTGAGGTAGGCGGGGCTTGCCGGCAGGCCCGTCCGTCGATCCCGAACTGGTGCCGCTCCAGGTCTTCTGGACCAGCGCCGCGGCCCTGGCCCTCACCCTTCTCATCCTGGCGCTGACGATCACCCCGATCACCAACAACGACCTGTTCCTGCACCTGAAGACGGGTGAGCTGATCCTCGCCACGGGCCACGTCCCTCACGTGGATGACTACTCCGCTCTGGCGCGCGGGCGCCCCTTCACCGCGCACGAATGGCTCTCGGGCGTCCTCTTCCACCTGGTCCAGCGCGTCTTCGCGGGCCGCGGCTTCGACGCCCTGATTCTGTTCAAGGCCGGCATCGCGGTCGCGGTGGCGTCGATCCTCTATCGCGCGGCCGCGGCGCAGGGGGCCGCGCCGGAGGTCGCGCTCCCGGGCCTCGCCTGGGTGATGATCCTCGCCGCGGCGCGCTTCCTGGAGCGCCCGCACATCTTCGGTTACGTCCTGACGGCCCTGTTCCTGTGGATCCTGGCCCTGCGACGCCGCGACGCGGCGAACGGGCGTCAGGGCTGGTCGGGACCGATCCTGCTGCTGCTTCCGCTCCAGGTGCTGTGGGCCAACCTGCACGGCAGCTTCCTCGTGGGGCCGGCCCTCGTGCTGCTGGCGATGGCGGGCGAGGCGCTCGACGCCATCCTGGTCCGCAAAGGAGCCCAGCCGGCCGCGGGCGTCCACGTGCGCGAGGCGGCGCGGCTCGGCCTCCTGGCGGCGCTTCTGGTCGTCGCCTGCCTCGCGAATCCCTACGGCTGGAGGCTCCTGCTCTTCCCGTTCGAGCTGACGGGAAGCGGCTTCATGGACCTCATCTACGAGTGGCTGCCTCCTTTCGACAGAGCCTTCCGCACGACCTACATGATGCGGTATTACGTCGTCTGGGCCGCGTTCGGGGCGCTCATCTTGGGCGTCACGCTGGAGCGCGCCCGCCGCCGCGGCACCGACTGGCCGGCTTCCTTTCCCTTCCTGGTGTTCGTCGCCTACCTGGCGCTGTCGCTGCGCATGAACCGGAATGTCACCGACTTCGCCCTGGCCACCTGTCCCGGACTGAGCGCCGCCGCGACCCGGCTGCTCGCGTCGCACGGCGTTCTCAAGTCCCGGCGCGCCGCTCTCCCGGCCATCACCCTGGGCCTGCTGGCCCTGGCCGCCTGGTTCGCGGTGGCCGGGTACCCTTTCAGCCCGTCGACGCGGCGGGCGTTCGGGCTCGGACTCGGGCCGAAGGTGCCGGTCGGTGCGGCCGACTACATGGCGCGCAGCGGCATCCGGGGAGCGAGCTTCAACACCTACGGCGCCGGCGCCTATCTGGTCTATCGCTTCTATCCCGACGTGCGTGTCGGCATGGATTCTCGCAACGACGTCTACGGCGAGGAGCTCTACGCGGAGTACCGGAGGGCGCTCGTGGCGCCCGCGTCGATGCGCGAGATGGTGCGCCGCCTCGATGCCTCCTTCATCTTTCTCGAGTGGTCGCAGCAGGGCATGTCGGTCGTTGCCAGGACGATCCGCGAGACGGCGGACGACTGGCGGCTGGTCTATTTCGACGACGCGGCGGTCGTCTACGTGCGCGAAGCGGGGCCGTACGCCGCTCTCGCCCGGCGGGACGACTACCGGCTGCTCGATCCGTCGCTCTTCCGGCCGGGAAACTGGAAGCCGGAGGAAGCGCCCGCGGCCCTGCAGGAATCGGAGCGGGCCGTCGACCGGAGCGGCGGCGCCTACATCGCGCGCGTCATGCGCATTGATGCCCTGATGGCGCTCGGCCGGGGGGAGGAGGCGGCTTTCGAGGAGGCCCTCATCGTGGACGAGGACCCTCCCCTCCCCCACATCGACATCCTCCTCGGCCTGGCCCACCTGGCGCGCGGCGATCGCGCCACGGCGGCGGAACGCTTCCGGCGGGCCGTCGAGCTGAATCCTTACTCGGACGCGGCGCGCGAGGCCCTGCGGCTGGCGACCGAGGGCCGCTGAGCGTCCCTAATCAGGGCTCGCCGCTGATGATCGAAGGCGCCTTGCGGACGGTGACCGGCCCCAGCTCGGCCAACGGGGTCTTCAGCTCGGCAGCCGGGCCGACGACGACGATCGCCAGATCCTCGGCCGGCACTGAGCGGGCGGCATAGCACTCGCGTTCGCCGGCGAACGCGGCCGCCGCGGCGCGCACGCAGCGGCCGTCGCAGTTCAGGAGCGGTTCACGTTGTTCCGTCCCGAAGGCGCCGGTATACTCCCCCGCGTCGCTCCTGGAGGCGATCCTGCATGGCGTCTCGGAATTGGACAATCATCGCGGTCCTCGTCGCTCCGTTGCTCCTGAGCTGTAACAGTGACGACGACGAGTCGAAGATTCTGCCGATCCGGGCGGTGGCGACGGTCGATACCGTCCCGGACGACCCTGCCATCTTCCTTGCAGTGAGTCCGCTCGACACAAAGACCGACGACAGCATCGTGTCGATCGACGTCATGGTGCGCATGACCGCGGCCCAGGAGTTCGACGCCGTCAGCCTTCAGGTGAGGTTCGATCCGGGGATCGTGCAGTTCGCCGGCTTCATCCAGAGTCCCGAGAACGACGGCGTCACGTTCAATCCTTTCGGCGAGTGCAATTCCGGCATGACGTACTGTGACAAGCATCCGTTCATCCCGCCCCCCACTCCCCCCGCGCCGACGACCGGCCCCCTGTGCCAGTCCAACGGGACATCGCAGCCCGGAAACGCGTTCATCGGCATGGCCGCCCGGCCGCCGCCGAGCCTCTGCGACTCGTTCAACAGGAGCGGCACGTTCAAGCTGCTCACCCTGAACTTCATCGCCTCGTCCGTGGGAAGCACCCGGATCGAACTTGTGTCGAGCCCACAGACCGGCGACTGTGAGATACTCAACAACTTGGTGGAGCTGGCCGGCCCCGTTCCCTGCATCGACGGGATGGCGACCATCACGGCCAGCCGCTGAGACCATTGCGGTCCGGACCGGCAGGATGCCCCGGAACCTCGCGAGGCGGCGCCGGTCGCCGGGCCGCGCAGGAGGAATCGGATGGAGGAGAAAGTCGTCGCCCACTACCGTGACGGCCGCACCATGCGGGGTCACACACACGACTTCCGTCCCGACGGCGACAGTTTCCACCTGCTGCCCAGCGAGGGCGGAGGCATCCCGACGCAGGTGAAGCTGATCGAGCTGAAGGCGCTGTTCTACGTCCGGGATTACGGCTCGATGCGCCGGCAGGTCGATCGAGCCCGCCGCTTCGGGTCGGAGGTGCCTGGACAGAAGACCATCGTGGAGTTCCGGGACGGCGAGAAGCTCTGGGGCTTCACGGAGGAG
>DASRJX010000167.1:0-3183 GCA_035649235.1 Candidatus Cryosericum sp.
GTCCCGAGATCGGGCGGATCACGCGGGCGGTTTACGAGATGCAGCTCGACGGCCGGATCGGCGACCTGGAAGGGGCGCTGCGCGCCGCGCGCGAGCTGCTTTCCTGAGCGCCGGGATCCCGTCCGGCGCGCGGCGCCGCCATGCCTGGTTACAACACCGTATCCCCGCCGATGGCGCTTGCGCGATCTCCTCTGCCAATTAAGTTTGATAGCTGGCCTGGAAGGAGGCTCGAGATTTGACCTGCCGTCGTCGAGTTCTTCGGATAGGGTCTCTCTGCGCGCTGCTGGCCGCCGGCGCCGGCTGCGCCACTCAGGTCGTCCAGCCGACCCTGACCTTCGAGCAGCACAGCCTCCGGATCCCGCTCGCGGTCGGGGCCGACGGCACGGTGAGCCTCGCCGAGCGTCCCCCGTTGATCGGCCGGCTCGATCTCTCCGAGATCCTCCAGGCCGAGGGGATCCGACCCGGCGCGCCAAGGACCACGGTCCAACTCATGCTGCACTACGGGAGGATCTACGTCGTGGGCGACTCCTTCCGCTCGGTCTGGGAGATCACGCCGCAGCCTGGGACCTGCAAGGCTTCGTACCGGCCGATCCCGGTCCTCGAGGGCACCGGTCAGGCGCGTCTCAAGAACGTCCGGCTGTCCCGCTATGGTTCCTCCGGATCGTCCTGCCTCCGGCTCGACCGCGTCGGCGACGGCCCGGTCTTCATCACATCTCAGGGGGACGTCCGGAATGACTGCCCGTAAGATCGCCGCTCTGGCTAGTCTCTGCCTGGCGGGGGTCGTCTCCCTCGGGACCGTCCCCCACGTCGAGGCGGATCCTCACGAGCTGTACGAGAAGGCCCGGGACCACCTCACGCAAGGCCGGCTGCGCGAGTGCGCCACGACGCTCGCGAGGCTGCACGACCTGATCACCACCCGGCCGGACTGGGATCCGGAAGGCACGTTCGCCCGGGAGCTCCTGCCTCCGCTCCAGGCCAGGCTGGGACGGCTCGAGCGGTCGGCCCGCAGGCTCGACGAGTTCTCCGCCCGGGCCCTGCAGGACCTGAAGCCTCCCCAAGGGAGCACGGAGCCCGTCACGCTGAAGGACTATGCGCAGTGGGCCACCTCGGTCATCGAGCGCCTGCGGACCGAGCGCGATGGCATCATCCGGGACGACCTGGCCGATCCGGAGGAGCGCGCCATCCTGACCCGGACAGAGTCCTACGCCCGGACCGAGCGCCTGCTCGAGACCGACGTCGTCGAGCTGCTGGCCGAGACGGCGGGCGACGACGTGCTCGGACTCCTCACGGGCGACCCCGCGCTCGAGTCGGTCCTCGTCCGCTTCCGCCAGCTCAAGCGGGATCTCATGCAGATCTCCTCCGAGAGGGACGAGGCCGCTACGCTCGCTCGAAGATCCGAGAAGCGCCTCCAGGCCCTGCTCGACACCCTCGACGCCCTCCTGGCCGACGAGGCTTCAAGGCTCGGCGTGAAGGGGCACGCGAAGGCCGCGAGCGCGGGCGATCGCTTCGCTGTCCTGCTGGAGATCGAGCGCGGGAGGCTGCGCGGCAGGACCTTCCTCAGCGACGAGGAGCGGGAGACGCTGCAGGCGAGCCTCGCCCGCTACCGGCACTACAACCAGGCGCTCCAGGCGGCCGGCATCGGCCGCGACCAGCGCGGGACGATCGAGGCCCTGTCCCAGGCGGTGAATGAACTGCCGCAGGGAGTGAAGAGCCCCGCCCCTCCTCCATCCGTCGGCTGGCTGTCCGCCCTGATCATGGCCTCGCTGATCGCGGTGTCCGGGCTCCTGGCGTGGTTCGCTGCCGCGCGCGGTCGGCGCCTCGGGCCGCTCCGGGGCCCCTTTGGCCGCCGCCTGGCGGACGTCCCGGCTCCGGAAGTCCCCCCGGCCGACGGGCCCCATGCCGAGCGGGATGCCGCCTGACGTGCTTTCGGGGAGCGGGCCGGCGCCCGCCGGCCGCCCGCCTCGATCCAGGACGATTCTGTACGGCGGCCTCGGCTTCGTCCTGGGCCTCGGCCTGACGATCGTCGGGTACCTGGTCGATTACTACTCCATCTATCACATGCTGCCCGAGCGGATGACCCTCTCGGTGATCGAAGGGCTGCATCGCGTCACCCCGGTGCACTACTTCATCGACGGCTTCGCCCTGATCCTGGCGGTCATGGGCCTCGTGGCAGGGCGCCTCCAGGACAGGCTCCGCTACCATTCGAGCCACCTGGAGGAGATCGTGGCCTCGCGCACCTCCGCCCTGCGGCGCAGCCAGGAGCGGTACGAGCTCGCCGCCCGCGGGGCCAACGACGGGCTCTGGGACTGGGACCTCGCGACCGATCGTGTGTACTACTCCCCGCGGTGGAAGGAGGCGCTCGGCCTCGACGACGCCGGCGTGGTGGACGCCCCGGGGGAGTGGCTCGATCGCGTCCATGCCGAGGACCGTCCGGCTCTCGAAACGCGGGTCAGGACTCATCTCGCGGGAGGGACCGCGCACCTCGTCGCCGAGTACCGCATCCGGCACGCCGACGGGTCGTATCGCTGGATGCTGTCGCGGGGCATCGCGGTGCGCGACGAGGCGACTGGGAAGGCCCAGCGCTTCGCGGGCTCCCAGACCGACATCGACGAGCGGAAGAGGATGGAGGAGCAGCTGATGCACCTGGCCCTCCACGATCCGCTGACCGAGCTCCCGAACCGCACTCTGTTCCTCGACCGCCTGACTCAGTCCTTCGGCAGGGCCCGCAGGCGCCGCCGGACCGAGAGCCTGGCGATCATCTTCGTCGACCTCGACCGGTTCAAGAACATCAACGACAGCCTGGGGCACACGATTGGCGATCGGGTTCTCAAGGAGGCCGCGGACCGCATCCAGGCCAGCCTGGAGAGCGCCACGCGCCGGACCGGGCGGGGGTCCGGCGAGGAGGATGTGGAGGAGCGCCGGGGCATGGCCTGGACGCTGGCGCGGATGGGGGGGGACGAGTTCACCATCCTCCTGGAGGACGTCCGGTCGCTCCGGGACGCGACGCAGGTGGTGCGCGCGCTGGAGGAAGGGTTCCGGCCGGCGATGCAGGTCGAAGGGCGCGACCTGTACGTGACGCTGAGCACGGGCGTCGTCCTGGGCCCGGGCGACTACGGCCGCCCCGAGGACCTGCTGCGGGACGCCGACACGGCGATGTACCGGGCCAAGGCTGCGGGACGGGCG
>DASRJX010000168.1:0-22666 GCA_035649235.1 Candidatus Cryosericum sp.
TGGTCTGACCGTCTTCGACGCCCGGACGCGGGAGGAAAAACGTCGCGTGGCGATGTCCCTCGAGGCCGCCGGCTCCGAAGGGCGGCTGTTCGGAGAGAAGTTCGGAAAGAGTCCCGTGCCGATCGGGATCCTGATGCATCCGGACGGGAAGCGCGCCTACGTCGCCAACGCCAACGCCGACGCGGTGGCCGTCGTCGACCTCACGAGCTGGATCGTGACCGGAACGCTGGTCGCCGGCCGCGAGCCCGACGGCATGGCCTACTCGCCCCTCCGGGTGTCGCAGCGCTGATCGCCCGCCCGCGTTTCGCTCCGCCGGTGCAGCGCCAGAGAGCGTGCCGTCACGAAGCGGCGCTCGGAAGGATCGGGACAGGAGCGACGTGGTGAGCCGTGCAGGGATCGAACCTGCGACCCGCAGATTAAAAGTCTGCTGCTCTACCAACTGAGCTAACGGCCCACTTCGCTGGAGTCTACCCGGGCGAGCGATCGGCTGCAACCGAGAAGGCCGGAAGCGCCGACTCGGGGCGGGCGAGCCAGTCGGAGAGGCTTGCCGCGGCGGCGTCCTTCGGCGACAGGATCGGACGGGCGAGGGGCCAGGCGATACCGATGCGGGGATCGTTCCAGCGGATCGCCGACTCCCCTTTCGGGTTGTAGGGCGCCGTGCACTTATAGAGGATCTCGGCGTACTCCGTCTCGACGCAGAAGCCGCGGGCGAACCCCGGCGGCGCATAGATCTGGATCCGGTTCTCGGGCGACGCCTCGATGGCGACGAAGCGCCCGAGCGTCGGCGATCCTCGCCGGATGTCGACCGCGACCAGGAGCGCCTTCCCCGAGATGACGCGCATCAGCTTTCCCATCGGCGGGTCGTACTGGAAGTGCAGGCCCCGCACCACGCCACGGCGCGACCAGGACTGGTTCTCCTGGACGAAGCGGTCGGGGACGCCCATCGGGCCCAGGCTCTCGGCCCGGAAGACTTCCATGAAGTGCCCGCGATCGTCCTCGTAGACGTCGGGCTCGAGGACGACCACCTCGCCGAGGTGTCGTCCCACTTCCCGGATAGCCATGCTCGAAAGGCCCTCCTCGCGTCCGCCGATCATAACCCCAGAACCCGGGACGCCGGCCTCCTTACGGTTTTGGAATCGGCGGAATGTCAAGGCCCGCCACATGTTGCCTCGCGCGCGGGCGATCCATAAGTTTACCTACCGCGTATGATCGGCTCGCCGCGAACGTCCCTATTCCTGAAGGTCTGGCTCGCACTCGGTGCAGCCCTCCTCGCGACGATCGCGGCTCTGTCGCTGGTCTCCGTGCTCCCCATGAGGCGGAGCCTCGAGCAGCGCGCGGCCGGGGACCTCCAGGCAGCGGCCGAGTCCGCGCTGGGCGACGTGCAGCGCTACCTGCGCGCCCGCTGCGCCGAGGTCCGGTCGTGGGCCTCCGTCGCCCAGGAGCAGACCGGGGTCCGCGGCCGCCTTTCCTCGGCCGATCGCGCGGCGCTCCTCCGGCGCCTGCGCGAGGGCGCGTCCGAGCCCTGGGGCGATCTCCTCCTCGTCGACGGCGCCGGGCGCGTGATCGCGGCCAGCGGCGGTCCGTCTGCCGGCGGTTCCCTGGACGCGGAGCTTGACGCGGGGTCGCGCGGCGACCCGGGCGATCCCGGGTGCCTCGTCCGGATGATGCCCGCCGATGGCGCGGCGCTCGTGGCCTATCCGGCGGCGGGCCCTGGCGCCGATCGGGCAACGCTCGTCGGCATCCTTCCCTGGCACGCGGTGGCCGCCATCACCGAGAAGGCGCTCGTCGAGCGGCAGCCGCAGTCTTCGAGCGCCTTCCTGATCCTCCTCGACGAAACCGGAGGGATCCTCGCCGGGGATCGCAGGAATCTCGATGGCGCGCCCGGCTCCGAGGCGGCGGCCCTCAGGCCCGAGGCGCCCGGGCCGGCACGCGAGCGGCTCTCTGGGGACCACGGATTCCTGGTGGCCCGGACCGACCTGCTCGCTCCCTGGCCCGGGGGGCCGGCCCTGCGCCTGGTCGGATTCCTCGAGGAGCGCGTGGCGCTGTCGGGTGCTGCGCCCGCCGGGCGCGTCCTCCCCACGCTGCTCCTGAGCCTCCTCCTGGGCTTTGCTCTCTCCTTCCTCGTGGCGCGCGATCCCTCGTCGCGCCTGCGCCGGCTGGCGGACGTGGCCCGCCGCGTGGCGGGCGGCGACCTCTCGGTGCGCGTGTCGGACGGACGCGCGGACGAGATAGGGACGCTCGAGCAGGCCTTCGACGGCATGGTCGGCGCCATCGCCCGTGCGCGCCGGGCCCTCGAGACGGCGGTCGAGGGGAGCCATCAGGAGCTCGAGCGCAGCACGGCCGCGCTCGGCCAGGCGCACAAGCAGGCGGGGGCGGTCGACCTGGCCAAGGCCGAGTTCCTGGCCAACGTGAGCCACGAGATCCGCACGCCGCTCAACGGCATCATCGGGATGACGGCGCTGGCGCTGGACACCGATCTGCCGACCGAGACCCGCGCGCACCTCGGCCTGGTCAAGTCGTCGGCGGACGCCCTGCTCGACCTGGTCAACGACATCCTCGACTTCTCGCGGATCGAGAGCCACCGGCTGAGCCTGCATCCTATCCGCTTCCGCCTGCGTCCCGGCCTCGAGGACGCGCTGGCCGGCCTGGCCGATCGGGCGGCACAGAAGGGACTCCGGCTCGAACATCGCATCGACGATGGCATCCCCGACACCCTGGTCGGCGATCCGGGGCGGCTCCGGCAGGTGCTGGTCAGCCTGGTCAGCAACGCCATCAAGTTCACCGATCGCGGAGGCGTCGAGGTCGAGGTGTCGCTCGAAGGACAGGGCGCCTCCGCCACGACGCTGCACTTCCGGGTGCGCGACACCGGCATCGGCATCGACCCCGACAAGCAGGGACTGATCTTCGAGCCGTTCACCCAGGCGGACGGTTCCAGCACGCGCCGCCACGGCGGCATCGGCCTCGGCCTGGCAATCGCGTCGGAGCTGGTGGGCCTGATGCGGGGTCGCCTCTGGCTCGAGAGCGCGCCCGGCACCGGAAGCACCTTCCACTTCACCGCCCGCTTCGATCGCGCCCCGGCCGTCGAGCGCGCCACGGACTCCACAGCACCCGCGCAGCTGAAGGACGTGCGCATCCTGGTCGCCGACGACAACCCGATCAACCGGAGGCTGCTCGAGTCGCGCCTCAAGGCCTGGGGCATGCTTCCGGAGGTGGCCGAGGACGGCCGCCAGGCGCTCGCGGCGCTGAGCCGGGCGGCCAAGGCCGGGTCGCCGTATCCACTCGCCCTGCTCGACGTCCAGATGCCGGGACTCGATGGGTTCTCCGTGGCCGCCGAGGTCAAAGGGCACCCGCAGCTGGCGTCGACACGGCTCCTGCTCCTGACCTCGGCGGGCCAGAGGGGGGACTCCACCCGCTGCGCGGAGATCGGCCTGGAGGGCTATCTCACCAAGCCGGCGCGAGAGTCCGAGCTGCGCGAGGCGTTGCTGTCGATCCTGAGCGCATCCGCGGAGGCCACCAAGCCGTTCCCGTTGATCACGCGACACGCGCTGCGGGAGAAGAGCAGGCCTTCGGGGATCCTGGTGCCCGAGAGCGACACGGTCGTTCCCGACGCTTCCGCCGACCTGCCGACTCTCGACCCGCAGGACCTCCTGGCCCGCGTCGACGGCGATCGGGGCCTGCTCTCCGAGCTCGTGCGGGCCTTCATCGCCACCGCGCCCCAGCAGCTCGCCGCCATCGACGCCGCGCTCGATCGCGGCGAGGGGGTGGCGCTGTCGCGAGCGGCGCACACGCTCAAGGGCTCGGTCGGGACGTTGGCCGCTTTCCGGGCGCTGCGGGCCGCGGATCGCGTCGAGTCGCTGGGCCTGACGGGGGATCTGAAGGCCGCAGGCCTGGCCCGGCGCGAGCTCGGCGCGGAGATCGACCGGCTGTCCCAGGCGCTCCTGCCCTACCTGTCGAGGAGCTGAGCATGCGCATCCTGATCGCCGAAGACGATCTCGTGTCGCGCCGCATGCTCGAGGCCACCTTGCTCCGCTGGGGCTACGAGGTCGTGGTGACGAGCGACGGCCTGGCGGCCTGGCAGGCCCTCCAGGAGAAGGACGCGCCGCGGATGGCGATCCTCGACTGGATGATGCCGGGCCTCGACGGGATCGACATCTGCCGCAAGGCCCGCGCGCGGCCGACCTCCGAGCCGCCCTACGTCATCCTGCTCACCGCCAAGGGGAGCAAGACCGACATCGTCAGCGGCCTGCAGTCCGGGGCGGACGACTACATCGTCAAGCCATTCGATCGGGACGAGCTGCGCGCCAGGGTGCAGGCCGGGGTGCGCATCCTGTCGCTGCAGGCCAGCCTGGCGGCCCGCGTCCGCGACCTCGAGGAGGCGCTGGCGCGCGTCAAGACGCTGCAGGGCCTGCTTCCGATCTGCTCCTACTGCAAGCGGGTGCGCAACGACCATCACTACTGGCAGCAGGTCGAGAGCTACGTCAGCGATCACTCCGACGCCCGCTTCAGCCACGGCATCTGCCCGGACTGCTACGAGAGCGTCGTCCGGCCCCAGCTCGAGATCCTCAACAGTGGCGATCGCAAGGCCGGTTGATCCCCGGCGCGGGCTCCGGCCGGAGCCGGCCCGTCACAGGCGCCGGCCGGCCGCCACGCGCGCGATGTGGCGCAGGACCGCGGCGACGTCCTCGTCGCGCGTCCGGTAGTTGAAGATCCCGAAGCGGAAATAGACCTCCCCGTCGAGACGCAGCGTAGGGAACCAGGTGTAGCCGCGGCGCTCCACCTCCTGCTGGATGGCGATCTGGGCCCGATTGAGCCGTCCGCGCGCCGCGGGTGTCCGGCGGCCGGCAGGCGGCAGGGGGCGCGCCCATTCCGGCAGGTAGCGGAAGCAGACGGTCGCGAGCTCCACGGGCGCATCGAAGACCTCGAAGCGCGGGTCCCGCCGGACCCTGCGCTCGAGCGCCAAGGCCACGTCCAGGGTGCGGTCCACGAGCCGCCCCAGGCCGGTGCGGCCCAACACCTGGATGGTCAGGTAGAGCTTGAGGCCGCGGAACGGGCGCGAGCCTTCGAGGGAGTAGTGGTAGAAGTCGAGCCGTCCCCTCTCCGCCTCCAGGTCCTTGCGCAGGTAGTCGGGCTCGGTCTCGAAGCTCCGCCGCAGCCGGGAGCCGTTCCGCGCCAGCAGCATCCCGAGGCTGAACGGCTGGAACAGCCACTTATGCGGGTCGACGGTGACCGTGTCGGCGGTTTCGAGGCCGTCGAGCAGGCCCCGGCGGCGCGCGGAGAACAGCAGCGCGCCGCCGTAGGCGGCGTCGACGTGGCAGTGGGCTCCCGCCGCGTGGGCCGCCGCCGTGATCTTCCGGATCGGATCGACGTTGCCGGTGCTGGTCGTCCCGGCCGTCGCCACCACGGCCATCGGCCGGAGGCCCTGGGCCCGGTCGAGCGCCAGGCGCTGCGCGAGCCGGTCGGCCCGCATCCGTCGGCCGCGGTCGACCGGCACCAGGACGAGTGCCCTCTCTCCCAGGCCCAGCAGGTCGAGCGAGCGGCGGATCGAGAAGTGCGCCTCCTCCGAAGCGTAGACGCGCAGCCGGCGGGCCAAAGGACCCGCCGTCCCCATAGAGCGCGCCCGGTCTCCCAGAGCCCTGTCGCGAGCCATCTTCAGCGCCAGCGTGTTGGCCACGCCGCCGCCACTCGTCAGCACCCCGAAGGCCCCGGGCCCGAACCCGATCAGGTCGTTGATCCAGCGCAGCAGGCGCATCTCGACGTGGGCCGCGGCGGGCCCCGCCTTCCAGGCGTCCACCGACTGGTTCAGCGAGGCCGCCAGGAGTTCGGCGAAGACGGCGACCGGCAGCGGCGCGGCGCAGAACAGGCCGAAGAGGCGAGGATGAGACATCCGCATCGAGTGACGAACAACCGTGCGTCGCAGGTTCCGGAGGGCCCGCGCCGGGTCCCGCCCATGCTCCGGCAGCGCGCCGTCGAACAGCCGGGTCAGACGCGCGGCGGAAGCGCCGCTGTAGGTGCGGCCGCCCTCGCCCAGGAGCTGGTCGAGGACCTCCTCGAGGACGAGGCGACCGAAGCGGGCGGCGGAGGCGCGGCTCCCGAGGAGGCGATCCTCCGGCGCCGGGCGGGGGCGGGGCAGGCGGACCCTCAGCGGGCGGGAAGCCAGCGGGCGATGCGGCTCCCGGGCCTCAGGATGGTCTTCTCGCGGTGCGGCGAGACCGACACGATGCCGACCTCGCAGCCAACCACCGCCTCGATCCGCTCGATGTAACGCCGGGCCGCATCGGGAAGATCGTCGTACCGCGTCACCCCGGAGGTGTCCTGCTGCCAGCCGGGCAGGGTCTCGTAGACCGGCCGGCAATCGCGCACCACCGCAGGGTCGGCCGGCAGGCTCTCGAGCCGCCTCCCGGCGTGCTCGTAGGCGACGCAGATCGGAATCTCCTCGAAGGCATCCAGCACGTCGAAGAGCGTCAGCGCCAGGCATTCGATCTGGTTGAGCGTCACCGAGTACCGCGCCACGAGCGCGTCGAACCAGCCGCAGCGGCGAGGCCGGCCCGTGGTGCTTCCGTACTCGCGGCCGCGCTCGCGGATCCGCTGCCCGCTGTCGTCGTGGATCTCGGTCGGGAAGGGGCCCGCCCCGACCCGCGTCGAGTAGGCCTTCAGGACGCCGAACACGCCTTCGATGCGGATCGGGCTGATGCCGAGGCCTGAGCACGCCCCCCCGGCAGTGGAGGTGGAGGAGGTGACGTACGGGTAGGAGCCGTGGTCGAGGTCGAGCATCGTCCCCTGCGCGCCCTCGCACAGGACGACGGCGCCCTCGTCCAGCCGCTCGTTGAGCAGCGCCGAGGTGTCGGCGACGTACGGGGCGAGGATCCGGCCCGCCTCGAGGTACTCCCCCGTCACCGAGTCCGGGTCCGGATCGGAGTCCGCCGGAAGGCCTTCGGCGCACGCCTGCCTCAGCATCGACGCAACGCCCGTCACCTTCGCGCGCAGCGTCTCCTGGTCCCTCAGATCGGCGACGCGCAGGCCGTAACGGCCCGCCTTGCTCTCATACGCCGGCCCGACGCCGAGCCGCGTCGTACCCAGGCGTCCTGCGGGCGCCCCGTCCTCCCGGGCGATGTCGCAGCCGCGGTGGTACGGCAGGATCACGTGCGCCCGGTCGCTGATCCTCAGATTCTCCTCCACCCGGACGCCCGCCCGGCGGAGGTCCTCGATCTCCTTGAACAGCGACGCTGGGTGGATCACCGTCCCGTTGCCGATCACGCAGAGCACCCCCTCCCGGAGGATCCCCGACGGCACGTGGTGCAGTGTTATGCGGCGACCGCCGGCCTCGATCGTGTGCCCGGCGTTCGGCCCGCCGCCGAAGCGCGCGACGATGTCCACCCGCTCGGTGAGCAGGTCGACGATTTTCCCCTTTCCCTCATCGCCCCACTGGGCGCCGACCACCACGAACGTTGACATGCGATCTCCGAGGCTTCAGGGTGCACGTATCCGGATGCGTGGGCGAGGCGTCATGCTAGCAGAAATCGACGCTGTGCTACTATGCCCGAGATCCCGGACGGGCGCCCATTTCTTCGGGCGCGGGACCTCGGCCCATGGCGGACATCCTCCTCGACGGCGACAGTCTGGATCTGCACGCGGTCGCGGCCGTGGCGCGCGGTGGCGCGCGCGTGGTGCTGACACCGACGGCGCGCCAGCGCATCGGCGCGGCGCACGCGGTCGTGCAACGGATCCTCGAAGGGAACGATCAGGTCTACGGGGTCAACACCGGCTTCGGCCACCTCAAGGACATCCGGATCCCGCGCGATCGCCTCGAGGCCCTGCAGCGGAACCTCATCCGCAGCCACTGCGCCGGCGTCGGCGAGACGCTCGATCCGGGAGCCACGCGGGTGATGATGCTGCTGCGGGCGCACGTCCTGGCCCGCGGTCATTCCGGCGTGCGGGCCGCCGTCGTCGAGGCGCTCGTCTCCCACCTGAACGCCGACCTGCTCCCGGTCGTGCCGGAGCAAGGATCGGTCGGCGCCAGCGGCGACCTCGCTCCCCTGGCGCACCTCGCCCTGCTGCTCATGGGCGAGGGCGAGGCGGTGCTGCGCGGCGAGAGGCTGCCGGCGCGCGAGGCGCAACAGCGAGCCGGCCTCTCGCCGCTGACCCTTGGTCCCAAGGAGGGGATCGCGCTCATCAACGGCACCCAGATGAGCACGGCGGTGGGTGCCCTGGCCCTCATCGAAGCCCAGAGCCTCGTGACGCTCGCCGACCTGTGCGGCGCCTCGAGCCTGGAGGCCCTCAAGGGAAGCCACCGGGCGTTCGATCCACGCCTGCACGCCCTGCGCCCGCATCCGGGCCAGGTGGAGAGCGCGACGAATCTGAGAGCCCTGCTGCGCGACAGCGCCATCGAGGCCTCGCACGCGGGCTGCGGGCGGGTGCAGGACGCCTACTCGCTGCGCTGTATGCCCCAGGTCCACGGCGCCGCGCGCGAGGTGGTCCGCTTCGCGGCGTCGCTCCTCACAACCGAGATCAACGCCGTCACCGACAATCCGATCGTCTTCCCCGCGCAGGGGGACCTCGTCTCGGGCGGCAACTTCCACGGCGAGGTGCCGGCGATAGCACTCGACGCGCTGGCGATCGGCGCGGCGGAGATAGCCTCCATCTCGGAGCGGCGCATCGAACGGCTGATGAACCCGGCGCTCTCCGGCCTGCCGCCTTTCCTGGCGAGCGATCCGGGCGTCGACTGCGGGCTCATGATGGCGCAGGTGACGGCGGCGGCTTTGGTCTCCGAGAACAAGATCCTGGCGCACCCCGCGAGCGTCGACTCGATCCCGACCGAGGCGGGACAGGAAGACCACGTGTCGATGGCGCCGATCGCCGCCCGCAAGGCGCGCAGCGTGGTGCGGAACGCCCGCACGGTCCTGGCGATCGAGATGCTGTCCGCCTGCCAGGCGCTGGATCTCCTGCTCCCGCTCCGGCCGGGGCGCGGCCCCACGGCCGCCCGGGAGGCCGTGCGCCAGGTCGTCCCCCGCATGGAGGGGGATCGCGTGCTGTCCACCGACATCGCGGCGGTCGAGGCACTGGCCCGGGACGGCGGCCTCGTCCGGGCGGCGGAAGCGGCCTGCGGAAGGCTCCTGTGAGGCCCGGCACCCAGGTCCGCCGCGGCCCGGTGCGCGCGCCGCGCGGCACCGCTCTCTCCTGCAAGGGCTGGCCGCAGGAGGCGGCCCTGCGGATGCTGATGAACAACCTCGATCCCGAGGTGGCCGAGAAGCCGGAGGAACTCATCGTCTACGGCGGCACCGGCAAGGCGGCGCGCAACTGGGAGTGCTTCGACGCCTTGGTGGCGTCCCTCCAGGCCCTCGAGGGGGACGAGACGCTCCTGGTCCAGTCCGGAAAGCCGGTCGGCGTGTTCCGGACCCATCGCGACGCGCCCCGCGTCCTGATCGCCAACGCGCTTCTGGTCCCGGCCTGGTCGACGTGGGAGATATTCCGCGAGCTCGAACGGCTGGGGCTGACGATGTTCGGGCAGATGACCGCCGGCTCCTGGATCTACATCGGCAGCCAGGGGATCCTGCAGGGCACCTTCGAGACCTTCGCCGAGGCGGCGCGCCGCCACTTCGGCGGCGATCTCGCCGGCCGGCTGGTCGTGACGGCGGGCCTCGGCGGCATGGGCGGCGCGCAGCCTCTGGCCGCCACCTTGAACGGCGGCGTGATCATCGCCGTCGAGGTGGACCGGCAGCGCATCCGGAGGCGGCTCGAGACGCGGTACGTCGATCGCGAGGTGGCCTCTCTCGACGAAGCGCTCCCGCTGGCTCGCGCAGCGCTGCAGCGCAGAGAGGCGCTGTCGATCGCTCTTCTGGGCAACGCCGCCGAGGTCCTGCCGCGCCTGGTGGACGAAGGCCTCGTCCCGGATCTGGTCACCGATCAGACGAGCGCCCACGACCTCCTGAACGGCTACGTGCCCCACGGCCTCCCCTACGAGGAGGCCCTGCGCCTCCGTCAGGCCGACCCCGCCGACTACCTGAGGCGTTCGCGCCTCTCCGTCGCGGCGCACGTCCGTGCCATGCTCGACCTCAAGCGCCGGGGTGCTGTGGTGTTCGACTACGGCAACAACATCCGGCAGGAGGCGCGGGAAGCCGGTGTCCACGATGCGTTCGACATCCCGGGGTTCGTGCCCGAATTCATCCGCCCGATGTTCTGCCTCGGCAAGGGGCCGTTTCGCTGGGCCGCCCTCTCCGGGGATCCGGCGGACATCCGCCGCACCGACGAGGCGGTCCTGGAGCTGTTCCCGGAGGACGCGGCGCTCCGGCGCTGGATCCGCCTCGCGGGAGAGCGGGTCGCCTTCCAGGGGCTGCCGGCCCGCATCTGCTGGCTCGGCTACGGGGAGCGGGCGCGCTTCGGCCTGCGCATCAACGAGATGGTCGCCAAGGGAGAGCTGCGCGCGCCGATCGTCATCGGCCGCGACCACCTCGACGCCGGATCGGTCGCATCACCCAACCGCGAGACCGAGGGGCTGCGGGACGGCTCCGACGCCATCGCCGACTGGCCGATCCTGAACGCGCTCCTCAATACGGCGGCGGGCGCGACCTGGGTGTCGGTGCATCACGGCGGCGGCGTCGGCATCGGCTACTCGCTGCACGCCGGCATGGTCGTGGTGGCCGACGGCACCCCCGAGGCGGCGGCGCGGCTGGAGCGCGTGCTCACCACGGATCCGGGGCTGGGCGTGGCCCGGCACGCCGACGCCGGCTACCCGGAGGCGATCGCCTGCGCGCGCCAGCGCGGCGTCGCTCTGCCGATGTTGACCAGGGGCGCGCCGGGGAGTGGTGACACGACACCGCGCTGAGCCCGCGGCCCGACCGGCCGGCTCCCTCCCGCGTCTCCTGCTGAAGCGCGGGCGCGACCGCCGCGCGCGCGACGGCCACCTCTGGATTTACGCCGGGGAGATCGACCGCGCTGAGGGCGATCCCGAGCCGGGCGGCGTGGTCGAGATCACAGACAACCGCGGACGCTTCATCGGCCGGGGCTACTACAACCCGCGCTCCACCCTCGCCGTCCGGGTCATGACCCGCCGGCGCGACGAGGCGGTGGACGGGGCCCTCCTGCGGCGGCGCATCGCCCGCGCGGTGGCCTGGCGACGCCAGCACTACGACGCGGGGGATGTGTGCCGGCTGGTCTACAGCGAGGGCGACTGGCTGCCTGGCCTCACGGTCGACCGTTACGGCCCGTGGCTCTCGGTGCAGGTCGGGACACTCGGGATGGAACGGATGCGCGACGAGGTGGTGCAGGCGCTGCTGGACGCGGTCCATCCACGCGGCATCTACGAGAAGAGCGACCTTCCGTCGCGAGCCCACGAGGGACTGCCGCCACGCACCGGACCCCTGTGGGGGGAGGTACCGGACGAGGTCGAGTTGACCATCGACGGTCTGCGATTGGTGGTCCCGCTGAAGGGGGGCCAGAAGACCGGCCTCTTCCTCGATCATCGCGTGAATCGCCGCGCTCTCCAGGCCCACGCCAAGGGACGCCGCGTGCTCGACGTCTTCTGCAACACCGGCACCTTCGCCCTCTCCGCGCTGCAGGCGGGAGCGGGCGAGGCGATCGGCATCGAGAACTCCGCCGAGTGCCTCGAGGGCGCCCGCCGCAACGCCGCCCTGAACGGCCTCGCTGCGCGCTGCCGCTGGATCGAGGGGAACGCTTTCGACGCTCTTCGCGAGCTCGAGCGCAATGGCGAGCGGTTCGATCTCATCGTCCTCGACCCGCCCGCCTTCACCAAGAGCGCACAGGCGGTCGAGGCGGCGCTCCGCGGCTACAAGGAGATCAACCTGCGCGCTCTCCGCCTGGCCGCCCCGGGCGCGGTCGTCATGACGGCCTCGTGCTCGTACCACCTCGGACCGGAGGATTTCCTCGCGGTGGTACGCGACGCCGCCGCCGACGCCGGCCGGGACGTGACCGTCCTCGCGTCCTCGGGTCAGGCCCCGGACCACCCGATCAACCTGGCCGTCCCGGAGACGCGCTACCTCAAGACGCTCCTCCTGGCGGTGCGCGACTGAGGCTCACCCGGGGCGGGGTCCGGAGCGGCCCTTGATATACTTCGGGCGTGACGGCCCTGACCGCGCTCCTGGCCCTCGTCGTCGCCCTCCTGCTCGGCCTTGTTGTCTGCGTCGCGCTCCTGCTGCGCCGCAGACCCGGACCGCCCGGGCCCGACCCCGGTCTCCTCCTGGTGCAGCAGCAGGTGACGCGCCTGGGCGAGCAGCTCGCGGAGGTGTCGGCCGCGGTTCCGAGAGAGATGTCCAGCGCGATGGGCGCGCTCGTCGGCCAGGTGGGGGCGCGCCTGGCCGAGAACGCCCAGGCGGTCCAGCAGGTCGGCGCCGACACCGGGCGGTTGATCGCGGACGTCGGCCGCCGGCTCGGCGAGCTGGGCCAGAGCAGCCAGCAGATCCTCGAGCTCGGCCAGGACATCCGCGGGCTGCAGCAGATCTTCCAGGCGCCCAAGACGCGCGGGGCCCTCGGCGAGATGTCGCTCGGCGCGCTGCTGGAGCAGTCCTTTCCCCGCGAGCACTTCGTGCTGCAGAGCGAGTTCAGGAGCGGCGACCGCGTCGACGCGCTGCTCCGCCTTCCCGGAGGCGCGGTGGCGATCGACTCCAAGTTCCCGCTCGCGGGCTTCCGCTCCCGCCTCGAAGCCGCGACCGACGAGCAGCGGGGCAAGGCCGCGCGCGCCTTCGCCCGGGACGTGCGCAAGCACGTCGACGACATCGCGGACAAGTACATCCGGCCCTCGGAGGGGACGCTCGATTTCGCGCTGATGTACGTGCCGGCGGAAAGCGTCTTCTACGAGATCATCGTGCGCGGCGATCCCTCCGCCGGCGATGAGGACCTCAACGCCTACGCCTTGAAGAGGCGGGTGGTGCCGGTCTCTCCGAACTCCCTTTACGCCTACCTGCAGGCGATCGCCTTTGGCCTCATGGGGCTGAAGGTGGAGCGGCGGGCGCGCGACATCCTGAGGGGCCTGCAGCAGCTGCAGGGGGATTTGGGGCAGCTCCAGGAGGCGTTCGATCTCGGCCGGAAGCACCTGCGCAACGCGGAGGCCGCCTTCTCCGACGCGGGTGATCGGTTCGGCCGGCTGGCGTCGGAGGTCGGGCAGTTCGCCCGGGCCGTGGACGAAGCCTCCGCCCCGCAAGAGGCGCGGCCGCCCCACCTCGTCTCCAGGCAGGAGTGAGGTTGGAGAACCCGGCCGGCGGCGGCCCGCGCAACATCCGCCTGCTCGTCGAGTACGAGGGAACCCGGTACGCCGGGTGGCAGGTGCAGAGCGACGCCCGCACCGTCGCGGGAGAAATCCTCTCCATCCTGCGCAAGACGCTTCAGGAGTCGCCCCTGCTCATCGGCGCCGGGCGCACCGATCAGGGGGTGCATGCCGAGGGGCAGGTGGCGAACTTTTTCACCCGCTCCACCCTCGCAGCCGACGCCATCCTCGAACGCCTCAACGACGGTCTTCCGGCGGACATCAATGTCCTGCGCGCCGAGGACGTGCCGATGTCGTTCCACTCCCGGCACGACGCCCTGGCGCGCCGCTACCGGTACCAGATCGCATCCCGCCGATCGGCCTTCTTCAAACGGCTCATCTGGTGGGTGCGCGAGCCGCTCGACCTCCCCGCCATGGAAGCGGCCGCGGGCGACCTTGGCGGGCGACACAACTTCTCCTCGTTCGCTGACCGAGCCGAGGAGGCGCGGGAGCCTCGGGTGCGCGTCCTCGAAGCGTCGGTGCGGCGGAACGACTTCCTGACCTCGATCACGATCGAGGCGGACCACTTCCTGCCCCGCATGGCCCGCCGGATCGTCGGCGTCCTGGTCCAGATCGGCCTCGGCCGCCTGCCGCGGGAGGCGGTGCGGCGCTTCCTGACGGAGACGGTGCAGGACCCGGCGCAGTGGACGGCCCCGGCCTCGGGACTGTTCCTGGAGCGCGTGCGATATCCGGCCGAGGCCGACGGTTCCGCGGTTGCGGCGGCCGGAAGGCGCCGCTATACTGCCGTCCGCCCCGCGCCCACGAGAGGACGTCCATGATCCGACTCACCACCCTCGCCCTGCTCCTGCTCCTCGTTCCGATCGTACTGTCCCTCGGCGCATCCGGCCCGCCGGCCGATCTCGGCGCGACCCTGCGCAGGATCGATCCCGAGCGTATCCGCACGGATCTGAAGTTCCTGGCCGACGACCTCCTCGAGGGACGGGGCACCGGTCAGCGCGGCGGCCGGCTCGCCGCGCTCTACCTCGAGACCCGGTTCCGCCAGATCGGCCTGGCCCCGGGCGCCTCGGAGACCGGCTACCTCCAGGACGTACCGCTCGTCGGTGTCGAGTCCGGCGAGGACAGCCGGCTGGAGTTCCGCACCAGGGACCAGACGCTGCGCCCGGAGCGGCTGGTCGACTTCGTCGGCAACAGCGAGACGCAGCAGGAGGTCACCGAGATCGAGGCGCCGCTCGTGTTCGCGGGCTACGGCATCGTCGCTCCGGAGCAGCGCTGGGACGACTTCAAGGGCGCCGACCTCAAAGGCAAGGTCCTGGTCCTGCTGGTGAACGATCCGCCCTCGGAGGACCCGTCGTTCTTCGGGGGCAAGGCGCTGACCTACTACGGCCGCTGGACCTACAAGTTCGAGAGCGCCGCGCGCGCCGGAGCGCGAGGCGCCATCCTGATCCACACCGACGCCTCGGCCGGCTACGGATGGAGCGTCGTGCGCAACTCCTGGGGCCGGGAACGGCCCTACATGGCGCTCCGGCCGGGGGGTGCGGCGCCTTTAGCACTCGCCTCCTGGGTCTCCGAATCCTTCGGGAGGCGGATGCTCCAGGCGGCGGGTCAGGACTTCGACTCGCTGCGCGAGTCCGCCTCCCGGCGCGACTTCCGCCCCGTGCCGCTCGGAATCAGTCTCGCGGCGCGTCTTACCTCGCGCGTCCGCCCGATCGCCACATGGAACGTCATCGGCCGCATCCCGGGATCCGACCCGCGGCTCGCCAGGGAGGCGGTCGTCTTCACCGCCCACTACGATCATCTCGGAGTCGGGACGCCCGAGGAGGGGGACGCCATCTACAACGGCGCCGCCGACAACGCCTCCGGGGTGGCAACCCTTCTCGAGACGGCACGCGCCTTCACTCTGCTGCCGCGGGCGCCGAAGCGCACCTTGTTGTTCATCGCCTGCGCGGCCGAGGAGGGAGGCCTGCGCGGGTCGGAGTACTACGCGTCGCATCCCGCCATACCGGCTCATCTGACGGCCGCCAACATCAACATGGACGGCTTGCCGGTCTGGGGCGAGCCGCGGGACTTCACCTTCCTGGGCGCCGATCGCTCCTCGCTCATGAAAGTCATCGCGGACGCCGCCGCCACGCTGCGGTTCCGCATCGTCCCCGATCCCCACCCCGAGCAGGGATCCTTCTATCGCTCCGATCAGTTCAGCCTCGCGAAGGTCGGCATCCCGGCGTTCAGCATCGATCCGGGCAACGAGTACATCGGCAAGCCGGACGGATACGGCGATCGGATCTGGGAGGAGTACGAGGCCAGGCAGTACCACCGTCCGAAGGACGAATACGACGCGGCCTTCGACCTCGCGGGAACGGCCGCCGTCGCGAGGATCGCCCTCTACACGGGCTACCGTATCGCCGAGGCCCCGGGGATGCCCCAGTGGAACGCAGGAGACGAATTCGGCGCGGCCCGCGCCCGCTCGCTCGCCGCGGGCGGCGCGCCCTGAGTCGTCCCGCTCAGGCGGGAACCGGGGCCGGCCGTCCGGCGTAGCCGCAGGAGCGACGCACGAAGCGCCGGCGCCCGCGGTCGAAGACCCCGACGCAAAACTCGAGCTCGACCGGCGGCATCGCACCGCGCAGGACCCGCGTCACGAGGAGGTCCCCCGTGCCGCAGCGCGGGCAGCGCGCCTCCTGCGGCTCCTCGTCCGGCCACGCGCTGGCCCGCTGGATCAGGCGTCCGGCGTCCGGTGGCATCACGATCGCGTCTCCTGTGAGGTCTGCCGCAGATATACGACCGTCGCGTCCGGGTGTCAACGACCATGGACGGTGCTGTGCGCGCGGGCTACGGAGGAGCGGGCGGCAGAACGAGCCCGGGACGGGTGGTGGACGGCAAGGGGATCGAACCCTCGACCTCCGCGTTGCGAACGCGGCGCTCTCCCAGCTGAGCTAGCCGCCCACATCCGGATGACGGCGGAATGAGGACTTTGGTGGGCCGTGCTGGATTTGAACCAGCGACTTCTACCGTGTGAGGATAGCACTCTCCCGCTGAGTTAACGGCCCACGGTCGCGGGATTATAGCCGATGCGACCGGAGCGTGTCCTCAGCCACCGGCGGGACGAAGAAGCGCTCCTCGCGGTCCTCCCGCCGCGCCGCCACCTCGACGATCGGCTCGTGGCGCCGATCGGAGTAGCGGGCGGTGATGGCCGCGATCAGGCGGCGCGTCGCCTCGTCCGGCTCCCCTTCCACGAGCGTCAGGGGGCTGCCGCAGCCGAGCGCCTCGAAGCACCACGCTCCATCCTTGAAGCGCTCCAGGAACCGGTTCTCCGCCTCGTCCCGGGCCACGATGATCTTGACCTCGGGGGTCAGCCGGAAGTGGCGCCCCACCTTGAGCAGGATCAGCTCCTCGCGACGGATCGACTCGATCGGCGTGTGCTCGCGCTTGTCGTGGAACCTCTTGGCGAAGTTTTCGTCCGCCAGGAAGCAGCAACCGCCCGAGGGCTGCGGATAGTCCTGGATGCCCCATTGCGCGCTCAGGCTCATCTGCTCCTTGCGCGACCGGCCTGCGATGCCCAGCAGGCGCTCCCGATCGACCCACCCGAGGCGCTCGGGCATGGTGGGCGCGAGGTGCTGAGCCGACAGCGGGCGCAGCAGGTAGCCTTCGATGCCGCACTCCTTCTCGATGAGCCGCAGGGCCTGCATGTGCTGCGACATCGGACGCTGGCCGAGGACTTCGCCCGTGAAGACGAAGTCGCCGCCGTGCTCGCGCATGAACTCCGCCGCTCCATGGATCATGAAGATGCGGCAGTCGATGCACGGGTTGGCGCGCTTGCCATAGCCGTGCTTGGGGTTGAGCACCATGCGCAGATAGGCCTCGCCGGCGTCCAGGACCTCGATCGGGATCCCCAGATCGGCGCCGGCCCTCAATCCTTCGTTGCGCAGGCGCCGGGGATCCTCATCCGCACGCGCCAGCGCGCGCCGGTGGTCGTTCATGCAGAAGCCCGTCGAGAAGTGGAGACCGACGACCTCCAGACCCTGCTCGATGAGGACGCGCGCCGCCAGGGTGCTGTCGAGCCCGCCGGACAGCAGGCCGATCGCCTTGACGCGCCGCTGCGGTTGATCCGTTACGCCGTTCATGGCTTCTCGCCTTTCCTCACGAACAGATGGTACTCGCTGCCCTCCTGGCGCGATCCCAGGTAGTCGTGACCCCGAGATCGGCACCAGGCCGGCAGGTCGATCAGGATGACGCGGTCATCCGATAGAACCTCGAGGACCTGCCCCGGCCGCATGCCCAGGATCCTCTCGGCGGTGCGGATGATCGGCACGGGGCAGAACAGTCCGACCGTGTCGAGCACGGCATCGGGCCTGACCTCCGGCGCGGGATCCGAGCCTCGATCGAGGGAGGGCATCGTGGTCTCCGCCGCCTCGCAGGGGGAACGCTGCGGGGCGGCATAGTATCAGAGCGCGGCCGGCAGCAGCAACGCGTCCGGGTCGTGGGTCGTGGGCGCACCACCACTCGCGTCCGGCGCCCCTTGATATTTTCAGGGCAGACTCCTAGCATCGCCTGATGGCGACTCCCGGGCCCCCGAGGCGGGCGGCAAACAGCCGCAGTCACAGTCTCCTCCTCGCCACCGCGTGGATGGGGTTCCTCCTGCTGGCGGGCGGAACGCTCGCCGCGCCCGCCGATGCGTCCGGCGGCGCCGGAGAGCCTCGCGAGGCGGGCCTGGACGAGATCGAGAACCTCATCGTCGCCAGCTTCGAGAAATCGGACGCGGACCGCCTGGCGACGGCCTTCTCGCGTCGCGTGAAGACCTATGTGGCCTGCGCCCCCCTGGCCGACGCCGACGGCTACTACGGCGCCGACCAGATGCGACTCCTGCTCCGGCGCATGTTCCGGGGGCGCGAGACAGTGCGCTTCCGGATCCTGGAGCCGGCCACGCGCCGGCGCCCGGACGGGCTCGCGGTGCTCACGGCGGTCTGGGCATTCCGCGAGTCGTCGGCGCCCGTCTCGCAGGCGCGGCTGTCCTTCGCACTTGGCCCCGAGGGGGGCTCCTGGCGCGTGCGCGAGATCCGGGATCTGAAGTGATCTCGTGGCCGCCGCCCTGATTCTCCTGATCGAGGCGGCCGTCCTGGCGGCGCTCTGCGCCGACCTGGGGCACGATCTCAGCCTCCTGTCGCCGGCCTCCCGGTCCTCGCTGATCGTCGCCGCCGCCCTCGTCCTCGTGCCGCTCGCCTGGCGCACAATCCGCAGCCGGGTCTTCCGACCGGCGCGCGCCGCCGCCGTCGTTCTCGCCGCCCTGTCGATCCTGATCGGCGGTCTCGTCATGGTCGAAGAGGCGGGCTCGTCCCGCATGATGGCGCACTGGACGGAAGGCGGTCCGGATCGCCTGCGTTCGCGGGCGGATCGCCTCGAGGAGGACTTCGCCTGGCTGCTGCAGGAGATGGTGCGACCGTTCCAGGAGCGCCGCTGGGACGCCGGGTACCCGGCCGAGGCGTTCCGCCTCCTGGAGAGCGCCCACCGCACCACCCACCTGCCGGCAGGGCGCTATGGGCTGTCGCTCTACCGCGCCGATGGACAGCCGCTCGCCTGGGCCGGGAACAGCACGCTCGCTCCCGAGGCGCTCTTCGAGACGCCCGACTCGGGCCCGAGGTTCCTCATGGCCGGAGGGGAGGAGGCGCCGCGCCTGTACGCGCTCACGATCGACAAGTTTACGGGGTTGCGCCGCGTGGCCGAGTTCCTGGTCCGGCCGACCACCATGTCGGTCCCCGAAGAACAGGAGGGCCCCCTGCGGCTCGAGTTCCTGCCGCAATGGGCCGCCATCGAGCCGGCCGCCGTGCAGGTCCACCTCGCCCAGCCGGACATCGAAGACATGGCGCTCCTGTTCGAGCGCCAGGGTGACCGGCACTGGTGGCGCGTGGGCCGGCAGCGCCTCCTCACCCTGACGGTGCCGCTGCGGGCTCCCCACGGCATCGAGCTGGCCTCCGCCACTTTGACCGATCGACGGGCCGTCGACGAGCTCACGGAGCGACGCATCCTGGTGCGCCGGCTCGGCATCCTGATCGCAGCGGCCGGTGTGCTCATGGCCGCGCTCCAGCTCGTGCGCGCGGCGGCATTGGCGCCCTGGGCGCGGCTGCTGTCCGGCGTGGCGGCGATCGCGGCCGGCCGCTTCATCCTGCTCCTGGTGGGCTCGGACGACATGCTCCCCCGCCTGCCGATCTTCGACATCACCTTCTACGCCTCATCCTCGCTCTACGGCCTGATGCGCTCGCCAGCCGACCTGCTGCTCACGTCTGCGGCCGCCCTGGCGATCGCCTGGCTTCTGCGCTCCGCCCTCGCCCGCCTCCCGGTCCCCGCGGGCCGGGCCGCCCGCCGGCTGATGCGCACGGTGGTGTGGCTCACGCTCGCGGCGCTCGTGCTCGGCTGCGGCAGGACCCTGCACCACTTCGTCGACGATCTCGTCCTGGAGTCGCGCCTCGACCTGAGCCGCGTCGAGTTCGACGGGCACCTGGTGCCCCGCGTGGCGCTGCAGGGGGGCCTGTTCCTCCTCGTGGCGGCCGCGTCGACCCTCGTCCTGGGACTCTACGACGTGCTGCGGCGCTGCCGTATCCCCCATCTCGCGGACCGCGCGCGCCTTGCCGCCGAGCAGGAACTCCGTCGCCTGCCGCCCCTGCTGCGGGCCGCGCTCGCCCTGGTCGTCATGACCGCCCTCTACGTGCCCTTCCTGCAGCACGCCTACGCCAAGCTGCGCCACGACTTCTTCGAGGACGACCTGCTGCCGCGGGTGCTCTACCAGTCGGAAGGGCGCATCGGGGTCCTGCGCGACGCCCTGCGCACGGCGTCTTCCTCTGACTTCGCCCTCGAAGCCTCCGAGGACGAGGTGGAGGTGGCCGGCCGCACGCCGGCGGGGCTCGCCTACCGGCTGTGGAGCCGGACCTCGCTCGCGGCCATGGGGCTGGCGTCGTCGCTGCGCGTCTACGACAGCGAGGGCAACCTGCTCAGCCGGTTCGCCGTGAACCTCGGGCTGATGTTCGAGCCCCTCTTCTGGCAGGCGCGCGAGGCCGCCGAGAAGGAGCCGATCGCGGTCCTCCCGCGGCCCGGCGCGGCAGTGCGGAAGGGCGTGATCTTCGGCTCCCGCTGGGTGCAGGCCGGCCGCCGTCCGCCGCGCCTCGTCGTCATGTCGGTCATCGACGACTACGACAACGTGCCCCTGCTCGGCGCCGAGAAGGCCTATCTGCCACTACTGCGCACGCGGGCCCTGTCGCGCACCAACCCGGAGCTGTTGCGATACGACACGCGCATGGCGGTCTTCGGCGGCGGACTGGAGCGGGTGTACGAATCGGAGGGGGAGATCCCGGCGCCTTCGCCCGCGGCGATGGAGGCGCTCGAGCACCGCCGCTTCTTCTGGAGCAGCGACGACGTCGGCGAGGGACGCGCCCGCATCCTCTACTTCCGCGGCCCCAGGGAGGTCTACGCGCTGTCCTATTTCGATCGCGACCTGATCGGACGGCTCGCCAGCTTCGTGCGGCTCTTCCTCCAGAACGGGGTCCTCCTGCTGATCGTCGTCCTCATGGCCCGCGCCGGCCGCTGGCTGGTGGGGCGATCCGCCGAGGGGCTGTCGCTCGGAGGGACGTTCTACGCCCGCCTCACGACGGTGTTCCTGATCACCGCCCTGGCCCCCCTCCTGTCTCTGGCCTACTTCGTCACGCGCGTCAGCGCCCGCGAGTACGAGCGCGGGCTGGTGTCGTCCGGCCTGGTCTCCCTGCAGACTGTGCGCCGGGTCGCCGAGGACTACCTGCACCTGACCGAGCCGGGGTACAGCGAGCAGCTCGACGAGGACGTCGTCCTCTGGCTGAGCCGCGTCGTGCGCCAGGACATCAACCTGTACCGGGGCGCCGATCTCATGGCGACCAGTACGCCGGAGCTGTACGGATCGTCCCTGCTCAACTACCGGCTGAGCGGCGAGGTGTTCCGCGCCCTCTACCTGGATCGCGAGCCGTTCCGCCTGTCGCAGCAGCAGGCCGGAGATCTGGACTACATGACCCTGAGTGCGCCGATCCGCATCGATCGGGCGGGTGCCGTCGGGGTGATCTCGATCCCGCTGGCCACGCAGGGACGACTGGTGGCCCGCAAGGTCGAGGAGCTGGCCGACGCCATCCTGCTCAGCTCCTCCCTCACGGTGCTGCTCCTGGCCGTGGTCGGCTGGCTGGTGGCCCGACGCGTTTCGGAGCCGATCGCGTCTCTATCACGGGCTGCCTGGCGCGTGGCGGAGGGGGATCTCGACGTGCGCGTCGCCTCGGCGGCCAAGGACGAGATCGGACTCCTGGTCGGCTCGTTCAACCGGATGGCCGGCTCCCTGCGCGATCAGCGACAGGATCTCGAGCGGCGCAAGGAGTACATCGAGACCATCCTGACCCGGGCCACGACAGGGGTCCTGTCGCTCGACGCCCTGGGGACCCTGATCACCATCAATCCGGCGGCGCAGCAGCTCCTGGCGACGGCCGGTCCTCCCCCGGTGGCGGGGGACAACCTGCCCCGTCACCTGCGCGACGTCCCGTCTCTCGGACCGCTCTACGAGGCACTGCAGCGATCCCTGGAGCGCCGGAGCGAGGCCGAGGCGTCGCTCGTCGTCGGCTCCGCGGGGCAGGAGCGCCAGCTGAGCGCGGTCTTCCTGCCGTTCACCGTGGAGGAGGACTCGGCCCCGGGGCGGATCGTCCTGCTCGAGGACGTGACCGAGATCGTCCGATCCGGCCAGCTGGCGGCCTGGGCCGAGATGGCCCGCCGCATCGCCCACGAGGTCAAGAACCCCCTGACCCCGATCCAGCTCTCGGTCGAGCACATCCGGCGCCTGTGGCGCGCCGGCGACCGGCGCTTCGGACAGGTGCTCACCGAATGTCTCGACAACATCCAGGGACAGGTGCGGGCCCTGCGGCAGATCGCGACCGAGTTCTCGACTTATTCCCGCCTGCCGGAGATCCGGCCCGAGCCGACGTCTGTGACCGCACTCCTCCAGGAGGCGCTGCGGCCCTACTTGACGGCGCCGCCGCCCGGGGTGGCGATCGAGCAGACGATCCCGTCCGATCTGCCCCCGCTTCGCGTGGACCGGGCCGTGGTCACGCGGGCCCTGGTGAACGTGGTGGAGAACGCCCTGCAGGCTATGCCGCGGGGCGGCCGGCTGTCGGTCGAGGCGGGCGTCGTGGACGGCGACGCGCCCCCGGGCCTGCGGATCACGGTGCGCGACACCGGCATCGGGATCGAGCCGGCCATCCTGTCTCACATCTTCGAGCCGTACTTCTCGACCAAGAGCGGCGGCAGCGGCCTGGGGCTGGCGATCGCCCGCCGGGCGGTCGAGCAGCACGGCGGGACGATCCAGATCACCAGCCACCCCGGGACGGGGACCCTGGTGACGCTCGTGCTCCCCTGCGCGGCTCCGGTCTGAGATCGGAGGGACGGCTTAGATCGTCTCGAGCAGCACGC
>DASRJX010000169.1:0-2158 GCA_035649235.1 Candidatus Cryosericum sp.
TGCCGCCCTTCATGCGCGACTCGGGGCACGGCTGGATCACCGGCGAATACGGGATGATTCCGCGCGCCACCGGGACCCGCACGCCCCGCGAGGCGACCCGGGGCCGCCCCTCCGGGCGAACGCACGAGATCCAGCGGCTCATCGGCCGGTCGCTGCGGGCCGTGGCCGACCTGACGAGCCTTGGGCCGCGGACGATCTGGATCGACTGCGACGTCATCCAGGCCGACGGCGGCACCCGCTGCGCCTCGATCACCGGCGCGTTCGTCGCCATGAGCCTGGCGATGGCGAAGCTGCGCGGCCAGGGCCTGCTCAACGCCCCGCCCCTGCGGGGGATGGTGTCGGCCGTGTCGGTCGGGATGGTCGGCGGCAACCCGTGCCTCGACCTGAACTACGTCGAGGACTCGCAGGCCGACGTCGACATGAACGTGGTGCGCACCGACGCCGGACGCTACGTCGAGGTCCAGGGGACCGCCGAGAAGTCCCCCTTCTCCACGGAGCAGATGCAGAAGCTCCTGGATCTGTCGACCCACGGCACGAACCTCCTGTTCGAGAAACAGCGGCAGGTCCTGAAGGACACGCTGCCCCAGATCCTGCCGCGGCCGTGATCGTGATCGCCACCTTCAACCCCGGCAAGGCGCGCGAGCTGAAGCGCCTCGTGGAAGCGGCGGGCTACGAGGCCGGGACGCTCCAGGACGCTGGACTTGGCACGCCGTACGACGAGTGCTTCGAGACCTACGAGGCGAACGGCTCCGGCAAGGCGCGGCACTACGCCGCGCTCGCGGGCCGCGTGGCGGTCGCCGACGACTCGGGGCTCGAGGTGAAAGCACTCGGCGGCGCCCCCGGGCCATTCTCGGCGCGCTACGGCGGCCCCGGTCTGGACGACGCCGGACGCTGCCGGAAGCTCCTCGAGGCGCTGCGCGACGTGCCGGACCAGGATCGCGGCGCCCGCTACGTCGCTGTCGTGGCGATCGCCCGTCCGGACGGCGAAACGCGCTCCTTCCGCGGCGAGTGCGAAGGCCTCATCGGCCGCGAGCCGAAAGGGGAGAGGGGCTTCGGCTACGACCCGATCTTCATCTACCCCGCCTTCGGCGCGACCTTCGCCTCGGTCCCCGAGGAGCGCAAGCACGAGGTGTCGCACCGCGGGCGCGCCTTCGCGGCCCTCGCGGCCTTTCTTGTGACCGGCGAAGGACGCCGCTTCGTTGAGGGCGCGGGGGCGAAGCGATGACCGCAGCGATAACGGTGGCGCGCCGATGACCTGGCCGGGGACCGGCCAGCGCCGTGCGGCCTGGGCCGAGCCGGCCGGCACGCGCTCGATGGTGGCGCCGCTGCAGCTCGTCCTGGTCGGTGCGCCTGAGGCGGTCGGCTGGGGGGACCCGCGACGGGTGGAATGCTGGCGGCATCTCCGTTACGAGCGCCCCCCTTCGGTGGAGGCGGCGCAGAAGGAGCATGCCGCGCTGCGCGCCGCCCTCACCGCCGCGGGGGCCACGATCGTCGACCTCCCCGGCGCCGACGATCTGTCGCTCGACGCCGTCTACACGCACGACGCCTCCTTCGTCACCGACCGCGGCGTCATCATCCTGAGGATGGGGAAGCCGGCGCGCTCGGGGGAGCCGGCGCGGCACGCCGGCGTCTGCCGCGACGCCGGCATCCCGATCCTGGGGGAGATCCACGAACCCGGCACGGTCGAGGGAGGGGACCTCGTCTGGCTCGACGCCTCGACGCTCCTCGCCGGGCGCGGCTACCGGACCAACGCGGACGGCATCACTCAGCTCCGATCGCTCCTGTCGCTCCTGGGGGTCGAGGTGATCGCGGCGCCCCTGCCGCACGGCAGCGGCCCCGAGGGCTGCACGCACCTCATGTCGCTCATGAGCATGCTGGACGAGAGCACGATCCTCGTCGATCCGGCCCGGATCGCGGTCGAGACCATGGAGATCCTGCGGGCCCGGCGCCTGAACCAGATCGCCATCGACCCGTCGGAGCGGGACACCCTCGCCTGCAACGTTCTGGCGCTCGGCCGGCGGCGCCTGGTGGCGTTCGAGGAGAACCGCTCGACCATCGCCCGCCTGCGAGAGGCGGGCTTCGAGGTGAGCGCCATTCCCGGGAAGGAGCTGGGCGGGAACGGAGGCGGAGGGCCGACCTGCCTGACCCGGCCGCTGCG
>DASRJX010000170.1:0-4013 GCA_035649235.1 Candidatus Cryosericum sp.
GTCTGGCAGGAGGAGCCCACCGGCCCCGTCGAGAACGAGATGAGGCTCTTCAACCTGCGGAGCGATCCCAAAGAGGAAACCGACATCAAGGACTTCAATCCCGGTGTCATCGCGGCGGTGGACGCCGTCGTGGGGGAGTTCTGGAAGAGCGTCGAGAGATACCCGCTCATTCCGGTGGGGGCGCCCGATCCCTACACGCCGGCCCGCCCATGAACGCTCTCTTCGTGCTCGCGGCCGCGCTCGTGGCCGCCACCGTCGGTGCGCAGCCCACGGACCTGGGCGGCCGCTGGACGTTGGTCGTCGAAAGCCCCGCATCCCGCGAGGGGGCGTCGCGTCCGCGCATTCCGGCCACCGCGGGCAGCGGCTGGGGGCGCGAGATCACGATCACTCCGGAGGCGGGGCGCATCACGATCGAGCGCCACCAGTTCGTCGCCAACGACATGCAGCCGCCCCTGCGCTACGTGTATGCGCTGGGGGGACCCGAGAGCCGCAACGTCGTCGACATGGGACTCGGCCCCCAGGCGCAAGTGGCCCGGGCCACGTTCGAGGGTGACACGCTCGTGATCGTCAGCCGTTACGCGGAGGGCACGTCCCTCGCGGCGGAGGTCACGCAGGTGTTTTCGATCGACCGCTCCGGGGAGATGGTCGTGGAGACCACGCGGAAGGCCGGGGGCGCGACGTCCACGGCGACGGCGCGCTACCGGAGACAGTCGCCGCCGTCCCTCCGATGACCGAGGCGATGGTCGTCCGCTGCCAGAGCTGCGGCACCGACGTGCCGGCCGGGGGGCAGTTCTGCGCCGCCTGCGGCCGCCGGCTCGCCTCCTCCGAGGACTCGCCCACTTTCAGCTCGCCGACGCGGTCGCCGAGGCCTCCGGCTCATCCGCCCTCACCGGGTTCCTCGGGGCCGCGCAGCGGCCCGGCCGCCTCCACGCAGGGCCAGTTCATCCCGGGCACGGTTCTCGCCGGTCGATTCCGCATCGTCGCCCTCCTCGGTCGCGGCGGGATGGGCGAGGTCTATCGCGCCGACGACCTCACTCTGGACCAGCCGGTGGCGCTCAAGTTCCTGCCCGAAGCCGCGAACGACGCCGATCGGCTGGAACGCTTCCGCCAGGAAGTGAAGATCGCGCGCAAGGTCTCGCACCCGAACGTCTGCCGCGTGTACGACATCAGCGAGGCGGACGGGCGGCCTTTCCTCTCCATGGAATACGTCGACGGCGAGGACCTGGCCACGTTGCTCCGCCGCATCGGCCGGCTTCCGGCGGACAAGGCGCTGGAGGTGGCCCGCAAGGTCTGCGCGGGTCTCGCCGCCGCGCACGACAAGGGCGTTCTCCACCGCGATCTGAAGCCCGCCAACGTGATGCTCGACGGTCGCGGCAACGTGATGATCACGGATTTTGGCCTGGCCGCCCTCGCGGATCAGATCGCGGCGGGCGACGTGCGCAGCGGCACTCCGGCCTACATGGCGCCCGAACAGCTCGAGGGCCGCGAGGTCACGACGCGGAGCGACGTCTACTCGCTCGGCCTCGTGCTCTACGAGATCTTCACCGGCAAGAAGGCGTTCGAAGGCAAGACGCTGGCGGAGGCTATCCGGACCCGCGGCGACGCCGCCCCCGCGAGCCCGTCGCTCCTGGTGCCTGACCTGGACCCCGCGGTCGAGCGCGTGATCCTGCGCTGCCTCGAGCGCGATCCGGCCCAACGTCCATCCTCAGCGCTCTCGGTGGCGGCCGCGCTCCCCGGCGGCGATCCCTTGGCCGCCGCTCTCGCGGCGGGGGAGACCCCTTCGCCGCAAGTCGTGGCGGACGCCGGAGAGACGACCGGCCTCAGTCCGCGAGCGGCCCTCGCCTGTCTCGCCGTCGTGGTGGTGGGGCTGCTCCTGGCCCTGACTCTCGGCATCCGGCTGAGCCCGATCGACCAGGTCGGCCTGGCGCCCCCGGAGGTCCTGTCGGCCAAGGCGCGAGAGATTCTGGTCCGCCTCGGCTACACGGCCGCGCCGACGGATACCGCCCATGGCTTCCGGCACGCCTTCGACCTCGAGAAATATTTCCAGAAGCAGCCGGGACGGCCGGACTGGGGCCGCCTCCTGTCGGGCCGTCCTTCGCTCGTGAACTTCTGGTACCGCACCAGTCCGCGCCGCATGGTGGTGTTCCAGTTCCACGACGATTCGTTGATCCCCGGCGTCGTCACGCCCACCGACCCGCCGCCGATCCTCTCGGGCATGGTCAACCTCGCTCTCGACGCGCAAGGCCGGCTCCTCCAGCTGCAAGCGATCCCACCGGAGAAGGAGGACGCTCCGAACGAGGTCGGTCCGCCGGATTGGCAGCCGCTGTTCGCCGCGGCCGAGCTGGATCGCGCTCTGCTTCGTCCGGCTGCTCCGGCCTGGGCCTCGCTGGCGGCGTCGGACGTGCGGGAAGCCTGGGAAGGGACCTGGCCCGGCTCCGACCAGCCCCTGCGCGTGGAGGCAGCGGCCTTTCATGGCCGGCCCGTTTTTTTCCGGCTGATCGGACCCTGGACGAAACCGGAACGCATGCCGTCCGCGGAAGACGAGTCGAAGCGGCGAACCCGGTCGGTGCTGATCACGGTCGTGGGCGGTACCGTGATCCTCGGCGGGACCTTCATGGCCTTCCGGAACTACGTCCGCGGCCGCGGCGACCGGCGCGGCGCGTTCCGGCTGGGCGCGTTCGTCTTCGGCAACCACATCTTGCTGTGGCTGTGCCAGACGCAACTCGTGGGCGGCACCGACGGGTTCGGCCTGTTCCTGGTCGCGATGGGGAATGCCCTCTTCGGCGCGGCGTTGATCTGGGCGCTCTACCTCTCGATCGAGCCCTACGTCCGGCGCCATTGGCCGCAGGCCATCATCTCGTGGAGCCGGCTGCTCGCCGGACGCGTGTGCGATCCGCTCCTCGGCCGCGACCTCATGATCGGCGTCATTCTCGGCATCGTCTGGCTCCTGATCATCCAGGTGTCGCTTCTCGCCGTCGCGCGGCTCGGCGGGGCACCGCTCCTGGGAGCGACCGAATACCTGCGCGGGGGGCGCCACATCCTGGGCGCGTCGCTGGGGCAGGTCGCTACGTGCGTCCAGGCCACGCTTCTCTTCTTCTTCGTGCTCTTCCTGTTCCGCGTGCTGCTGCGGCGGCCCTGGCTCGCGGGCGTGGCCTTCGTCGCGCTGTTCGCGACCTCACGTTCCCTCGGAAGCGAACACGCCGCCGTCCACATCCCCTCCAGCATCGCGATCTTCGGGATCGTGGCCTTCGCCGGCGTGCGCTTCGGGCTCGTCGCCCTGGCCGCCGGCCTCTTCACCGTGGACCTGATCCTCGGTGCCCCCATGCCGGCTTCCCCCTCGAGCTGGTACGCGCCGGCAACTGCGTTCGTGTTCCTCAGCGTCCTGGGCTTCGCGGTCTGGGGCTTCTACACCTCGCTCGGAGGGCGGCCGCTCTGGCGGGGCGACCTCTTCGACTGAGGCGAATGGCGCCAAGGAAGCCAGGCACGAGCTGGCCGCCGCTCACCGCGATCATGCCTTGAGGCTGTTCACCGGGAAGGACTGCGCGTAGGCGTCGGCCTTCGCCGGATCGAAGACGACGCCGTCGAAGAGCTTCTCCGGCTTGACGTCGAGCCCGGCGTGTTTGAAGCCGGCTTCCTTCATGGCCTCTTCGTACAGGTCGGTACGCATGACCTGCCGGGCCACGCCCGCGTAGTCGGGCGTGCCCGTGACCATGCCCCAGCGCTTGAGCTGCGTCATCCACCAGGTGGCGTATTTCGGCTGCGGGTAGTTGCAGTTGCGGCCGCTGAAGATCATGTAGTTGGGGTCCTGCTTCTTGCGGCCGTCTCCGAAGTCGTATTGGCCCTGCAGCCGGCCCAGGATGATCTCCTTCGGGCAATTGATGTACGTCGTCCTCGAGACGATCTCCGACTGCTCGGGGCGGTTCGCCAGGTCGTCCAGCCACACGCTCGACTCGTGTAGCGCGCGCAGCACGGCCTTCACCGTCCTGGGGTTCCTGTCCGCGAACTCGGCGGTG
>DASRJX010000171.1:0-7499 GCA_035649235.1 Candidatus Cryosericum sp.
TGGGGGATGGCACCATCGTCGGCGCCAAGTCCGCGGTCCTCAAGGACACGGCCCCGGGCTCCTTCGTGGTCGGCCATCCGGCGGTCGATCACCGGGAGTGGAAGCGGGCGCAGGCCGCCCTGCTGCGACTCCCGGACCTGCTGCGTCGCGTGCAGCGCCTGGAGCTGGCCCTCGGGGCGGGGAAGGTGGCCCGGGCGGCCCGCCGTCGCGGCCGCGGCAAGGCCCGGGCCGGACGAGGCGGCCGGCGCACCTGAGAGGGGGAGGGGACCGATGGAGGGGACGAGCGTGACACTCGACATCGACGGCATCCTGGGCATCCTGCCGCACCGCTATCCATTCCTGCTCATCGACCGGATCATCGGCCTCGAGGAGGGGAAGCGGGCGGTCGGCATCAAGAACGTCACGTACAACGAACCGTTCTTCCAGGGGCACTTCCCCGGTGCGCCGGTCATGCCGGGGGTGCTCATCGTCGAGGCGATGGCCCAGGTCGGCGCGGTGCTGCTCCTGCGCGGCATCCCGGACCGCCGGGACAAGCTGGTCTATTTCGCGGGCATCGACCAGGCCCGCTTCCGGAAGCCGGTCGTGCCGGGCGATCAGGTGCGGTTCGAGGTCGAGGTGCTGAAGCTCCGGGCGCGCTCCGCGCTGCTGCGGGGGGAGGCGTTCGTGGACGGGGCGCGGGTCGCCGAGGCGGAGATGCTGTCGAGCATGGTCGATCGGGTCGCGGCGCCCGCCGCGGGCCGCCCGTGAGCGACCCCGTCGCGATCCACCCGTCGGCGCAGGTCGATCCGGGGGCCGTGCTCGGCCCGGGAACGACCGTCGGGGCCTTTTGTGTCGTCGGGGCGGAGGTGCGGATCGGGGCCGGCTGCGAGCTGCATCCTCACGCGGTGATCCAGGGGCCCACCGTCATGGGCGAGAAGAATCGCGTCTTCCCCTTCGCCTGCGTCGGCATGGAGCCCCAGGATCTCAAATACCGCGGCGAGCGCACGACGCTCGTCATCGGCGACCGGAACGCCTTCAGGGAAGGCGTGACCCTGCACCGCGGCACGGCCGGAGGGGGCGGGGAGACCCGCATCGGCTCCGACAACCTAATGATGGCCGGCACCCACGTGGCGCACGACTGCCGGGTCGGGAGCCGCATCGTCTTCGCCAACGCGGCGACGCTCGCCGGCCACGTCACCGTGGAGGACGGCGCGACAGTCGGCGCCTTCTCGGGGGTGCACCAGTTCTGCCGCATCGGGCGGGAGGCCTACATCGGCGGCTATTCGGTCATCACCCAGGATGCGCCTCCGTTCGTGCTGACGGTCGGTAACCGCGCCAGGACCCACGGCATCAACGTGATCGGTCTGCAGCGCAAGAACTTCACGCCCGAGTCGATCCAGGCGCTGCGCCGCGCCTACCGCATCCTGTTCCGATCCCACCTGCCGTTCCACGAGGCGGAGGAGCGGCTGCGCGCCGAAACGCCCGTGACGCCGGAGGTGATCGAGCTCATCGAGTTCGTGGCGGGGAGCGAGCGGGGGGTGATTCGCTGAAGGGCGGGGCGGCGGGGGCCGGCCCGGCGGTCGCACCGGTGCGGATCGCGGTCGTCGGGGTCGGAAGCCTCGGCCAGCACCACGCCCGCATCCTGTCGGCCCTTCCCGAGGCGCGCCTCGTCGCCGTCGTCGATCGGGACGCCTTCCGCGCGGACACCATCGCGGCGCGACACGGGGTCGCGGCCCTGACCGACCACCACCGCCTGCCGCCCGACCTGGAGGCCGTCACGATCGCCGTGCCGACCTCGGACCATGCGGAGGTCGCCTCCGACTGCCTGCGCCGCGGTCTCGACGTCCTGGTCGAGAAGCCGATGGCGGCGACCGTCGCGGAGGCCACGTCCCTCGTCGCGGCGGCCGAGGCGGCGGGGCGGATGCTCCTGGTCGGCCACACGGAGCGGTTCAACCCCGTGGTGCGGGCCGCCACCGAGCGGACGCGCGACGCGCGCTTCATCGAGGCCCACCGGCTCGGCGTCTTCAGCGACCGCAGCACCGACGTCGACGTGGTGCTCGATCTGATGATCCACGATCTCGACATCGCGCTCAGCCTCGTGAGGTCCGAGATCGCGGCCGTGGATGCGGTCGGCGTGGCGGCCCTGACGGGCAAGACCGACATCGCCAACGCGCGCCTGCGCTTCGCGAACGGCTGCGTGGCCAACCTGACGGCCAGCCGGATCAGCACCGACAAGGTCCGCAAGCTGCGCATCTTCGAGCGGGACGCCTACCTGTCGATCGATTACGCGCGCCAGGAGGGCCTGCTCTACTCCCTGAAGCGGAGTCCGGGCGTCCCCAGGCCCGAGATCGTGCGCGAGTCGCTTCCGGTCGTCCCCGAGGAGCCGCTCCAGGCTGAACTGCGGGCCTTCGTGCATCGAATCCGCGGCGCCGACGTGCCGGTCGTCACGGCCTCGCAGGGGCTGGCGGCCCTGCGCCTCGCCTCCCGGATTCTCGATCAGATAAGCGCCTCCTCGGGGGGCGCGGGATGAGCCGATCCTCCGGCGCCGCGGCCGCCGTCGAGGAATTCGTGCGTGGCCTGGTCCGCGACGGCACCTGCCCCGGCGCCGCGTATCTGGTCGCCGAGCGGGACCGTGTCCTGCTGCAAGGAGCGATCGGCGCGTCGGTCGTCGAGCCGGAGACGCTGCCCGCCGCCACGACCACGCTCTACGACCTGGCGTCGCTGACCAAGCCGCTCGCCACGGCGCTTCTGGCCGTGCGGCTGCAGGCCGAGGGCCGGCTGCGGCTCGACGACCGGCTCGATCGCCACCTGCCGGAATGGCGGGCGGGCGACGCCCGGTCGTCGGTCACGCTGCTCGATCTTCTGACGCATCGCAGCGGCCTGCCATCCTGGGATCCGCTCTACGCGCATGCCTCCGACGTGGCAGGCCGCATCGAGCGGCTGCGGTCGATCCCGCTGGCGCACCCGCCGCTCCTGGACGTGACCTATTCCTGCCTCGACTACATCCTGATCGGCTTCGTCCTGGAGCGCGCGGGAGGGGCGCCGCTCGACCGCCTGTTCCGGGATCGGGTCGCGGGTCCGCTCGGCGGTCTGGAGATCCTGCTCGCTCCACCCGCGGACTTGAGACGGCGGATCGCCGCAACCGAGCGCGGGAACGAAAGGGAGAAGGTTTTGGCCGGGGCCGCGGGCGCCGGATACAATGGCTGGCGCCGCGGGATCATCTGGGGCGAGGTGCACGACAACAACGCGTTCACTCTGGGTGGCGTGGCGGGCAACGCCGGACTCTTCGGAACCGCCGCGGCGGTCCACGCGGTCGCGCGGGAGTTCCTGCCGGGCGGCAGGGGACTGCTGGGAGCCGAGGAGCGGGCGCTCTTCGCCCACAACTTCACCCGGGGATTGGGACAGCACCGCGCGGTCGGATTCCAGCTGGGATCCAGCCCCGGCTCCTCGGCCGGCGACGGGCTGTCCCCCAGGTCGTTCGGCCACACCGGCTTCACCGGCACGTCCGTGTGGATCGACCCGGAGTCGCTTCGGATCTGCGTGCTGCTGACGAACCGGGTCCATCCGGTCTTCCACGACCTGGACATGAACGAGGTGCGCCGGCGGTTCCACGCGCTGGCCGCGTCGGTGTGAGGCGCAGAGGACTCCTCCTGCGGAGCACGGGAGACATCGATGGAGTTGCTGACCCTGGAGGGGGTGCCGCCTCCTTCCGTCGCCAGGCCGACCGTCGCCGAAGCGGTGATGGCGTCTGCCATCGCGCACCTCCTGCTGTTCCTGCTCCTGATCTACTCGCCGGATCGGCTGCCCGACCGGATCCGACAGCTGCTGGGACTCTCACCCAGAGCACCATCGGCCCAATCCGCGCTGGCGGCCGACGCCAGGGCCGCGGCCGAGGCGGAGAAGGCCGAGAGGGAGCGGCGCGCGAAGGAGAGGATCCCGCTCAAGTTCGCGTACGTGCGCGTCCCGGACGATCGGTCCTCGGAGAAGAACCCGGAGGCGCCCCTCCTCTCCGACAAGGACCGCCGCGCCCGGCAGGAGATCCCCACGCCTTCCGACGCGTCCCGGTTCACCCGCGACCCGCATGCCGAGGGGAACAGCCGCGATCGGATCCGGATCGACCCGTCGCGCCCCGAGGGTCCCGACGCCCTCGATCCTGTGCCCCCGCCAGCCGGCTCCCGGCGGGCGAGCGGGAAATCGGGGAGCGTGGTCTCGAGGGCCCCCGGTCCGGGTCAGAAGCCCCCCGCCGCGGAACCTCGTCCGACGCAGGGCGCCGGGCCCGGGGAGCGCCTCGCGGAACGACCTCGGGAGGAGCCTCCCGGTCAGGCCGGTGGGAGCGCCGCCCTCCCGGCTGACGGCGGCCAGGATGGTCCGCCCCGGGAGGAGACGGAGGGGCCCCCAGGCGAGCCGTCCCGGCAGCCGCAGCAGGATCTCAAGGGGGGGACGGAGTACAAGTTCTCGTTCAGCAACCCGGGCTGGCTGCGCGGCCAGGCGTACGGGACCCTCTCCTTCGACACCCAGGGCTTTCCCTGGGGGGATTACGCCCGCCAGCTCTACGTCATCATCCGCAACAACTGGCTGGCGCGCATCCCGCTGGCGGCGCGCGAAGGGATTTCCGGGTACACGTGCCAGCACTTCCTGATCGCGCGCGCCGGCGAGATCTCCGACATCGAGATCGTGCGCAGCTCGTCCATCCCCCCGTTCAATAAGGCGGCGGGGGACGCCTTGCGCGCCAGCAGCCCGTTGCCGCCGCTGCCGGAGGAATTCCCCGATCCGCGGGAAGGCGTGACCTTCTGCTTCTTCTACAACATGTACCCTGGCGAGGCGGACTGAGCCCGCGGCACCGGGACCAGGCTCCTTAGGGCAGGCGCCGTCCGAACTCGCTGGCCAGAAACGCGAGGTCCTCGCCGTCGATCAGGCCGTCGAGGTTCACGTCCGGGCCCAGCCCGTAGGAGCCCGTCAGCGGATCGAAGCCGAAGTTGCACGTGCCGTTCGAGGAGGGGAGGTTCTGACCCGGAATGACGCTCCCCGCGGAGTTCAGCTGGCAGCGGTAGTCCACGCCGCAGCCGGGGCCCGTCTGCTGGAAGGTGCCGTTCGCGTTCAGGATGAAGTCCTCCCCCCGGGTCGCGCCGAAGGCCGCCGTGAGGATCGCCAGATCGAAGCCGTCCACGCGCCCAGAGCCGTCGATGTCGGCGCGCTCGCGCAGGGTGTTGGTCAGGACGATCGGCGACTGGTCCCGCATGCTGAACAGGACGACGTCGGGAAAGACCGAGTCGGGGTCGACGTTCGTCGACGATAGGAAGCGCATCTCCCCGTCGACCGTCACCGGGCTGAACGTCGGGTCGGTGAAGAAGAGGCCGTTCCCGATGCTGAAATAGAGCGCGATCTGCGACGGTCCGCCCGGAGGCGACGAGAGCGCCACGAGGTCCTGCCGGCCGTCCTGGTTCAGATCCGAGAACTGTGCCGTCAGGAGCGGCATCGGCACCGGGAGCGGCTGCGCCTGCGCGGGGGGCGGGACCAGGGGCGATCCCATCGTAAAGGCGTCCTGACTGCTCGGCAGGAAGATCTCGATCTGGGACAGGCCCGGCTCCACCGCGGCGAGCGTGTCCGTCCTGTTGTCCGCGTCGAATCTGAGGTTCGAGTTGCCGGGAATGTTGGGGATCGAGCAGACGGGCTGCGCGGTAGCGATCAGCAGATCGTCCGGGTCGTCGTCCGTGGTCGCGGCGGGAGTCGCGGCGAAGCCGCCGAGATCGTCTCCCTTGAAGATCGTGATGCTGCCGTCGGACGGGTCCGCGGGCATCCCCTGCGCCGCGACAGCGATGTCCGTCACCGTCCGAGGCTGGCAGGTGACGCCTCCGGGGTCGGGCAGATCAGTGCAATTGAGCGCGAACTGACCCGCCACGCCGGCCTTCGGTCGCGTCAGACCCAAAAGCGGCGACGCGGCGGCCGGATGCAGGCTCCCCGAGCCGTCCCCGGAGAGGAGCGTGACACTGTTCGCCGTCGGGCTGGCGGCGATCAGATCCTGGGGGGGCACGGCGCAGAAGTCGCCCACGCCGTCGCCGTTGGCGTCGGCCTGCGTCGAGTTGAAGGCATAGATGCAGTTGTCCAGGGCGGCCGCGACGACGCAGGCGTTCCCCACGTGATCGGCATTGTTGTCCTCCTGGCCGGGGTTGAAGATGAAAGGACAGTTGTCGAGGGCGTCCCCGACCGGGTCGGCTCCACCCAGCTGGGCCGGGTCGAAGGTCGGCACCCCGTCTCCGTCCGAATCCACCGTGAGCCCGCCGCTGAGCGTCTGGCAGGCATCTCCGATGCCGTTCATGTCGGCGTCTGCCTGGTCGTTGGCGACGTTCGGACAGTTGTCGGTGGCGTTCGGGAACGTGTCGCGGTCGAAATCGGGTGCGCCACCTGAGGTGATCAGGGCGTTCGGGTCGAAATCCGGCTTGGAGTCGGAGTCGCTGTCGAGCGTCCCCTGGGTCGCCGACAGGAACTGGCATTCGTCTCCGATGCCGTTGTGGTCGCTGTCGCACTGCCGCGTGGTCGGATCGAGCATCGCGGCGTCGCCGGGATTGCAGGGAGGCTGGGGCGGCGCCGGATCGGGACAGTTGTCGGACGCCTGGATCAGGGCACACGCGGGATCGGCGACCGGACACGGGTTGAAGACCGTCGGGCAGTTGTCCGCGACGTTCGGCACGCAGTCGCGGTCGTAGTCGTCGATTGTGCCCAGGAGCGCTCCGGCGCTGATGCGCTCCGCACCGCTCCCGGCCGGGACGGTCTCCTTCTCCTCCAGGACCCCCAGTGGGTTGCTGGCGAGCAGCGTCACGGTCCCGTCCGCCGAGTCGAGGATGGCCAGATCCGGGCGTCCGTTCTGGCGCAGATCCGTCTCGATGACCGACGTCGCGTTGACCGCGGACGAAGGGCACGCCGAGGGTCCTTTGAGCGGCTGGGGCTCGACCGCGCGGAAGGTCCCGTCCCCGATGCCCGTCAGCGCATCGATCCGCGCCGTCGCCCGCTGCAGAAGGACGATGTCGACCGACGCCACGGTGTCGGCCCCCGTCAGGAGCATGGCCGAGGTGCCGCGCCAGGGGGAGGCGGGCGAGGTCACGAAGGGGGAGAAGCTCAGGCCGCCGTTGTTGTGGTAGAGGTCGATGCGGTTGTCGGCGTAATCGAGAACCGCCAGGTCGGGAGGTCCCGCCGACGGACCGGCGACGTGGAGCGCCGCCAGCGACGAGGGCTGCGGAGTACCGGTCAAGACCGTCGGAGCGGCGAACGTCCCGTCGCCGTTGCCCGAGTAGAGAAGTACCCGACCGCCCGTGAAGTCTCCGACCGCCAGGTCGAGCGTCGCGTTGCCGTCGAGATCGCGCAGCAGGCCGGCGCGTGGGCGTCCGCCCGGGGCCATCGGAGGTGGCTGCACTTCGGTGAGGGCCCCGACGCCGATCCGGTGAACACCTGGATGCTGCCTGCCCCGCCCGCGCAGGTGCCGATGCCGGGATTCTGGGGATCGACGCAGTCGTCGTCGGCGTCGC
>DASRJX010000172.1:0-28416 GCA_035649235.1 Candidatus Cryosericum sp.
CACCAGGCGCGACAGGTAGGTGCGCACCGAGGTCAGCCCGTCGGTCTTGCCGCGCACCGAGCGCAGCGCCGACACGACGTGCTCGAAGGGCGTCTTGATCTTGCCGCCGATGCGATCCGGATCGCGGAAGGCCGCCTGCGCCAGGACCGCGCGCAGCACCTCGCGCAGGTCGCCGACACCGTGCGGGTTCCCCGGGTTGTTCCAGACCGCCACCACGGCGTCGACCATGGCCGTGGTCGGCTGCTCGATCACGAAGCGCTGCAGGAGCTTCGTGGAGACGAAGCGCGCCGTCGACGGGTGCGCCACGATGGCGTTGAAGGCGAGATCGGCGTCGTTGATGCCGGCAGGCGGGTTGCCGGCCGTCGACGGAATGGTCGCCTGGTACGGCGTCCCCGCGAACAGGATCTTCTGCGACGTGTCGTGCCGGTTGGAGCGGAAGTTGCTCACCCACAAGCCTGGCGGTTCGGAGGCGGTGCCGTAGAGGTTGCTCGCGATGCAGACGGCGAGCGGATCCGAAGCGACGGCCGCGTCCTTCTTGCAGACGTTCCAGCCGGTGAACACCTTGGCGAGCTGCACGACGTCCTGCTGCGTGTAGCCTCCGTCGACGCCCATGGCGTGCAGCTCCAGGAGCTCACGCGCGTAGTTCTCGTTCGGCGCCGTGTTGATGTTCGAATCGGTGTCGAGGTAGATGATCATCGCCGGGCCCAGGCCGCTCGCCTCCAGGATGTCGCGGAAGGTGCCGTTGAACGCCAGGTTGCGGAACAGGTTCTGGGCGTCGTAGTGCAGGCGCGCGGCCTCCAGGGCCTGCGTCGCCGGGAACAGCGCCGAGTAGAAGCCGAAGAAGTCGAAGCTCTCCTGGTGGTCGGTGTTGAAGTGGTTGTCCCAGAACATCGTCGCCTGCTGCTCGAGCTGGCGGCGCGCGTAGACGGCGTTGACGATGTCGAACCCCTGCAGCTCGGCGATGGTGTCCGGCGGCACCAGCGCCACGCGCCGGTTGATCAGCTCGGTGTTGGTCGACTCGTCGATGGTGGCGGGGTCGAGCTGCTCGTTGAGATAGGCCTGCAGCCCGAGGGTCGCGACGCGGCCGCGGGTCCACTCGTCGCTCCCGAACCCCAGGCGGTCCTGGTAGTGGTGCCGCACGACCCGGTCGCAGGAGCCACGCAGCGGCCGCGCGATGGCGCCCGTTCCGGTGCCTGCGGTTCCCTCGCCGTCGACGTTCGACTCCGCGGTGACCCAGTAGATGAAGCATTCGCCTACGGCGGGCGTGGGCAGGCTGGTGAAGGTCGTGCCGGCGATCTCGTCGCCGTGGCACTCGGCCCCGTCCCCCGCACGGAACCACGAGAGCAGGCCGCGGTAGACGTTGTAGTCATTGCTTCCGGCAACGGGGGACCAGCTGATCTGCGAGGAGCTGGCGAACATCACGTTGGTGACCTCGCCGGGCGGGGCGGCGGTGGCGGCGACGGCGCCGAGGAGAAGCGCGGTACCGGCGGCCAAAGCCAGCCTCACGACGGCGTAGAGCCGTTGCATGAGGGTCTCCTTTCACCCTGGCGTGTGAAGGCAGTATCCGACCCGGCGGGATCCGGGCCTGTCAGGGTACGAGACCATGTACCCCCGATCCGGCCGGGGCGCCACCTCAATTTTTCGCGGGGGTCTCGACCGGCTGCTCCGCGTCGGGCATGACTGGTTGCGGCGGGTGCGCTCGCGCCCAGGCGCGCGCGGTCTCGACCCGGTGGGTGACGCTGGGATGCGTCAGGAGTATTTTTTCGATAATCGGATGCACGTGGCGCTCGTTCAGGTCGTAGCGGCCGAATTTCAGGAACGACGACGCGGCCGCCTCGGGATCCTGCACGACCTCGAGGCCGAAGCGATCGGCGGCGCTCTCCTGGGCCTGGCTGTAGATCGAGATGAGCGGGCGGGCCAGGAGCAGGAAGACGCCGAGGAGCAGCATGATGAGCGGCAGCGAGGCGGGCTCTTCGAGCCCGTTGATGCCGAGTCCGGGGCGTGTGCGGATGATGCGGCGTCCCGCGCGGTCGACGAGCAGGAACGCGATGACGACGAGCACCGACGCGAAGGCGACGCTCTTCCAGATGTGCTTCAGGACGTAGTGCCCCATCTCGTGTCCCATGATGGAGCGGATCTCGCGCGGCGTGAAGCGCCGCAGCAGCGTGTCGTAGAGCACGATGCGCTGCGTTCCCAGGATCCCGGCGACGTAGGCGTTGTTGTGCTCCGACTGGCGGCTGGCGTCGACCTCGTACACCTGGTCGGCGGGGATGCCCTGGGCGTGGGCCAGTTCCAGAATGTCCCGCTTCAGCGACTCGTCGCGGAGCGGCTCGAACGAATTGAAGAGCGGCGCGATGAAGATCGGGAAGATCGCCTGCACCAGGACGACGAAGACGATGGTGAGCACCGCTCCGGGCAGCCACCAGGCGCTCCCCAGCCGGCGGATGACCCAGTAGAGGATCGGCAGCAGGATCGCCTGCAGGACGAGCCCGACGGCGAGGGCCTTGGCCTGGTCCCCCAGCCAGCCGCCGAGATCCTGGTTGAGGAAGCCGTAGCGTTTCTCGCGCACGAAGCCGGAATAGACGTCGAGCGGAAAGGAGGCCGCGACGTTGAGGAGAGAGAAGAGGGCCGCGTACACCGCCACCTTGAGATAAGGCCGAGGGGTCACCCGTTCGGACACCTGCTGAAGCCTGGCCCCGAAGCCGCTCGCGACGACGACGAGCAGCACCGCGAGCGACCAGAGGGTCCCGATGAAGAAAAGAGCGTAGCCGCCGTGCGCGTACGCCTCCGTTCTCGCGTCGTCCGGCGGGACCGGTCCGAGCGGGTCCGGCATCAACTCGGGAGTCGCGACGCCGGGCTCCGAAGCGCCCGCCGCCGCACCGACCACGGGCGTTGAACACGCCGCCAGCAGCAGAAGCGCCCCGAGCCAGCACAACGTCCTTCGATCCACGTCACGCTCCGACCGGGCGGCGCCGCGGCGCCCCGCCCCGGGCATTCTATGGGAGAATCCGGCAGGTCGCGGAGGAGGGATCACGATGGCAACGAGAGGCAGTCTTCGTCGTCCCCGCTCGGGGCGGATGATCGCCGGCGTCGTCGCCGGCCTCGCCGATCGGTTCGGACTCGACCGGTCCATCGCGCGCATCATCTACGTGATCGTGTCGATCGTCTCGGTCGCCTTCCCCGGGATCCTGATCTATCTCCTGTGCTGGGTGATCATCCCCGAGGGGGACTGATGGCGGCACAGCACAGCGACCTCGACGTCCTGGTGGTCGGCGGCGGCGCGCGCGAGCACGCCCTTGCCTGGAAGGTCCGGCAGAGCCCCGTCGTGCGGCAGGTGTTCTGCGCTCCCGGGAACGCCGGCATCGCGCAGGTGGCCGACTGTGTCCCGATCGATCCCGCCTCGATCGGCGCGCTCGCCGACTTCGCTCAGGAGCGCCGCTGCGGCCTGACGATCGTCGGCCCCGAGGTGGCGCTCGCCGCCGGCATCGTGGACGAGTTCGATCGCCGCGGCCTGCCGATCTTCGGGGCCACGCGGGCCGCGGTCGAGATCGAGTCCAGCAAAGTCTTCGCCAAGGAGTTCATGCGGCGGCACGGCATTCCGACCGCCGCGCACGAGGTCGCGGGGAGCGCCGGAGAGGCGCGGGCCATCCTGGACCGGCGGGGCGGCGGGCCCGTGGTGCTGAAGGCGGACGGCCTTGCGGCCGGCAAGGGGGTGCTCGTCTGCGGCGACCGGAGCGAGGCGGAGCGGGCGGTCGAGGCGCTGCTGGTGGAGAAGCGCTTCGGCGCGGCGGCGGAGCACGTGGTGATCGAGGACCGGCTCGAGGGGCAGGAGGCTTCCTTCTTCGCCCTGTGCGACGGCGAGCGGGCCGTGGCTCTCACGACCTGCCAGGACTACAAGCGCCTTCTGGACGGCGACCGCGGGCCGAACACGGGCGGCATGGGGGGCTACTCGCCGTCGGTCCTGATCGGCACCGAGGCGCCGATCATGGAAGCTGTGGTCGCGCCCACCGTGCGGGGGCTCCTGGCGGAGGGACGCGCCTACCGCGGCGTCCTCTACGTCGGCCTGATGCTGACCGCCTCGGGGCCGCGGGTCCTGGAGTACAACGCGCGCTTCGGGGACCCGGAGGCGGAGCTGATCGCGGTCCGGATGGAGAGCGACCTCGTGTCCGCGATGCAGGCGACGCTGGCCGGGCGCCTCGAGGACGCGCGCCTGACCTGGCACGAAGGCGCCAGCGTGTGCGCCGTCCTGGCGGCGTCCGGCTATCCGGGGACGCCCCGGACCGGGGATCCGATCTCGGGATGCGACCAGGCTTCCGGGATGCCGGGAACCCAGGTCTTCCACGCCGCGACCAGCGAGGACGGGGGCGTGCTGCGCACAGCCGGTGGCCGCGTGCTGACGGTCACGGCGAGGGGTGCCAGCTTCTCCGAAGCGGCCCGCCGGTGCTACGACGCCGTCGGCGTGATCCGCTTTTCCGGACGTCAGGTCCGCACCGACATCGCCCGCGTGGCCATCGAATCCGAGACGCGGGGAACCGGGCCCTCCTGACGTGCTGTGCCGGCCCCGCGCCCCCGACTGCAACCCCTTTGTCCGCAGGCGGTTCTGATGCTACGATTCATCCGGCTCGACATTATAAAGAGGATGACTCGATGAAGCCCTCATCTCATTCCCGACGGCGCATTTTCGAGCTGCTGCGTGCGTATCACCAGTCCCGTGAGAACATCCGTCTCCTCATCAGCATGAGCGCCATGAGCGACTACGAGAAGATCGGTTTCATCGACGCCTGGCAGGAGGAGATGGCCGACTTCTTCGCCCAGAACGGCTACTGCTTCGCCTGCAACCGACTTCTCGAGCGCTGCCAGTGCGAGGAGCCGCTGCGGCGCCAGGCGCCGCGCACCGCCTGACCCTCCGCCGTCTCTGATTCACCGCCACGGGTCGGGCCTGCGCCGGTTCGATAGCCGCCGGGTCGCCTACCGGGCGCACTCTGCTAGAATCCCGCTTCCCTCAGGGAGGATCCAGTGGCACGTCGCCCGAAGCAGAGACCCTCTTCCGACAATCGCACCACGCGCCCCGGCTCCGCCCTCTCCGGCGCCCCGGGCTCCGATGCCGGCGACGCGCGCGCGGACGCGGGCGCCGTTGGATCCGGCCCGGCCGGCAGGACGCCGCTCAAGGTCTGGGTGGCGATGGGAAGCGACAGCGACCTGCCGGTGATGGAGGAGGCGACGAAAACGCTGCACGCCTTCGGCATCCCGTACGAGGTCGACATCACGAGCGCCCACCGCACGCCGCACGATGCGGCGCTATTGGCATCCGGGCTCGAGGCGAACGGCTTCGGCGTCGCCATCCTGGGGGCTGGGCACGCCGCGCACCTCGCCGGGGTGGTCGCCGCCCACACGACCCTTCCGGTCATCGGAGTGCCGTTGCCGTCGTCGTCGCTGCAGGGCCTCGATGCGCTCCTGTCCACGGTGCAGATGCCGGGCGGCGTCCCTGTCGCCACCGTCGCCATCGGGCGATCGGGAGCGCAGAACGCGGCCATCCTGGCGGCCCAGATCCTGGCGATCGGCGACCCGGCCTTGCGCGCGCGCCTGCGGGACCACAAGGATCAGATGGCCCGCAAGGTGGCCGAGAAGAACCGCGCCCTCAAGAGCGTGCCGCGACCCTGACGCGGCGGGACGCGCCTCCGTGCCGACCTATCGCATCGTCACCCTCGGCTGCAAGCTGAACCAGGCCGACTCCTCCGCCCTCGAGGCGAGGCTGCGGGCGCTCGGCCTTTCCCGCGCCGCGGACGAACCGACGGCCGGCGATCTCGCGGGGGACCCGGCGCCCGCGGGAGGGCCCGCCGATCTCGTCGTCCTCAACACCTGCACCGTGACGGGCAACGCCGATCGCGAGGCGCGGCAGATCGCCCGCCGCCTGAGGCGCGCCAACCCCCGCGCCACCCTGATCGTCACGGGCTGCTACGCGGAGCGGGACGGCACGGCGCTCGCCTCCCTCCCGGGCGTCGACCACGTCGTCGGGATGCGCGACCAGGCGGGACGGCTCGAGGCCCTGGCGCGCGCCGCCTTCGCGATCGAGGCGCACGGCGGATCGGCGCCCTCCTTCGTGGGTGAAGCGGGCCTGGACCTCGGACGATTCGGCGCCACGACCGCGTGCGACCCGGCGGCGGGCGATCGCACGCGCGCCTACCTCAAGGTCCAGGACGGCTGCGACCTGCGATGCACCTACTGCGTCATCCCCTCCGTGCGCGGGGCGAGCCGCAGCCTGCCGCCGGACGAGGTGCTGCGCCGCATCGAGGCTCTCTCGGAGGCCGGCTACCGGGAGATCGTCTTCACCGGCGTGAACACCGGCGACTACGGCAAGGACCTCGCGCCCTCGCTGCGGCTCCACGATCTCCTCGAGCGCGCGCTCCGGCTCCCTGGCCTGGGACGGCTGCGCCTCAATTCGCTCGAGCCGCGCACCATCACGCAGGAGACGATCGATCTGCTGGCCGCGGGCGGCGGGCGCCTGGCGCGCCACCTGCAGGTGCCGCTGCAGAGCGGTTGCGATGCCGTCCTGCAGCGGATGCGGCGCAACTACCGGACGGCCGACTACGCGCGCGTGGCCGGCCGGCTGCGGGCCGCCATACCCGACCTCGGCCTTGGCGCCGACGTCATCGTCGGGTTCCCCGGCGAGACCGACGCCGAGTTCGAGACGACCTGCCGCTTCATCGAGGCCTCGCCGCTCGACTACCTGCACGTGTTCTCCTACTCGGCGCGCCCCGGCACACCGGCCGCGGCGCTGCCGGACGCCGTGCCGCCCCCGGTCGTGCGCGAGCGGAGCGCCCGCCTGCGGACGCTGGCGCGGGCGTTGTCTCTGCGCTTCCGCCGCTCGTTCGTCGGCCGCGACCTGTCCGTGCTCGTGCTGCGCGAGGTGCGTCCCGACGGGTGGCTGCGCGCCCTCTCCGACAACTACATCGACGTCGTCCTCGACGCCGGCGGCCGCCCGGCCGGAGAACTCTTCAACCGGATGGTGGCCGTGCGCGTGACCGAGGCGACGGACGCCAACACGCTGGCCCGCGTCGCCTGAATGTTCCGCCTCCGCGGCCGGATCTAGCGGCGCGGCCGGGTGTCGATGAGGTGCTGCTGCAGGGCAGAGTACAGGTCTCCGACGCTCTTGGCGCGGAGCATCCCCAGGTAGACGAGGTCCGGACGATCCTCGGGGCCGAGGTGCGCGCAGGCCCGGCGCGAGGCGCGCCGGCTGGCCGAGAGCACGATGCGCAGCATCACGCGCGAACCCAGAAGCGACGTCAGACGTCCGTAGAGCCCGCCGGCGGCGCGCAGCAGCCGGCCGGGCAGCGGCTGCACCGAGAAGCCGGCGCGGCCCAGGTGATCCTCGATCCGCCCGCGCCGCTCCGCCTCCGCGTGCAGGTAGTCCTCGAGGAGGCGCCGCCCCGTGGCGTCACGAAGCGCCTTCAGGTAAAAGGCGTAGATGCCGGACGTGAAGTCCTGGAGGTAGATCTCCTGGAGCAGCGTGCGGCACTCGCCGCTTGTGGGACGCATCATCGGATCCGGCGGCCGCCTGGTTGGACTGGGCGCGGAGGTCCGCCGGCGCCGCGGCGACCGGCCTTGGCCCGGATTCGGGCTAGGTCCGGATCAGGTCTTTGAGCGCCTTGGCGACCGTGAACTTCACCACGGTCTTGGCGGGGATCTGGATGGTCTCGCCGGTCGCGGGGTTGCGGCCGGTGCGCGCCTGGCGCTTCGACACCTTGAACTTGCCGAGGCCCGCCAGGGGCACCTCGCCTTCCTTCTTCATCTCGTTCTCGACGATGCGCGTAAAGGTCTCGAGAAAGGACTTCGCCGCCTTCTTGTCGCCTTCCACCTCTGCGGCGATGGCGTCGATCAATTCCGTGCGCGTCATGCTGGACCCTCCCGATCCGAAGCGGTCGGCTCTCGCTCGATCGTTGCTCTTGAGGCGCGGCCTTTGTAACACGTTCCGCGCGCCGCGATCAAGGGCCGGACCGCACGGCCGGGCTCACTTCCAGTCGACGGGCAGGCGCATGGTGCGGCCTTCGCGATCGCGGTACAGGATGTAGCCGTTGTTGCGGCCGAACAGGTAGAGGTCGCGCGTCACCTCGACGTCGCGCCGGCAGTACTGCTCGATGAGGTCGAGCCGTCCCTCCTTCCACCACTGGAGCGACTGCAGGCCGTCGGCGATCTTGCCGACGCCGAGGGTCGCCTCCGCCAGGTCGGCCAGGCGCAGGCGGAACCCGAGCTTGCGGTAGACGTCGGCCATCATGTCGAGGGTGCGGATGCGGGACAGGTCGCGGTCGGTGTACCCCTTCAGCACCGTGATGTCGAACCGATCGATGTTGTAGCCGACGACGCGGTCGGCCGTCAGGAGGTCGAGCAGCAGCTCGTTGACGTCCTTCTCGTGGAAGGTCCGGAACTGGCTGCTGACGTCGTTGAAGGTGACCGCCAGCGCCAGCTTCATCGCCGCGATGTTCTCCCAGCCCCCCACCTCCTCGGCGCTCTTCTGCGTCTCGACGTCGAAGAACAGCGTCGTGATGCGCCCCGGCTGGGACTCCCCCGCGCGGCGGCGCGGGCCCGGCACCGGCTCCCCTTCCTCGCCCCGTCCCATGACCTGGATCCGACGGGGCGGCGCGTCCTCCGCCCCCTCGAGCGCATGGCGGCCGAGGATCGTCTCCAGGACGAGGGCCGCCGCCTCCTTGTCCAGCGGGTTGTTGCCGTTGCCGCACTTCGGCGACTGCACGCAGGAGGGGCAGCCCGACTCGCACGGGCAGGCGCGCAGCAGGTCGGCGGTGCGGCCGACCAGATCGTCGATCGACTCGAACCCCTTGGCCGAGAGGCCGATCCCCCCGGGATGGCCGTCGTAGATGAAGATGGCGGATCGTCCGATCTGGGGATGGAGCGGGTACGAGATGCCGCCGATGTCGCCGCGATCGCAGAGCGCGAGCAGCGGAAAAAGCGAGATCATGGCGTGCTCGGCGGCGTGGATTCCGCCCATGAAGTGCCCGGCGCGCCGGCGCACCATCTCTTGCAGCGCGTCGGGAAGCGTCAGCCACAGGCCGACCGTCTCGAAGGTCAGGGGCGGCAGTTCCAGGTCGTGGAGACCCAGCCGGTCGCGGCCGTTGAGGCGCCGCTTCTCGTAGCCGGTGATCCGCTCCGTAACCTGGATGCGCCCGAGGCTGACGGCGAGCGGCCCGGTCTGCTTCTCCTGGAGCGTCTCCAGGATGGCCGTCTCCTTCTCGCCGCGGACCTGCGTGTAGTAGTCGGCGTCGATCGGCTCCACGCCGACCCGCCGGGCGCCGATGTCGAGCGTCCGCACCAGGTACTGCTGGCCGTGGTGCAGGTAGATGGCACCGGGGTGCGTCTCGTGGAAAGCGCGCACGCCGTCGATGCTGCCGATGACGCGGTGCTTTGTCTCGTCGTGGATGGCGTACGTGCTGCCGCTCGAGCGCAGGTTGATGTCTCGCTGCGTCCGGCGGCGCAGCGTGTACCAGCGGGTCCCCTCGGCGTCCCGCGCCAGGACGCCGGAGCGCTCCAGCGCGGCGACGTGGGAGAAGACGGCCTCGCCGTAGAGGGCCCGGTCCTTCTCCTCGAGAGGCGCCTCGGCGCCGGCGCAGACCAGGTGCGCCCGCGCCACGACCGGGTTGGCCGGGTCGAAGACGATCTCCTCGCAGCCGCGCGACAGGATCTCCCCGGGATGGGTCATGAAGTACTGGTCGAGGGCGTCGGGCATGGCGACGAGCACCGTGAGCGACTCCCGGTCCTCCCGGCCGACACGGCCGATCCTCTGCCACATCGACATGATGCTCCCCGGGTAGCCGACGAGGACGCAGACGTCGAGCCCGCCGATGTCGACGCCCAGCTCCAGAGCGCTCGTGGAGATGACGCCCCGCAGGTCGCCGCGGAACAGGCGCTCTTCGATGGCGCGCCGCTCCTCCGGGAGATAGCCGGAGCGGTAGGCGCTGATCAACCCCCGCCAGCGCGGCGCCGACTGCACCAGCCAGGAGTGCAGGAGCTCCGTGATCTTGCGCGCTTTGGTGAACGCGATGGTGCGGAACCCCGCGTCGAGCGACCAGGAGACGATCGCGGTGGCCGCCGTGTACGGGCTGGCGCTCGGATTCAGGAGCATCAGGTGTCGGGCGGCGCGCGGCGCGCCGCTGTTCTCGACGACCGAGAACGGCCGGCCGACGAGCGCCTCGCCGAACCGACCCGGCCGGGCGACCGTCGCCGACGAGGCGATGAACCGGGGTTTCCGGCCGTACAGAGCGGCGACCCGCTGCAGGCGCTTCAGGATGTGGTGCAGGTGCGAGCCGAAGATGCCGCGATAGACGTGCAGCTCGTCCACCACCACGAAGTCGAGGTTCGAGAACAGCGGGCGCCAGGACTCGTGGTGCGGCAGCAGGCCGAGGTGGAGCATGTCGGGATTGGTGATCAGGATGTCGGGTGGCTCGGCCCGGATCGCCCGGCGCCGGGTGTCGGAGGTGTCGCCGTCGTACACGGCGGCACTCACGGGGCGGCCGTGCCCCGGCAGCCCCTCCCCCTCGGGCACCACGCCGCCGCGGCGCGCGCAGGCGTCCGCCAGCTCCTCGATCCCCTGCCGCTGATCCTGAGCGAGTGCCTTGAACGGGAAGAGGTAGAGCGACCGGCTCTGCCGCCCGCGGAGCGCCGACTCGAACGTCGGCACGAGGTAGACGAGGCTCTTGCCGCTGGCCGTCGGCGTGACGGTCAGCACGTCCTCTCCCCGGCGGACGCGGTCGATCGCCTCCGCCTGGTGCGAGTACGGCCTGGCGATGCCGAGATCGCGCAGGGCGCCCTGGAGCGGTTCCGGCAGCGGGTCGGCCAGGTCCGCGAAGGCGGCTTCCCGGGCGGGGATGGTCGCCACGTGGACGATCTCGCCGCCCAGCCTCTCGGAGTGCTTGAGGCGCGCGATGAACTCGATCATCGAGGCTTCCGCCGGCGGCTCGGAGGGCCTCCTCGGCGGCTCGAAGAGGTCGCGCACGACGGGCGGCTCGCCGACCTGGGACGCGCCCGGCCCTCGGTGGCGGCGGCCGGCGACGCGCTCCAGGTTCACAACTTGGCCTCGTCCGTGTAGTCGTAGAAGCCGCGGCCCGACTTGCGGCCGAGGTGTCCGGCGTCGACCAGGCGGCGCAGCAGCGGACAGGGGCGGTACTTGGGATCGCCGAAACCCTGGTGCAGGATGTCCATGATGGCGAGGCAGGTGTCGAGGCCGATGAAGTCCGCCAGCCGCAGCGGGCCCATCGGATGGCGCATGCCGAGCGTCAGGACCGTGTCGATGTCCTCGCGCGTCCCGACCCCCTCGTAGAGCGCGAAGACCGCCTCGTTGATGAGCGGCATCAGGATCCGGTTCGAGATGAACCCGGGCAGGTCCTGCGACACCACCGGCGTCTTGCCGAGCCGCAGCGCCAGGGCGCGAGTCTCCTCCGTGGTCTCGGTCGAAGTCACCTGGCCGGGGATGATCTCGACCAGCTGCATGATCGGCACCGGGTTCATGAAGTGCATGCCGATGACGCGCGAGGGACGACGGGTCACGGCGCCGATCCGCGTGATCGACAGCGACGAGGTGTTGCTCGCCAGGATGACGTCGGGACGGCACAGCCGGTCGAGGCTCTGGAAGAGCCCTGACTTCAGATCGAGATTCTCGTTGACCGCCTCGACCACGAAGTCGCAGGGAGCGAGGGCGTCGAGGTCGGCGGCGGTGCGGATGCGGGCGAGGGCCGCCCCGCGCGCGTCGGCGGTGATCGACCCCTTCTCCTGGAGCCGCGTCAGGCTCTTCTCGATCCCGGCCAGCGCCCGATCGAGGAAGCGCTGCTCGCGATCGGTCAGGACGACCGGCAGCCCCGAGGCGGCGGCCACCTGCGCGATGCCGGCCCCCATCTGGCCCGCGCCCACCACGCCGATGCTGCGGATTCGATCGGGACGGGTCACGGCGTCTTGACCGCCATGGCGATCCCGTTCCCTCCGCCGAGGCAGAGTGCCGCGACGCCCTTCTTCGCCTTGCGATCGGCCATGGCGTGGAGCAGTGTCGTCAGGACGCGCGCCCCGCTGCAGCCGATCGGGTGGCCCAGCGCCACGGCCCCGCCGTTGACATTGATCCGCTCCGGCCGCAGCCGCAGCTCGCTGGTCAGCGCCACCGCTTGCACGGAGAAGGCCTCGTTCAGCTCGAACAGGTCGACCTCGTCGGCGCTCCAGCCCGCCTTGGCGAGCACCTTCCGGACCGCCTCGACCGGCGCCATCATGACCATCTTCGGCTCGATGCCGCTGCTGGCGTAGGCGACGATCGTCGCCTGCGGCTTCAGGCCGGCCCTCGCCGCGCGCTCCTCCGACACCACGACCATCGCCGCGGCGCCGTCGTTCACCCCCGGCGCGTTCCCGGCCGTCACCGTGCCGCCGTCCTTGAAGGCCGGCTTGAGCTTCGCGAGGGCCTCCATCGACGTCTCGCGGCGCGGCGATTCGTCCGTGTCGAACACGAGGGCCGGGCCCTTTTTCTGCGGCAGGGTCACGGGCACGATCTCGGCCTTGAAGCGGCCGGCCTCGATCGCCGCGATCGCCTTCCGGTGGCTCGAGAGGGCGTATTCGTCCTGCGCCTGGCGAGAGATGCCGTATTTCTCCGCCACCGCCTCACCGCAGCACCCCATGTGGAAGTTCTCGTAGACGTCCCACAGGCCGTCGCGGATCATCGAATCCACCAGCTCCCCGTTCCCCAGGCGGATCCCCTCGCGCGCTCCGAGCAGGAGGTACGGCGCGTTGCTCATCGATTCCATGCCGCCGGCCACGATCACATCGTGGTCGCCTGCCTTGACCGCCTGGGCGGCCAGGGCGACCGCTTTGAGACCCGAGCCGCATACCTTGTTGATGGTGAGGGCCGGCACGGTCACCGGAAGCCCCCCCTTGAGGGCCGCCTGGCGCGCCGGGTTCTGCCCCAGCCCGGCCGAGATGACGTTGCCCATGATCACGTCCTCGACGTCCTCGGGCCGCACCCCGCTCCGCTTCAGAGTCTCCTTCACGACCAGGGCACCCAGCTCCGTGGCCGGCAGCCCCTTGAGGGATCCGAGGAACTTCCCGACGGCCGTCCTGCAGGCCCCGACGATCACCGCATTCTTCATGAGAGTCCTCCTGCCCGGGAGTGGCCGCAGTCTACCACCAAATCACTCATGCGAAACGGGTTGCCAGCCTGGGGTTTCGCTTGACGTGGCGCGCGTTCTGGCGTATATGGAGTGGGTCGGAGGTCAGGATGAAACTCCAGGACTGGAAGTTGAAGCCGCTCAAGCCGAGGATGCCGGCGCTGCCGGAAGACGAGCCGCTGGCGGACGACATTTTCGTCAGCACTATTGTCGCCACGCGCGACAACAAGCAGGTGGTGCTGCACCGGGTCACCAAGGTCAATCCCGACGGCTCGGAAGAGGTTTTCATCATCAAGGCCTCGCCGAAGATCCTCGCCACGAACCACTGAACGTGCGCCCCACCGCCGTACGCCGCGCGGCGGTCGTGCTGGCGCCCGCGGCGCTCGCCGTCGCGCTGTCCTCAGCCCTTCCGTCCGCCGCGGCGAAGCCGGAGCCGCCCTACCGTATCGTCGTCGGTCCCGTGGTCAAGAAGAAAGCGCCCGACGCTCCCCCAGGGACGACGCTCGCGCGCACCAACATCAAGGGCCTCGGCATCGTCATCGAATACGCCGACGCGCGGCGGCGCGGCGAGTACCTGAAGACGCTCGTGCCCGCGGTCTCCGATCCCTTCGCGACGCCGCCGGGCCGCCCGGAGGGCGCCCTGACGTTCGTCGTCACGTTCGACAACCAGTCGCCGCGCGACGCCGTCTTCCAGCCGGGGAACGTGGCGATCCTGACCGACCGGGGCGACCGGGACTTCCCGCTCGACCTGACCGACCTGTACCTGAGCGCCGAGCGGGCCGGGGTCGAGGATCTGCAGCGCGTCGTCGACCGGGCGACCACGATCCTGTTCGACAGCAGCACCTCGATCCCGAGCGGCGCCAGCAAGTCGCGGCTCCTGGCGTTCCGTCCTCTGGAGGGGAAGTGGAAGCAGTTCCAGGTCCACTTCTCCTTCCTGCAGGTCGGCACGGAGACGCACTCGGCCTCGTTCACCTTCCGCAAGGAACCGCTCGGGAACTGACCATGGCGGCGCAGCTCCTGGACGGCAAGGCCGTAGCCGAGGCGATTCTGGAGGACGTCCGCCGGCAGGCACGGGAGCAGGCCGAGAAGACGGGCCTGGCGCCGAAGCTGGCGGCCGTCCTGGTGGGCGACGACCCGGCATCGCGCGTCTACGTGCGCAACAAGATCGAGGCGTGCCGGGAGGCGGGGGTGCGCTCGGTCGAGATCCGGATCGCGGGCGACGCCAAGCAGCGGGAGGTCCTGGCGGCGGTGCGCCAGCTCAACGAGGATCCCGACGTCGACGGCATCCTGGTGCAGCTGCCGCTGCCGCAGCAAATCGACCGGTTCGCCGTGCTGCTGTCGATCGACCCCCGCAAGGACGTGGACGGCCTGCACATCATCAACGCCGGCCGCCTGGCGATGCGTCTCGAGGCCCTCGTCCCCTGCACCCCGGCCGGGGTGATCGAGCTCCTCGATCGGACGGGGCTGCCGATCTCCGGCCAGCGGGCGGTCATCATCGGGCGCAGCGAGATCGTCGGCCGCCCGCTGGCGACGCTCCTGATGCACCGCGACGCGACCGTCACCGTCTGCCACTCCAAGACGCGGGACCTGCCCGGCATCGCACGACAGGCGGATCTCCTCATCGCCGCCATCGGGCATCCGGCGTTCGTGCGCGGCGAGCACATCCGGACCGGGGCCATCGTGATCGACGTCGGCATCAACCGCGTGACCGACCTCGACCTGGTGAAGGAGGTGCTCGGCGAGGACTCCCCGCGCCTCGCCAAGGCGAAAGAGCGCGGCTTCGCGCTCCTCGGCGACGTGCACTATCGCGAGGCGCTCGAGCGTGCCTCCTGGCTCACCCCGGTCCCGGGCGGCATCGGCCCGTTGACGATCGCGTGCCTGATGCGCAACACGGTGCGCGCCGCGCGGATGCGGCGGGGGCCGACCGCCTGGGCATGAGCGGCCCGCCGGACCCCGCCACCCGCGAGACGCCCGGCCTGGACTCCCCGCGGGATCGGGCCGCGGGCCATGTCCACGCCCGGCGCAGTTTCGTGCTGAGAGTCGGCCTGACGGGCGGGATCGCCTGCGGCAAGTCGACCGTGGCGCGCCACTTCGCCGAGCACGGCGCCACCGTCATCGACGCCGACGCCATCGCGCACCAGCTGATCGAGCCGGGCGGTGCCGCCTACGACGCGGTGGCGCGCGAGTTCGGGGCGGTGGTCGCCCGGCCAGACGGCACGCTCGACCGCGCGCGGCTCGGGCACCTCGTGTTCGCCGATCGGTCCCGCCGCGTCCTGCTCGAGTCGATCCTGCACCCGCTCATTCACGCCGAGGAGAGCGCCATCATCGCCCGCCTCCCCGGGGACGACGGCGCGAGCCGCATCGCCGTCGTGAACGCCGCGCTCCTCATCGAAGCCGGCTACTGGCGCGACTACCATCGTCTCGTGGTGGTCCATTGCGCGGAGGCGATCCAGGTGCAGCGTCTCGAGCAGCGCGACCACCTCAGCCGCGAGGACGCCCTGGCCCGCATCGCCACGCAGATGCCGACGGCGGAGAAGACGAAGCTGGCGCACTACGCCATCGACACGAGCGACGGCTTCGAAGCCACCTCGGCCCGCGCGCGGGCGATCTACCGCCACCTGCAGCACGACCTGGTGGCGTTGGCGGACGAGCGGCCTTAGCGCGTTTTTTTCTAGGGATCCCGACCGACGAGAACGACGTTGTCGATGAGCCGCGCCCGGCCGAAGTGGACGGCGGCGGCGAGGAGCACGCGCCCCCTGACGGTGGCGACCGGCTCGAGCGTCTCGTCGTCCACCGCCTCGACGTAATCGATGCGCGCCAAGGGCTCGGCGGCAATCCGCTCGGTCACCAGGGCCACGAGGCTCGCGGTGTCGGTCTCGCCGGCCGCGGCGCGCTCGGCGGCGGCGCTCAGGGCCTGGTGGAGCGCCGGCGCCGCCCGGCGCTCGTCCTCGCCCAGATACGCGTTGCGCGACGAGAGCGCGAGCCCGTCCGCGGCGCGCACGATGGGGCAGCCGACGATGTCGATCGGGAGGTGGAGGTCCCGGGCCATCCGGCGGATGAGCCGGAGCTGCTGCGCGTCCTTCTCGCCGAAATACGCCGCGTGCGGCCGCACGATGGCGAACAGCTTCGCGACGACGGTGGTCACGCCGCGGAAGTGACCGGGCCGGCTGCGGCCGCAGAGCGAGTCCTGGAGGCCGGCCACCTCGACGAAGGTGCGGCTCCCCCGCACGTGGATCTCCCCGTCCGCCGGAGCGAACAGGATCGTCACCCCGGCCCGCCGCGACAGGGCCGCGTCGCTCTCGAGATCCCGTGGATAGGCGGCGAAATCTTCCTGGGGCCCGAACTGCAGGGGGTTGACGTAGATCGACAGCACCACCTCGTCGCAGGCGGCGCGGGCCCGCGACACGAGCGACAGGTGTCCCTCGTGCAGCGCCCCCATGGTCGGGATGAACCCGACGCGTCTTCGCCGGGAGCGCGCCGCCTCCGACTGCTCCGTCATGCGGGCGGCCGAAGTCACGATCTGCATGTCAGGACCCGCTCAGCGATCGGGTCGGCCGCCGCCCGCGACCGGCGACGGGCTCGAATAGGTCTCCGCTTCCGCGGGAAACGCGCCGCCCCGTACGTCGGCTATGAAGCGCTCCGTCGCCTCCGTGATGGTCCCCGCGAGATCGGCGTAGCGCCGGGCGAAGCGCGGCAGGGGCCCCGGGTTCAGGCCGAACAGGTCGTGGAAGACGAGGACCTGCCCGTCGCAGTGGCGTCCGGCGCCGATGCCGATGGTCGGGATGCCCGTCGCATCGGTGATCATCCGGCCGACGGCCTCCGGCATCCCTTCGAGGACCAGGGAGAAGATCCCGGCGTCCTCGAGGGCCCGGGCGTCCTCGACCAGGGCGCGCGCCTCGTCGACGCGCTTCCCCTGCACCCGGTAGCCCCCCATGAGGTGCACCGACTGGGGCGTCAGGCCCACGTGGCCCATGACCGGGATCTCCGCCTCGACCAGGGCGCGCACCAGCCCGGCCCGTCGCGCCCCGCCTTCGATCTTCACGGCGGCGGCGCCGGCCTCCTTCAGAAACCGTCCGGCGTTGCGGACCGCGTCGCGGCGGCCGGTCTGGTACGACAGGTACGGCATGTCGGCGACGACCAGGGCGCGCCGCGTGCCCCGGACCACCGCCTTCGTGTGGTGCACCATCTCGTCCATGGTGACGGGCAGCGTGCTGTCGTAGCCGAGCACGTTGTTGCCGACGCTGTCGCCGACGAGGATCAGGTCGACGCCCGCGGCGTCGAGGAGCCTCGCGGTCGGGCAGTCGTAGGCCGTCAGCATGACGAGGCGGCGGCCGGATCCCTTGGCGGCGCGGACCTCGGGGACGGTCACGGATCGACTGGGGGGACGTTCGGGCGGCCCGGATGCGGATCCGGCGCCCCTCTGGGCGGGATTCATGGCACCTCCTTCTCCCCTCCGCCGCCCGACAGGGCACGGCGGTAGAGGGACGGGTTCAACGCTTCGCTGCGGGGGGCGTCTCTACGCCCTGGCCCATCCCGGTCCTTTGGATCCGAGTGGGATGTAGTACTGAACGCCCCGCTGCATCGACTGGATCTGCCGCAGCACCTCTTCGAGATCCTCCCGGCTCTTGACGAAGTCGATATCCGACGTGTCGATCACCAGGAGAGGAGTCCGATTATAGTGGAAAAAGAAATAGTTGTAGGCGCGGTTGAGCTCGGCCACGTATTTGCCCGAGATCTCCTTCTCGTAATCCCGCTCCCGGCTCTTGATGCGCTCCATCAGTACGGCATCGCGCGCCTGCAGGTAGATGACCAGGTCCGGGTGGGGGACCTGCTCCTCCAGGACGCCGTACAGCTTCTCGTACAACATCAGCTCCGAGTCGTTGAGATTCAAATAGGCGAAGATCTTGTCCTTGGCGAAGATGTAGTCGCTGACCTGGGCCTGCCGGAACAGGTGCCCCTGGGCCAGCTCCTGCTGCTGGCGGTAGCGGTTCAGCAGGAAGAAGAGCTGGCACTGGAAGGACGCCCCCTGACGGTCCTGGTAGAAATCGTTCAGGAAGGGGTTGTCGGTGGGCTCCAGCACCTTGCGCGCCTCGAGGCGCTCGGCGAGGAAGTCGACGAGGCTGGTCTTGCCGACTCCGATCGGGCCCTCAACGGCAATCGATTTGAAGTTCATCCGGGATTGACCGCGCCAAAGTCGGCGCATTATAGCCGCCGCCCTCACGAGGCGCAATCAGCGTCATGGAGTCGCTCGACTGTCGACGACGGGCGATCAGCGCCGAAGAGTCGGCGCCGCACCATCGCGCCGGGACGCCCCTCAGCCCTCGGCGATACGCTCGACCCTGGAGCGGTCGGGACAGCGCTCCAGAAGCTCCCGGGCCGTCAGCCGCAGGACGGGATGCCTGGCGTCGGGGGCGATCTCGACCAGCGGCACCAGCACGAAGGCTCTCAGGTGCATCCGGGGATGCGGGACCTCGAGCCCGGCCGTCCTGAGGATGGTGTCGGCGTGCAGGAGCAGGTCGATGTCCAGCGTCCGGGGACCCTTGTCGCGGGTCCTGGTGCGTCCCAGCGAGCGCTCGATCCCCAGACCGATGGCCAGGATCTCATCCGGGGGGAGATCGGCCGAACAGCCCAGGACCTGGTTTACAAACTCTCCCTGGTCAACGACTTCCACTGGATCTGTGCGATACAGGGAGGACCGCTTGAGGACCCTAACTCCTGCCTTCTCAAGGGCTTCAGCCCCCAGACGCAAGGCCTGGAGCCGGTCCCCAAGGTTCGACCCCAGACCGATGTAGGCGACCGGCATCCCCCCTCCCGAGGTCCAGGGAATGGCGCCACGGGCGGCTTTCCGGCCCTCCGGCCCGCCCGCGTTGACAGTGAAAGATAGCATTTGCTACCATCCTGGGCTTGCAAACCATCCTCTGACCTTGGGTAACCCGCCGGTCCGCGGCCCCACCCCGACCCGTCCGGTGCTTTGGCCCGCACGGCGATGAACGGAGACCGATGAAGAAGGCAGCCAAAAAAGTCGTGAAGCCCAAGCCGGCCACCGGCACCGCCAACTCCTGGAACATCCAGGAGAAGGCGATCAAGGAGATGGAACGCGGACTCCAGAACCTGCACAAGCAGAGCTACGGCGACGCACTGGGACACTTCCAGGCGATCCTCGATGGGTTCCCCCAGGAGAAGGAGCTTCTCGACCGGGCCCAGATGTACGTCCGCGTCTGCCGGAACCTGATGCAGGAGAAGAAGGCTGCCTCGCACCGCGCACCGGAGGAGATGTTCTACCTCGGCGTGCTGAAGGCGAACGAGGCCAACTACGACGAGGCTGTGGAGTTCCTGGATCGGGCTCTGCAGGCGAATCCCAGGGACGACAGGGCGCACTACGTCATGGCGTCGACCCGCGCCCTCAAGGGAGATCGGGATCAGGCCCTGAAGCACCTGCAGGAGGCGATCGGGATCAACACCACGAACCGCGTCTTCGCCCAGAACGATCCCGATTTCGAGCCGATCCGCGGGGATGACGGCTTCCAGAGCCTGATCTACCCCGAGGAGTAGACGGGCGTCCGGTCGTGCCGTGAGGAAGACTCGCAGGAAGAAGCCCCCGTCGCGCACGAAACGGCGCGCGGTGCGTCCGCGAGGATCCCGGTCGTCGCGGCCCCGCCGCAGCGCGCCGGCCACGCCTCCCCCGGCATCCCCGCCACCCGTCACACGCATCGCGCACCCGGTGCTGACGCCGCCGCGGCCGGCGGGCGTCGGCCTTCCCGCGCCCCCGGGGACGAAACCCGCCGCGGGCGCGGGCGCCTCGCTGGCTGCTCCCGGCAACAGCGTCTATCCCCTGCGGCCCATGGGGGCCGTGTCGGAGGTGGCGCACCACGATCCGACCGGACGCAAGGGCCCGGCTTCGGATCGCAAGCGCGAGCTGCTCTCCCTCATCCTGGCCGCAGGCCTCGGCAAGCGCATGCAGTCGCGGACGTCGAAGCTGCTGCACGCCGTCGCGGGGCGCCCCATGGTGCGCCACGTCATCGAGGCGACCAAGGGGGCGGGCGTGGCCCGCACGGTCGTAGTCATCGGCAGCCAGGCGGACGAGGTCCGCGGCGCCATCGGCGACCACGACAAGCGGATCGCCTTCGCCTTCCAGAAGGACCAGCTCGGCACCGGGCACGCCGTCCTGTGCGCCGAACGCCAGCTTCAGGGACACCAGGGGGACGTGCTCATCCTGAACGGCGACCTGCCTTCGCTGCGGCCCGAGACGCTGCAGACTTTCGTCGCCTTCCATCGGTCGCACGGCGCGCCGCTCAGCCTGCTGACCACGGTGATCCCGGAGCCGCACGGCTACGGCCGGGTCATCCGGAACTACGGCGGCGACGTCTCCAGGATCGTCGAGGAGACGGACGCCACGCCGGAGGAGCGGGCCACGCAGGAGATCAACTGCGGCATCTACTGCGTCGATTCGCAGGCCCTGTTCCGGCCGCTCCGGCAGGCGACGCGCGACAACGCCCAGGGGGAGATCTACCTCACCGACCTGGTCGAGATCCTGCGCAAGGAGGGTCGCAAGATCGCCGCCTACCGCCATCCTGAGTCGCGCGAGGTGCTCGGCGTCAACGATCGGCGCGAGCTGGCGGCCGCGGCGCTCGCCCTCTACAAGCGCAAGGCCGACGCGCTGATGCTGTCGGGCGTCAGCCTGATCGACCCGGGCTCCACCTACATCGACACCCAGGTGACCATCGGCCGCGACAGCACCATCGAGCCGGGCGTGATGATCCAGGGGGACACCCGGATCGGGGCGGAGGTGCGCATCGGTTGCGGATCCCGCCTGTTCGACTGCCAGATCGGCGACGGCACCGAGATCCTGCCCTACAGCGTCATCGCCTCGTCGCGCGTCGGGCGAGGCTGCCGGATCGGCCCCTTCGCGCACCTGCGGCCGGACACGACGCTCGACGAGGGCGCCCGCATCGGCAACTTCGTCGAAACCAAGAAGTCGCGGCTGGGCCGCGGCAGCAAGGCGAACCACCTCGCCTACCTCGGGGACGCCGAGATCGGCCGCGACGTCAACATCGGCGCGGGGACCATCACCTGCAACTACGACGGCGTCGCCAAGCACCGCACGATCATCGAGGACGACGTGTTCATCGGCAGCGACACGCAGCTCGTGGCGCCGGTTCGGGTGAAGCGCGGCGCGTTCGTCGGCGCCGGGTCCACCATCACCAAGGACGTCCCCTCGCACGCCCTCGCCCTGTCGCGGGCCCGGCAGGAGACCAAGGAGGGCTGGGCCCGCCGCTTCGGCCCCGCCGCCCGCCGCAACGGCCCGAGCCGCGAAGGCGGCTAGGTCCTCCGGACCTTGCCGCGGATGGATTCGCAGGCGTATATTGACCGCCACCATGTGCGGAATCGTCGGTTACATCGGGCATAGAAAGGTCAGCAGCGTCATCCTCGACGGGCTGCGCCGGCTGGAATACCGCGGCTACGATTCGGCAGGCATCGCGGTCATCAACGGCAAGGACATCCAGGTGGTCCGCAGCGCGGGCAAGCTGCGCGAGCTGGAGGAGAACCTGCGCCTCATGCAGCTCGACGGGACCTTCGGGCTCGGCCATACGCGCTGGGCCACGCATGGCCGCCCGACCGAGGAGAACGCCCACCCGCACCGCGACTGCTCCGGATCGATGGTGGTGGTGCACAACGGCATCATCGAGAACTACAAGGACCTGAAGCGGGAGCTGCAGGCGGCCGGCCACAAGTTCGCGACCGAGACCGACACCGAGGTGATCGCGCACCTGATCGAGGAGGCTCGCAAGGGCCGGCCCGGCATGTCGCTCGAGGACGGCGTGCGGGGCGCCGTGCCGCGGCTGTCGGGCTCGTACGCCTTCGCGGCGGTGTCGTCGACCGATCCACAGAAGATCGTCGCGACGCGCAACGGGCCGCCCCTCGTGATCGGCCTCGGCAAGGACGAGTACTTCGTCGCCTCCGACGTCCCCGCCATCCTGCACCACACGCGCGACGTCTTCTTCCTCGACGATCGCGAGATGGCGGTCGTCACCGACGGCGGTGTCGTCATCAGCGACCAGGCCGGGCGCATATTGAGCAAGAACGTGCAGCGCATCACCTGGGACCCGATCATGGCCGAGAAGGCCGGGTTCAAACACTTCATGCTGAAGGAGATCTACGAGCAGCCGCGCGCCATCCGCGACACGCTGCTGGGCCGCGTGTCGCAGGACTCGGGCCGCATCTTCCTGGACGAGATGGAGATCTCGCCGGAGGAGTTCCGCGACTGCCGGAAGCTGCACATCGTGGCCTGCGGCACCTCCTGGCACGCGGCGCTCGTCGGCAAGTTCATGATCGAGCGGCTGGCGCGCCTCCCCGTGGAGGTCGACATCGCCTCGGAGTTCCGCTACCGCAACCCGATCCTGGAGAAGGATCACCTCCTGATGGTGATCAGCCAGTCCGGGGAGACGGCGGACACGCTGGCCGCTCAACGCGAGGCGAGGGCGCGCGGCCTCAAGACGCTCGCCATCTGCAACGTCGTGGGCTCGATGGTGACGCGCGAGGCGCAGGGCGTCCTCTACACCCACGCCGGGCCGGAGATCGGCGTGGCCTCGACCAAGGCCTTCACGGCCCAGATCGCGGCGCTGTACCTGTTCGCCCTCTACCTGGCCCAGGAGCGCGGCACGCTGTCACCGGACCAGACCAAGGAGCTGATCCGCGCCGTGCTGCACATCCCCACCCAGATCGAGCAGATCCTCGCCAAGGACGCCCAGGTCGAGGACATCGCCAAGGAGTTCTTCCGGGCTTCCGACTTCCTCTACCTCGGGCGCGGCATCAACTATCCGATAGCACTCGAAGGTGCGCTGAAGCTGAAGGAGATCTCCTACATCCACGCCGAAGGGTATCCGGCCGGAGAGATGAAGCACGGGCCGATCGCCCTCATCGACCGGAACCTGCCGATCGTGGCGCTGGTGTTCGGCGACGCCCTGTTCGAGAAGATGATGTCGAACGTCGAGGAGGCCCGGGCCCGCGACGGCGCGGTCATCCTGATCACCCACGAAGGGCGCGAGGAGATCGGCCGGCGCGCCTCGGGAACCTTCACGATCCCCGTGACCCTGGACCTGCTGACGCCGATCCTGGCCTCGGTGCCCCTGCAACTCCTCGCCTACCACATCGCCCTGCGCCGCGGCTGTGACGTCGATCAGCCGCGCAACCTGGCGAAGTCCGTCACCGTCGAGTAGCTTCCTCCGCCGGTCACGTCCGACTCCGCGACTCGTCAGCCGGCGGATTCACTCGATCTCTATCGGCACCTTGCCTCCTCCGCCGCCCGGTGGAGCATCGGGACAGAGCGCGCTGAGCACCGCGGCGCTGGGCGTGGTCGTGGTGCTCAGCACGAAGCAGGCCTTGTTGACCCCGGTCCCGACCCGACCCGCCGAGCCGACCGTGCGGTTCAACCCGACGTACCAGAGGTTCGAGTCTGCGCCGGTCGGGTCCTCCGAGTCGGCCTCCGCGTAGGGGGAGCGCTCGAAGCCGCGGCTCGAGGTGACGTCCACCCGGAAAGCATCGGCCGGGTTGGAGTCGTCGTCGAACATCACTCGGCTCTCGTAGATCGCCCACTGAACGCGGTAGCAGCCGGATGTCGCGGTGACGGCCTCGGATCTGTACGACGGCCAGGAGTTGCCGCGGGGATTGTCCATGGTGTACATCTGGAACTGGCTCCCCAGCAGGTAGGCCTCGGCGTCGTGCCGCGTCGTCGCTCCGTCGCCGCCGAAGCCGTTGTCCGTCGGCGAATCGCCGAAGTGGATCCACCAGTTGGTCGGGGCGCAGACGTTGACGAAGACGTCCAGGCGCTGGTAGCCCGCGGCGAGGTCGGCCCGCAGCACCCGGTAGATCCCCGAGGTCGTGGTGGCCGTGATGATGTTGTCGGTGCAGTCGTTGGTGCCCGAGGCGATGTTGACCGTGCAGGTGTAATAGGTCGTTCCGAGCGTGCCCGCCACGGCCGGCGTCGTGGCCGAGGGGCCGGCCAGCGCCGCGCACGCCAGGACGAGGGCGATCGGGCCGAGGAGGTTTCGCTTCGCGTTCATCGGGATCTCCTTTCGTCGCATTCGGCGCATGGGCTCACGGGCAGAGGGCACTGAGCGTCGCCGGCGCCGGAGCGGTGGTGGCGCTCAACACGAAGCAGGCTTTGGTGACGCCGGCCCCCGTCCGGCTGGGGTTGAACACGGTCCGGTTGAGACCGACGTACCAGAAACTCGCATCGGCTCCCGAGGGGTCCTCGCTGTCGCTCTCCGCGTAGGGCGCCAGCTCGAACAATTCGTACGACTCGACGCTCGTCTTGGGAGGATCGGCCGGGTTCCCATCGTTATCGAACAGGAGCGTGTTCTCCATGGCGCTCCACTGCACACGGTAGCAGCCGATCGCTGCGATGGCGGACTGCTCGACCGCGACCAGGTCGCCGAAGTCGTCGTCGTACACCGCGAGCTGGGTGCCGCTGAAGTGCGCCTCGGCGTCGTGCTGCGTCGAGATGGCGTCGCCGCCGAAGCCGTCGTTGGTCGGCGAGTCGCCGAGGTGGAACGAGAACCCCGTCGGGTTGCAGAGGTCGACGAAGGCGTCGAGGCGCTGGAAGCCCGCGGTGTTGGCGCGCAGGACTCGCTGCGTGCCCGCGCTCGACAACACCGTGATTGCCCCGGCGCAGGAGCTGGTTCCCGCGCCGATGTCGACGACGCACGCCAGATAGCCGGCGACCGCGGAGGCCTGGTTCGAGTCGGCCGACTCGCAACTGCCGACATGGGAGCGGACGACGTAGTAGTAGGTCGTGCCGCTGACGACCGTCGTGTCCGAGAAGGTCGTGGCCGGGGCGAGGACCGCCCCGATCTGCGTGTAGGGCCCGCCGGAAGCGGTGCCGCGGAGCACGTGGTAGCCGGTCACGCCGGCGACCGCGCCCCAGGCCAGGTTGATCTGCGTCGCGCCCGCAGTCGTCGCACTCAGGCCGGCCGGCGCGGGCGGCGGCGTGCAGACAGCGGGCGCCGCGGCCGCGTAGACATCGACCGAGTCCGCCGCGCCGCCGGACTCGTTGCGATTGTCGGTGAAGATGCCGATGACCTGGCTGCCGATGGCGTCGAGGCCGTTGTAGTCCCCCAGCTGAAAGCCGTCCTCGATGTGCGGCGAGGTGACGCTGCTGAGCCGGATCGGCGCCGCCCAGGTGTTCCCGCCGTCGGTCGACTTGCTGTAGAAGAGGTCGACGCTGGTGCGGGAGGCATCGAGCCGCGTGTCGTAGAAGATAACGTGGACGGTGCCGTCGGGGCCGACGCCGACCCACGGGTGGAAGCGGTCCACCGTGGCCGCGTCGGCCGTCCCGTGAGGCGTGCGGAGGCTCCAGGTGGCGCCGCCGTCGGCCGAGAAGGCGACCTGGATGCGGCCGTGGTTGTTGGCCGGCACCCCCGAGGGCGGCCCCGTGGTGTCGGTCCAGGCGGCGTAAATGCGGTTGGCGTACGGACCGTTCGTCAGATCGACGTCGGCCGACACGTAGAGGAACGCCTCCCGGGTCTCCATCGCGGGAATCGGGAAGATGAAGCTGGCCTGTGTGCCGGAGACGATCACGGACGGCGTGAAGCTGGCGCCGCCATCGGTCGACTTGCGCACCAGGATCTGCCGCGCGTTGAAGGCCGGCCAGAAGTAGTAGATGTTGCCGTTCTTGTCGCTCGCGATGTCGCTGCCGATCCCTTCCTGGCCGCTCCCCGACAGCGACAGGGGCGCGCTCCAGGTGTTTCCGAGGTCCGTCGAGCGTGAGAACTTCATGATGTTGAAGTCGTGCCAGGTGAGGTAGACGTTGTCCCGCCGCGGCGAGGCCGCGAACTTGTCGACGTGGATGTACTCCTTGTCCGACACGCCGCCCGTCGTCACCTCGCGGCGCGGATCCCCGGGGGTCACGGTCTGGAAGTCGATCCAGGTCTGCCCGCCGTCGGCCGAACGGTAGACCCAGACCTGGCAGCCCGAGAAGCTGCAGGAGCCGAGCGCCGAGGCGTAGGCCTTGGCGCCGTCGGACGACCAGTCCACGGTCGGGTCGCAGCACGTGGATCCGAGCGGCAGCGGAGCGGCCTGGGTCCAGGACGAGCCGCCGTTCACCGAGTAGTGCATGACCTGGCCGGAGCCCGGGCCGTTCGAGCCGGCGATCACCTTGTTGGTGTCCAGAGGGTGGATCTTGATCGCCGATTCGGCGGCGCCTTCCGGCGAGCTGACGCGCACGTCGCCGGTCAGCGCCTCGGCCTCCCACACGGCGAGCGGGACCGGGCTGTCCTCGTCGAGGACCATGTAGGTGGCGCCGGTCCGGACCGCCCTGCGGTAGAGCTTGCCGTCGATCAGGTAGCCGCCGTAGAGCAGCTCGAAGATCTGCAGCGCGCTCCGCGGGTACTGGGCCACGCCCGTGCGGCGGAGCCCGGGCGTCGCCCGCCGCATCTCGACGCGGAAGAAGGCCGGGATCGCGTCGTGCTGCTCGCGCTCGTTGGGAGCGAGGAGCGCGAGATCATCGGCCGTGAGCTGGTAGTTGCGATCGTCCCAAGGGCCGATCTCCATCAAGGCGGCGTAGTCGACGCCCGGGAATCCCCTTTTGGGATCGATTGTGACCTGGACCGCGTTGGCCTGCGCGCCGAACGCGGCGTGGGGGGCGACGAACGAGCCGATCACCAGAGCCATCGAGAAGGCGAGACGACGCATCATCCTGTCCTCCCTCCGGCGGACCCGCCTCAGGGTCCGCGAGCACGACGATCCCCGCCCGGCGGACGGGCGGCGACGGAACCATCCGGGTCAGCGCCCGGATCTCATTTCGGCTGTCTATGGAACCTAAACGGACAAAAAATGCCAGAGGTAGGGACGAGAAGGAGGATGGTCGAGTACGGGACCGCCGTGGCTCGGCGGTCAGTCCGCCGCAGGCGAGGGCGGGGCGAATCCGGCCCCCCACGCCAAGAGGCCGGCCCAGTAGTACGGATGGTCGAGCGGAACGCCGTCCTCGTCGCGAACCCGGCCGGCCGCGAGGTCGCGTTGCAGGTCCGCGAGGGCGGCGTCCGGGGCGAGCGAGCGCAAGCGCGAGTAGAGCCGCGGCATCAAAGCGGCGGCCGCTGTGTCGTCCATCTCCCAGAGGCTCGACACGATGGTGCCCGCTCCGGCCTGGAGGAATGCGCGCGGCAGGCCGGCGCGCTCGTCCGCCGGCGCGTCGCCGCGCGCCAGCCCCGCGTCGATTCCTGTCCCGCAGCCGCTCAAGACGACGAGCGACGCGACGAGGTCCATCGTCGCGACCTCGCCCACCTCCAGCCGCCCGTCCTCCCCTCCGCCCGACGCCAGGGCGAGGTGCGTCCGCGTGGGGGCGATCCGATCGATGCGCCCGTGCGCCGCGACGTGAATCCAACCCTTGCCCGGGGCGAGGGCCCGGAACGCGGCCTCGGTCGCGCCGGCGCCCGTCAGGATACTGGAGCCGCGGGCGATGGTTCCGACGGCCTGCGCCTCCCGCGCGGCTGCGGGCAGCCGCGACGGACCCGAAGCCGGGTCTCCCATCACCAGCGCTCCTGAGCCAATGGCGCGTCGGCGGCGGGACAGCAGTGCCTCGGCCGCGGGCAGGACGGTGAGCCGGAAGCGATCGACGAGGCGTTCCCCCTGCACCTCCAGCGCCGCGAACGGGACGCCGTTGAGCGCCCCCCCGGGAACGACGATCAGGTGGCGCGCGCCCGCCAGGTCGGCCGCGAGCGGATCGAAGAGCGCCGATCCCAGCCGGGTCATCGCCTGTCTCCAGGCCGTGACCTCGCGGCCGTCGACGAAGAAATCGATCAGTCGCTCATCATCCCGCAGCAGGGCCCGCAGCCGGCCCGCGCTCGTGGGACTACCTTCCGAGGACGCCTCGCGGTCGGACCAGGACTCACCCCATGCCGCGCGCTCATTCCGTGACCAGGCGGGCTCCAGGCGCACCGATGCCGGGAGGATCTCGAGCCCCTCCTGTTGGGACGCCGTCGGCGCCGATTCCAGGCCGGGGAGGGCGAGGCCCTCGACGAAGGTCCGGGCCTTGGCGGCGCGGGCGACGCTCCAGGCGGCGTCGATCTCCCCCTGATCCCGCAGCAGGCGCACGAGCGCCCGGTAGGGCGCGATCCGATCCTCCATGAGCGCCGCGCGCCAGAGGGCCGGCCGCACGCTGCTGCGGAGGCTCCCGACCTCGGCTACCGCGCGCTGGTACCGCCTCCGCGCCTCGCCGGCGTCCCCCTCCAGCGCGGCGAGGCGTCCTCTCAGATGAGGAAGCAGCCAGTGGTCCTCG
>DASRJX010000173.1:0-29642 GCA_035649235.1 Candidatus Cryosericum sp.
GGGGTGATCGCCAAAGAGGACCTCAACCTGTTCCGCTTCGCCGAGTCGGCCGCCGAGGCGTGGACCAAGATCCGCAACTACTACCGCAAGAAGGGCGGCGGGTTTGGCTCGCTGGACAGGCCCTCGCTGCTCGGCGGGAAATCCGAGGGATGAAGCGCGCGTCCGTGCCGGCCGCTGGCGCCGTGGCGTCCGGCGCCCCGTTCCTGGCCGCCTCCCTCCTGGGCGCTCTGCTCCTGGGAGCGCCGGCCCGGCGGGCGACGGCTGCCACGACTCCGCCGGACTGGCGCACCCGGGCCGAGGCCACCGCGTTCTCCGAGACGCCGCGCGAGGAGGAGACGCTCGCCTACCTGCACCGCCTGGAGAAGGCCTCCCCCTGGATCCGCGTGACCTCGTTCGGCACGAGTGGCGAGGGACGGGACCTGACGCTCGTCGTCGCCTCGAAGGATCGTGCCTTCGACCCGGCCTCGGCCGCGCGGACCGGCAAGGCGATCGTCCTCCTCCAGGCCGGCATCCACGCCGGCGAAATCGATGGCAAGGACGCCGGCCTGATGCTCCTGCGCGACATGGCGGTGACGCGCGAGCGGGCGGCGCTCCTGGACCGCGCCATTCTGCTCTTCATGCCGATCTACAACGTCGACGGGCACGAGCGCTTCGGTCCCTCCAACCGGATCAACCAGAACGGCCCGAAGGAAATGGGCTGGCGCACCACGGCGCGCAACCTGAACCTCAACCGCGACTACATGAAAGCCGACGCCGTGGAGACACGGGCCTGGCTCCGGACGTTCACCTCCTGGCGGCCGGACCTGATGATCGACGCCCACGTGACCGACGGGGCCGACTACCGCTACGACCTCACCTACGTCATCGAGTCCGGCCCCAGCGTTCCGCGGCCGATCGCCGCCTGGGTCGACGCGTCGGTCCTGGGACGGGCGATGCCCGCGTTCGACGCCAAGGGCCACCTGTCCTCGCCGTACGTCTTCCTGAAGGACGACGGCGATCCGGCCAAGGGCCTCACCGGTGGCGTGGCGACGCCGCGCTTCTCCACGGGATACGCGAACCTCCAGAACCGCCCCGGGTTTCTCATCGAGACCCACATGCTCAAGGATTACCGGACGCGGGTCGTCGCCACGTACGACATGGTCGTCGCCCTCCTGGAGGAGATCCACCGCGACCCGGAAGCGTTGCGATCGGCTGTCCGCCAGGCCGACGCCGAGGCGGCGCGCCCGGGGCCGCTGCCGCTCCAGTTCGAGGCTACCGACAAGGCGCGCCGGATCGACTTCAAGGGTGTCGAGTACCGTCGCGAGCCGAGCGCCGTCTCCGGCGGGATGATGGTCGCCTACGGCTCGGCACCGCTCGATCTCGGCCTCGACCGGTTCGACGACTACAAGGTGACCCTGGCCGTGGAGAAGCCGCTCGCCTACCTCGTGCCGCCGCAGTGGACCGAGGCGATCGAGGTGCTGCGCCTGCACGGTGTTGTGACGCGCCGCCTGGCGAAGCCGCTGACGGCGACCTGCGACGGCTACCGCCTGTCGGAGCCGAAGTGGCAGGAGCAGCCGTTCGAGGGGCGCCACCCGCTGACCTTCAAGACCGAGCGGCTGCGCGGCCTGTCCCGCGCCTTCCCCGCGGGATCGGTCGTGGTCCCGCTCGATCAGCGGGCCTCGGCGGTCGCCGTCCACTTGCTCGAGCCGCAGGGCCCCGATTCGTTCGCCGCCTGGGGCTTCTTCGACGCGATCTTCGAGCAGAAAGAGTTCGCCGAGGCCTACGTCATGGAGCGGGTGGCCCGCGAGATGATGGACAGGGATCCGACCCTGCGCGCGGAGTTCGAGAAGGCGCTCGCCGATCCCGCCTTCGCGGCCGACCCGAAGCGGCGCCTCGACTTTTTCTTCAGGCGCTCTCCCTGGTGGGACGACCGGATCGGGCTCTACCCGGTGGGGCTGGTCACCTCGCCCGACGTCCTGCGGAGCCTGAACTCCGACTGAAACTTTTGAGGAGCGTGCCATGGAACTGCCCATCTACCAGGTCGACGCCTTCACCGGCCGGCTGTTCGGCGGCAACCCCGCGGCGGTGGTGCTCCTGAAGGAGTGGCTGCCGGACGAGACGATGCAGGCGATCGCAGGCGAGAACAACCTCGCCGAGACGGCGTTCGTCCTGACAGGAGGAAGCGACTTCGGCCTGCGGTGGTTCTCGCCGTCCATCGAGGTCGATCTCTGCGGGCACGCGACGCTCGCGAGCGCGCACGTCCTGTACCACCACGGCCTGGCGCGCACCTCACCGATCGTCTTCCGATACAAGGCCGGCACACTCTCCGTGGCGCGCGACGGGGACCTCCTGGCGATGGATTTCCCGGCCCGCCCACCCGAGCCCGCGGCGGCCGACCCCGCCCTGGCGGTGGCGCTGGGCTCGAAGCCCAGGGAGGTCCAGCGGAGCCGGGACCTCGTGGCGGTGTTCGACACCCAGGAGGCGGTCGAGGCCCTGCAGCCCGACTTCGCGGCGCTCAAGCGGCTCGACACCTTCGCGGTCGCCGTCACTGCCCCAGGCCGGGAGTGCGACTTCGTGTCGCGCTTCTTCGCGCCCCGCGCCGGCGTGCCGGAGGATCCGGCGACCGGCTCCTCGCACTGCACCCTCGTTCCCTACTGGAGCCGGCGGCTCGGCAAGAAGCGTCTGCATGCCGTCCAAGTCTCCCGCCGGCGCGGCGAATTCTTCTGCGAGGACAAGGGCGAGCGCGTCACCATCGCGGGGCGCGCCGTCGAGTACCTGCGGGGTCAGATCACGGTCTGAAGGGATAAGGAAACACGATGAGGCCGACACAAGCGGGTCCGCGCGGGTGGAGGATGGCAGGGGTGATGGCGGCGGCCGTGGCGCTGATGGCGGGGCTTGCGGCCGGACCGGCCCGGGCCGAGGTGGCTTCGGCGGCGGCGCTCGACTCCTCCAGGAAGGCGGCCGACCTGCAGAAGAAGGCTGACGAGGCGAAGAAATCGATCGAGAATACCAGGACCGAGCTGAACGAGGCGCTCGGCCTCTACAACCTCATCGTCCAGGGACAGGAGAAAGACCCCCGGAGCGCCCACAAGAAGCTGGCGAAGATCCTGGACGGCATCCAGAAGGAGCGCTCCTCGCGGGCGGCCCTCTGGGACCAGATGCAGGCGAAATCGGCCGACTTCTTCAAGGGGTGGGAGGCGGAGATCGGGACCTACACCAGCGACAGCATCCGCCAGGTCAGCCAGCAGCGTCTCGACGCCGCCAAGGCGCGCTACGAGAAGATGTCGGAGGCCCTCACGGGGGCGCGGGAACTGTACTCCCAATTCCTCACCAGCTTCCAGGACCAGGTGACGCTCATGGGGCGCGATCTGGGCCCGGAGACGATCGCGGCGCTGCAGGCACCGGCGCAGGAGCTGAACGCCCAGGCCGAGGCCCTCAAGGCGAGGGCGGCGAAGATGATAACCGTCGCCCAGGAGAACCGGGTCGCCCTGACCGGTCAGGGGGCCAAGAAGTAACCCGGGCGCGCCGGCCGGCGGTCGAAGACGGCGTTCGCTTGTGCCGGACCGGCCGAGTGTGCTGAAATCCAGGTCTCTTAACGGCCCCGGCAGATGAGCGACACTCCGCCCGCGCGCCAACGGCTCCTCTCCGCCTTGGGACCCTGGACACGCAGGGCGCTCATCGGCGCGTGCCTGCTACTGCTTTACGCCCTCGCCGGGTTCCTGCTTCTGCCGGCGATCGCCCGCCCGCGGATCGAGACGATCGCGGGCGGCTGGCTGGGGCGGCGCGTGACGCTGGCCCGCCTGCGCGTGAACCCGTTCGCCTTCTCGACCTCGATCGAAGGCCTGGCGATCACGGACCCCGACGGCGCGCCGCTCGTGCGCTGGGATCGACTGGGAGTCAACTTCGATCCCGTGCTGTCGATCCTGAAGCGCGAATGGGTGTTCAAGGACGTGCGCCTGATCGGGGCCGCGGCCCGGCTCGCCATGGGACAGGACGGGACCCTCAACATCGACGACATCGTCCGCAAGCTCGGCGCACAGCCGGAAGGCGCGGGGCCGGCCGGCTCCCCGCCGGTCGTCCGCATCCGGCGCCTGCGCATCGAGGACGCCAGCGTGTCGTTCGTCGATCGATCCACGGGCAGCGCCTTCACCAGCACCTTCGGGCCGCTGCGCCTCGACCTCAGCGACTTCACCACGCGGAGCGACGAGAACAGCACCTACGCCTTCCGCGGCAGCACGGAGTCGGGGGAGACGTTCTCCTGGCGCGGGCTGATCGCCCTCGGCCCCCTGCGCTCCGAAGGGGAGTTCGCGCTGGAAAGGATCGCGCTCACCAAGTACCAGCCCTACTACCGGGGCACGGTGCCCTTCGACATCCGCGGCGGCACAGTCGATCTCTCGTCCCGCTACCGCTTCGCATGGGGCCCCAAGGAGCACATCCTGCGGCTCGTCGGCGCCTCCGCCGTCCTCCACGACATCCGCCTGTCGGAGCATCAGAAGGAGGAGATCGCCGCGGAGTCCCCCATCATGGAGATCGAAGGAGCGGACCTGGATCTCCTCACGACTTCCCTCTCCGTGCGCCGGATCGCGACCCGCGGCGGCCGCATCCTGCTGCGGCAGACGGCGGATGGTCGGGTCAATCTGCTGGAGATGCTGCTGCCCTTCTATGTCAAGTCCCCCGCCGGGGAAGCCGGTGCTCCGGTCCCGGCCGCGCCCCAGGCAGCCCCCGCGTCGGCGGCTCCGACCGTCACCATCGCGGAGATCGGTTTCGGCGACTACACCGTGGACGCCGAAGATCTGGCACCGCCACGACCGGTCCGCGTCCACCTGGACCAGGTCAACCTGAAGATCTACGGCGCCGACAACGTCCTCGGAACGACCGCCAAAGGGATCCTCGACCTGCGCTGGAACCAGGCGGGCACGATCCACGTCGATGGCGACGTGTCGCTCGTCGGCCTGAACGGGGACTTTGCGGTCAAGCTCGAAGGTCTGGACGTCGTGCCGGTCGATCCCTACGTCGAGCCGGCGCTCGACCTACGGGTCCGATCCGGCACGTTCTTCGCTTCCGGGAGGACGAAGGCCAACCTGATCGATCCCAAAAAGCTGCAATTCTCGTTCACCGGCGACGTCCGCCTGGACAACTTCGCGGCCGTGGACGGACCGCGCGGCAAGGAGGTCCTGCGCTGGAGGAGTGTCGCCATGGCGGGGATCGACTACTCGCTGCAGGAGAATCGCATGCGGCTGGCCGATCTGACGCTGGTCTCACCGTCGCTGACGCTGATCCAGGCCCCGAATGGAGCGATCAACGTCTATTCGGTGCTCCGCTGGCCCCAGGAGCCGGCGGCTTCCGGCGAGGCGGCGAGCGATGCCGCGGGAGGTTCCGACGCTGCCGCCGGCGCGCCGGCGACCGAGGAGGCCGCCCCATCTCCCGCGTCGGCGCCGCCGCCCGCTCCCGAACACGCCACGCCACAGGCTCAGGCGACGCCGGCCGAGACCGGCGACACGCGGATCGCGCGGGCGCGTATCCGCGGCGGTCAGATTCGCGTCGTGGACGAGGGCATGGATCCGCCGGTGAGCATGGCGCTGACGCACATCGAGGGGAGCCTGGCCGGGCTCTCCTCGCGACCCGGGGCCCGCGCCGAGGTGCACCTGGCGGCGCGCCTCAACGACACGGCCCCTGTCACACTCGAAGGCCAGATCGATCCGCTGGGCGCCGACGTGTTCACCGACCTGGCGCTCGTGTCGCAGGGGATCGACCTGAAGCCGATCGGGCCGTATTCAGCCCGCTACCTGGGCTACGAATTCCAGCGCGGCCGGCTCGATCTCGACATGCGCTACCGGCTGGAGGAGCGGACCCTCAAGGGCACCAACGTCTTCAAAGCCGATCCCTTCCTGCTCGGCGAGAAGACCCAGAGCCCGGACGCCACCCACTTGCCGGTCCGCCTCGGCCTCGCGCTGCTCCGGGATCGGCACGGCGTGATCGAGCTCGACGTGCCGGTCGAGGGGAGCCTGGACGACCCGAAGTTCCGGCTCGGGCGCCTCATCATGCGGGCCATCCTCAACGTGTTCACGAAGCTGGTCGCGTCCCCGTTCACCCTTCTGGCGCGTGCCTTCGCCGGCAAGGAGAACCTCGACCTGAGCGTCGTCGACTTCGCCCCCGGCGGCGCCGACCTCTCGGACGAGAGCCTCGCCAACCTCGAGGCGCTCGCGAAGGGACTCGTCGAGCGGCCGGGGCTGGCGCTCCTCATCGCGGGCGGCGCCGACGGGACCGCCGATCCCGACGCCCTGCGGCAGGCCCGGCTCGAGGCGCTCATCCGGGAGGAGAAGTGGCGCACTCTGGGACGGCGGGAGCGCGAGGCCACGCCGGAGGAGAAGGTGGCGCTCGATCCCGACGAGTACAACAAGTTCCTGAAGCGCGCCTTCAAGACCTTCCTTTCGACCCATCCGCGGGGGAAGGATGAAGCGGCCCTGGAGACGCCGGCCCAGTTGGAAGCCTGGATGCTGGAACGGATCGAGATCGTCCCGGGCGATCTGGCGGCCCTGGCCGCGGCGCGCGCCGCTTCGGTCCGCGATCGCCTCGCCGCCTCAGGGATCGCCGGCGAGCGCCTGGCCTTGCGCCAGGACGCGGTCGGCGACGCCGCCCGCGTGACCCTCGAATTGCAGTGACCTAGCCCGGATGTCTCACCGAGCTAGTCGCGCAGGAAGTGGCAGGTGTAGCCGCCGGGGTGCTTCTCCAGGTAGTCCTGGTGGTACTCCTCCGCGGGCCAGAACTCGGTGGCCGGGACGATCTGCGTGACGATCGGACGCTTCCACTTGCCCGACGCCTCGACCCGGGCCTTCACCCCCTCGGCGGTCTTCCGCTGCTCCTCGTTCTCGTAGAAGATGGCCGACCGGTACTGTGTCCCGATGTCGTTCCCCTGCTGGTTCGCCGTCGTCGGATCGTGCATGCGGAAGAAGTAGCCGAGCAGTCCTTCGTACGACAGGACCGAGGGATCGAAGACCACGCGGATCGACTCGGCGTGGCCGGTCCGCCCGGTCTTCACCTGCTCGTAGGTCGCGTCGGGGGTGGTCCCGCCGGTGTAGCCGACCACCGTTTCGAGGACGCCCGGGATCTCGCGGATGATCTCCTCCATCCCCCAGAAGCAGCCGCCCGCCAGCAACGCCGTCTCACGCAGCGGCTGGGCCCTCTTCGCCGCCGCGGGCGCACCGCCGCCTGGCAGCACGCCCTCCTTCTGGAACATCGGGATGAAGGCCTCGTAGCCCTCGACTGCCAGCTTTTCGACCGGCACGAAGCGGAGCGCCGCGGAGTTCATGCAGTACCGCTGCCCCGTCGGCGGGGGGCCGTCGGGGAAGACGTGACCCAGGTGCGAGTCGGCGTGCTTCGAGCGCACCTCGGTGCGGACCGAGAAGAAGCTGCTGTCGAGACGCGTCGTCAGGTTCTCCGGCGCGAGCGGGCGCGTGAAGCTTGGCCATCCCGTGCCCGAGTCGAACTTGTCGAGGGAGGAGAACAGCGGCTCCCCCGAAACGACGTCCACGTAGATGCCGTGGGCTTTGTTGTTCCATAACTCGTTGGCGAAGGCCGGCTCGGTGCCTTCGTGCTGCGTGACTTTGTACTGGATCGGCGTCAGCCGCTTTTTCAGATCCTCGTCCTTCGGCTTCACGTACGTCGCCATCGCTCCTCCGTTCCACTTCGGCGCGACCTCGGGCGCCGGGCCCGCCTCGCCCCGCGCGCCGCTCCCGCACGCCATGCCCGCGGCAAAGACCACCGGCAGGACGGCGACCAGAAGCGCGAGACGCGCCGGCGCCCGTTCGAGACCTGGTCGTGCACGCTTCATTGTCAGGAACCCACTCCATTCTAACCGCGGATAGCCGATCTCCGGCATAGACTAGCCAGCCGTGTCGACCCGCGACGGGGCCCCCGAGCTCCCCAAGGTGCTGCGCCTCCGGCACGTGACCCTCTTCCTCGTCACCGCCGGAGTGAACCTGCAGTGGATCGCCACGGCGGCGGCGGCCGGACCGGGGTCTCTCGCGGTCTGGCTGCTGGGGTGCGCCACCATGTCCCTGCCCCTCGCCTGCGTGATCATCGACCTGGCCTCGCGCTTCCCGCAGGAGGGCGGGCTCTACCTCTGGAGCAAGCGGGCGTTCGGCGACCGCGTGGCCTTCCTGGCTGGCTGGACGTACTGGATGAGCAACCTCCCCTACCTTCCGGGCGTCCTCTACTTCGCGGCCGGGAACGCCCTCTACGTCGGAGGGGAGCGCTGGCGCCATCTCTCCTCCTCTCCGGCGTACTTCATCCTCTTCTCCCTCGCCGGCCTGGCCCTGGCGACGCACATGAACCTGGTGGGAATGCGCGTGGGACGCTGGCTGTCCGACCTGGGGGCGCACGCGCGCTGGGTCTCCGCCGGTATCCTGATAGGCGCTGGCTTCCTGGCCTGGGCGGCGCACGGGTCGGCGACGGAGCTGTCGGCCACGTCGCTCGTCCCCGACCTGCGCCTCAGGAACCTCGTCTTCTGGTCGACCATCGCCTTCGCGCTGACAGGCCTCGAGGCGGCCTCCTTCATGGGAGACGAGATCGACGACTCGCGGCGCACCATCCCGCGGGCGATCCTCCTCGCCGTCCCGGTCATCGTGGTCATCTATATCCTGGGGACTCTGGCGCTGCTCGTGGCGCTGCCCGTGGGCGAGGTGAGCGGCCTGCAGGGGATCGTCGAGGCGGCGGCGGTCATGGAGAAACGTCTGGCCCTGGGCGGCCTGACGGCGGTCCTAGCCGTCTGCCTCGTCGTCCACAGCCTCGGGAGCGTCGGCGTGTGGCTGGGCGCCGTAGCGCGCCTGCCCTTCGTCGCCGGTATCGACCACTACCTCCCGAAGGCCTTCGGCCGCCTGCACCGCACCTGGGGCACGCCGCACATCGCCCTCCTGACGCAATCGGCCGTCACCGTCCTGTTCATCGTCCTGGGCCAGGCCGGCACCACGGTGAAGGGGGCCTACGAGGTGCTGGTCAGCATGATGGTCGTCATCTATTTGATCCCCTTCCTGTTCCTGTTCGCCGCCGGCATGAAGCTGCAGTTCCAGGGGGAGCCGGGCCTCATCCGCTTTCCGGGCTCCCGGCGGGTCCTCGTCCTCGTGGGCGCCATCGGCTTCCTGACGACGGCGGTGTCGATCGTCCTGGCTCTCTTCCCCGCCCCCGAGGAGCCGAACAAAATGCTGGCGGTCTTCAAGGTCGTCGGGATGACGGTGCTGATGGTGGGGAGCGGGGTCGTCGTCTTCCGGGCGCGAACGCGCGGCCGGCGCCCGTTGTGACGCCGCCTGCGGCCGGCTACTGGTCCGCCTCGATCGCGCGCTTCCTACGGGCCATGAACTCCTGGAGCGCCGCGTCGATGCCCGGATCGAGCGTCGGCTCCTGGTACGACGCCAGGAGCTTCTTCCAGCGCTCCGTGGCGCGGGCGTAGGCGTCCTTCGCCCCCTTCTTGACCCAGGCGTCGTAGGCCTCGGTGTCCGCCAGGGTCGGATAATAGAACTCGCTCCGGAAGTGGCGGCGCGTGTGCTCCTCCCCCAGGAAGTGACCGCCCGCGCCGACGTGGCCGATCACCTCGAGCGCCAGCCGCTCGTCGTCGACCGGCACCCCCTCGAAGAGACGAGCCGTCATCTCCAGCATCTCGGCGTCGATGACCATCTGCTCGAACGACGCCGTCAGGCCGCCGTCCGACCATCCGGCGGCGTGCAGGACGTAGTGCACGCCGCCCAGGATGAGGGGCCACAGCATGTTCATCTTCTCCTGGCCGGCCTGGTGGTCCGGGATCTTGGAGTTGGTCAGCACGCCCCCGCCGCGGCACGGCAGCCGGTACCGGCGCGCCATCTGCGCGGACGTCAGGACGCCGAGGGCCGCCTCCGGCCGACCGAAGGCCGGCGCCCCGGTGCGCATCTCGAGGCCGGTCAGGAACGATCCGTACAGGACGGGCGCGCCCGGGCGCACCACCTGCGCCAGCACCACGGCCGCCAGGGCCTCGGCGTTCTGCTGCGCCACCGCCGCCGCCAGGGTCACCGGGCTCGTCGCCCCCGCCATGATGAACGGCGTGATGATGTTGACCTGGCCCGCCTCCGCGTACTCGATCAGCCCCTCCGCCATCGGCCGGTCGTAGCGCAGCGGCGAGTTGGAGTTGATGATGCCGACGAGCACCGCACGCCCCCGGAGGGCGTCCCGCGGAGCCTGTCCGGGCGCGGACGTCGCGGAATGCCCCTCGAGGCCTGCGAACAGGATCGCCATCATGTCGATGTGGTCCTTGGCCCGCAGGGTGCTCCAGGCGTCGCCGATCATGCCTTTCGAACTCAGCCGGATCTGGTGGTAGAGGATGTCGAGATGGCGCGTCTCGACCGGCAGGTCCTTGACCGCGACTTCAGGACAACCGTGGTGCATCACGGCGAGGACTTCCGACAGCCGTACCAGGTCGTTCTGGTCCTTCAGCGTCCCGTCGCGCCGGCCGCCCTCGCGATCGGCCACGAACGGCGGCCCGCTCACAGGCGCGAAGACGATGGCGTCGCCGCCGATCGCCACGTCGTTGTCGGGATTCCGGGCGTGCACGGTGAAGCCGGACGGGGCCAGGCGGACCATCTCGGCCACGAAGCCGGGCTCGAAGCGGACCCGCTGCTCGTCCTCGTTCACCCGTTGTCCCGCGCGGCGCAGGAGATCGAGCGCCCTCGGGTCCTCGAACACGACGCCCTGCTCGTGCAGCATCCGCATCGAGGCGAGGTGCACCTTCTCCTCCGCTTCAGGGGAGAGGATGTCGAGATGCTTGAGGGTGTTCCTGAATCCGCGCATGGCAGGGTCCCGGAGGAAGCGAGGCGAAGCGTAACAGAGCGTCGGGCCCGTCACAAGCGCCCCTCACGCGCTTGACCCTCGCTTCGCCGCGGGGTTAACCTCGCCGGTCAGGCCGGAGTCCGCCTCCCGATGCTCGGGCTGTTGCTCTTCATGCTCTCTCTCGCCGCCAATGCACCCGGCGCGCCGCCTGTCGACTCCGATCCCATCCCGCCGGCCCGGCTGGCGGCCGCGGCCCGCGCCATCCAGAACGCCTGCATCGCGGAGTATCCGCCCGACCTGTTGGCCCGCATGACCGGGCGGTCGGGGCCCGTCCCGGAGGCGGTCCGATCCGACCCCCGGCTGCAGATCCAGTACCTGAGGACCGAGGACGTCACCGGGAGGGGGCTCTTCTATCCCTCGCTGCTCGACGATCTGATCCCTGCTTTCCGGGCCGAGGTCCTGCCCGGGAGGCGGTTCCTCGATCTGGGAAGTGGTGACGGGCGGGTCGTGTTTCTCGCGGCGTTCCTGGGTGCTGAGGCCACCGGCATCGAGTACGAACGGGAGATGGACCGGCTCGCGCGGCGCGCCCGCAAGCGGCTCGGCGGCCTCGTTCCGTCCGGTCGGGCGCGGCTCCGGCGGGGCGACTTCTTCCGGGAGGATCTCTCTCGTTACGACGTGCTCTTCTACTACGGCCAGGGATCCTATGTCGAGGATCGGCTTCTGGAGAAGATCGCCCGTGAGATGCGCCCGGCGGCGGTCGCGCTGTTCTCCTTCATGAAGCGGAGCCCGCCGGGGCTGGAGCTCGTCGCCACGCATGGAAACGTCGGCGTCTACCGCCGGGCGCCTGGGAACTAGGAGGCTGTCGTTGTCGCCGGACCGCTATCCCAGGATGCCGCCGATGGCCGCAGGTATGAACGTGCGGCAGCTCGGGCAGACGACCGCGTAGCCCCGGCGCGGCAGCGAAGAGGTGAAATTCACCCGCGTGCGCAGGAGGCGGACGACCTGCACGCTCGCGACCTTGGTCTTGCAGGAGGGACAGGTCGCGGGGGCCTCCAGAGCGTACTCGGCCTCAATCTCGTCGGACTCGTCTTTGGCAGTCTCCTGGGCGTTCGGACTCACGATGCCGTAATCTAAGGTGCCTGGCGAGAAACAGCAAGGCACCGGAGAAAGAACGACGGCTCAACAAGTTAGAGCGACCAGGGGGGCATCGCGTGCGCCGTCGTCCTCTCGCCGTAACGGCCCGCTCTATTTGACTTCCGGCGCGACGAGGGTGCTAGGATACGACTCCCCTGAACGAAAGGAGGAAGGTATGGCCACTTCGGTGCGCAGGGCTCTCCGCCGGGTCGTTCTCCTCGTCGCCCTGGCCGCATCCGCCGCGATTCCGGCCGCCGCCGACGATCTGACCGGAATCAATCGCATCCTCTGCACCTCGGTGCAGGTGACGGTCTGCAACGAGTCGGGCGATTGCGTGATCGATCTGCCGTGGAATGTCAACGTTCCCCAGTTCATCGAGATTGACCTCGCGTCGAAGCGGATGAGCACAACCAAGGCGAGCGGCGAGAACCGCTCCACGCCGATCGAGCATCTCCGCCGGGAGGGCGGAACGATCGTCCTGCAGGGATTCGAGCGGGGACGCGCCTTCAGCTTCGTGATCACGGAGGCCACGGGCGCGCTCTCAGTGGCGGTGGCGGCCGAGGACAAGGCGGTGGCGGTGTTCGGCGCCTGCACGCCGCTGTCCTCGGCGCGGTAGCGGGCGGCAGGACGAGACGGGGGACGCGGTGACGGAGCGCGGCAACCGAACGAACCGAGGAGGTGCGGCGATGAAGAGATGGGGTGTGTACGCCATGATCGTGACGATCGCCGGGACCTCGGTCCCGCTGGCCCAGACCGTCGCGCCCGCGCCGGCCGCCGCGGTGCCGCCGGCCCAGGCCGCGCCCGCGAAGACGCTGGCCGCGACCATGGACGTGTACGTCTTCCCGACCACGGGCCAGGACGCGAGCCAGCAGTCGAAGGACGAGTCCGAATGCTACAGCTGGGGCGTGCAGAACACGGGAACGGACCCGTTCCAGCTCCAGAAGCAGGCGCAGCAACAGCAGCAGCAGACCGAGCAGCAGAAGGAGCAGGCCAAGAAAGCGGGAACCGGCGCTGGAGCTTCCGGGGCCGTGAAAGGGGCCGCGGCGGGCGCGCTCATCGGCGAGATCGCCAGCGACGATGCCGGCGAGGGCGCGGCCATCGGCGCGGCGGCAGGCGTGGTCGCGGGTCGCCGGAAGGCGAAGAAGGCGAAGGCGCAGGCCGCTCAGCAGGCCGAGAAGCAGGGCCAGCAGGCCCAGCAGGCGACCGCCGAGCAGATGACCAACTTCAAGAAGGCGTTCAGCGTCTGCCTCGAGGCCAAGAAGTACATGGTGAAGTACTGACGCATAGCGCCCGGGCTCAACCCCCTGCGGCCAGCTTCTTCCTGAGCTGCTCGACGAGACGAGCCGGCTGCTGCGAGGTCGGCAGCCCTTCCGCGAAGCGAAGGCCCTCCTCGAGGGTGCGCCTGGCCGACGCGGCGTCGCCCATCTTGACGTAGATCTGCGACTTGGTGTCGTAGATGCGCAGCTTCCGCGGTCCGTAGGCACGAGCCAGGGCGCGATCCGCGGCCTCGATGGCCTCGTCATACCGGCCCAGCTCCCGGTACAGGACCGCCAGGCGGGCTGGAGGATTGTAATCGTCCGGAAGGTCGCGCTCCGAGGCGAGGAGCGCCGGGACGGCCCGCGCCGGGTCGCCGAGCGCCAGCGCCGCCGCGACGCGGTGCGAATCGAAGGCCGCGCGCGTCTCGAGATCGGGGGCCTTGCCCGACTCCGTTTCGAGGAATCCCAGCCAGGCCGCGGCCATCTCGCGGGCGCCGGCCTCGTCGCCGCCTTGCTGGCGTGCGTCCCGGAGCATCTCGTAGGCGCTCGACCGATCGTCGGCCAGCACCGTGTCGAGAGTCAGGCTCTCCTTGACCAGCGGCTCCAGAACAGCCAGGGACCCGGCGCGCCACGGCGCTTCCTTGGGCGCGTCGAGAGCGCAGGAGAGGCCGGTTGTCGCCGCGTTGGCGAAGGAGGGCCCACGCTCGAGGCCGGGCGATTCCTTCTGCGCCGTCGCGGCGCAGGCCTCGAGTTCGCCCGCTTTCCTGAGCGCGAAGATCAGGGACTCGACCGCTCTCCCGCGCCTCGCCCAGCCGGAGGGCGCCAGGCGGATCGCCTCCTCGTACTGCTTCGACGCAAGGGCGGCCTTGCGCTCGGCCTGCAGCCGGTCGGCGCGCGCCAGGGCCATCTCGGCCGGCTCCCCGCCGCCGGCGGCGACCGCCCGCTCGCCGTCGTCCAGGAGCCGCTCGAACTGCGTCCCGGTCAGGCTCCCGTACCAGCGGAGCGCGACCTGTTCGGTCGCGGCGTCGATCACCAGGAAGGTCGGAAAGCCGTCGAGCGGAACCTTTTCGATGAAGGCCGCGTTACGCGCGTCCTCGGAGTTGATCGAGAGCCAGGCGAACCGCCCGGCGTGCTTCGCGAGCGCGGGGTCATTGAGGACCTGCGCGCGCACGAAGCGGCAGGTGTGTCACCAGGGGGCCCAGGCTTCGACGAAGACCGGCACCTTCCCCGTCTTCGCCTGGGCCAGGGCGCGCGGCCAGTCGTCCTGAATGAACTCGAGCGCGTGCGGGACCGCGGGAGCCAAAGGAGGCGCGCCTCCGCCACAGGCCACGAGGGCCGGCAGGATCAGGAAGATCGACGCCAGGATTGCGTTCGGGGTCGCCCGCTGTCGCACGGCGAAAGGTTACGCGCCCATGATGCTTCGGTCAAGCGCAGGTCGCTTCAACCCGCGAGGTCGAGCACCGTCTCGAGGAGGACGTTGGCGCCGTTGGCGCAATCCTCCCAGCGGGTCATTTCCCGCGGCGAGTGGCTGATCCCAAGGACGCTCGGCACGAAGATCATGCCCATCGGCCCGAGGAGTGCCATCATCTGTGCGTCGTGTCCGGCGCCGCTCGGCAGGCGCTTCGTCGCCAGGCGCAGGCGCGCGGCGGCCTTCTCGATGGCCTCCTGTACCCAACCGGTCGCCAGCGCGGCCTTGTGATGGCTCGTAGGCGCGATGTCGATCTCGGTCCCCGTCTCGGCGGCGATCTGCCGGGCGCGGGCGCGGATCGCGTCCGCCAGGCGGGCGATCTTGTCTTCCGAGAGATCGCGCAGCTCGATCGTGTGCCGGACGACCCCCGGGATGACGTTCGGGGCGCCGGGCGTCACTGAGAGCTGGCCGACGGTCCCCACCTGTCTCCCCGGCTCCGACGTGACGATCTGCCGGACGGCGAGGACGAGCTGCGCCGCCGCGACCAGGGCGTCCTTGCGGTCGGGCATCGGCGTCGTGCCGGCGTGGTTGGCGAAGCCCCGGATCGTCGCCTCGTAGCGGTCGATCGCCACGATCCCTTCGACGACGCCGATGGGGACGCGGTCCCTGTCGAGCGTCCCGCCCTGCTCGATGTGCAGCTCGAGGTAGACGTGGAACGATCCCGGAGGCCGCCGGGCCTGCTCGATCCGGTCCGGATCGCCCCCGATCGCCCGGACGGCGTCGGCCTTCACGACGCCGTTCCAGGCCTGCCCCATCTCCTGGGGGAGCAGCCGTCCGGCGGCGGCGCGGCTGCCGCACAGTCCGTTCCCATAGGCGACCCCCTCCTCGTTGGTCCAGATCACGACCTCCAGGGGCCGGCGCGTGACGGTCCCATGATCCCGGAGCGTCTCGACGACTTCGATGGCCGCCATGCTCCCCACGTCCCCATCGAAGTTTCCGCCCTCGGGCACCGAGTCGATGTGGGAGCCGAACAACACCGGAGGGAGCGAGTCCTCGCGGCCGGGCCTCCGGCCGAGGATGTTGCCCGCCGCGTCCACCCGCGGGTCCAGTCCGGCCGCCCGCATGAGGTCCATCGTGAAACGGCGGCCCGCCACGTCGGCGTCGGAATAGCCGACCCGCGTGACGCCGTCGCCGAAGGAGCCCCCGGCAGGCCGACCGAACTGGCTCAACCCCTCCAGCCTGCGCCGCAGACGGAGCGCGTCGACCCGGGGGCGGCCGCTCCCGCGCACGGCGGGAGCCGCCAGGACCATCCCTCCGGCCAGAGCAGCCAGGCTCCCCAGGAAACGACGGCGGGTGCGGGTCGTCATGGGGCGAACGCTACTCCTGAGGCGGCGCGCCGGCAAGACGCTCGAGATTCCGGCGCGCCTGCTCGTTCTCCGGCCGCAGGGACGTCGCCCTTTCCCAGGCGCGCCGCGCCGCCTCGCGATCCCCCATCCCCGCGAGCGCCACCCCGAGGCGATTCCAGGCCTCGTCGTCTCCGGGGTCGATCTCCGTAGCGCGCCGAGCCCGGGACAGCGCCTCCTCCGACTCGCCGCGGCGGGAGGCGATCCACGAAAGGTAGTACTCGACCCGGGCCAGGTTGGGATCGAGCTCCGAGGCCTCGAGCAGCGCCTCCCGCGCACCGTCCAGATCGTCCTGGCCCAGCCGCGCCGCGCCGAGGTTCATGAAGGCCTCCGCCGATCGCGGGTCGAACTCCAGGAGCCGCCGAGCCTCGCGTTCCTGCCCCGCGAAGTCCCCCAGCTCGCCGCGCGCCGTCCCGAGGTTGACGTGCGCCGCGCGGTTGAACTGGTCCAGTGCTATGGCCCGCTCCGCGGCCTCGATGGCCTCCTGAGGGCGGCCCGCACGCACCAGCGCAGCCGACAGCCCGACCCACAGGTGGGCGCGGTACGGATCGGCGGCGAGAGCCTCCCGGTAGATGGCGATCGGGTCGCCGCCGCCCGCTTCCGCCGCCGTTCGGGCCCTGAGCCCCGCGACCGCCGCCGTCGCCCGGCGGTCCTCGGGGGCCAGGCGCGCCGCCTCGAGCGCCACCTTCAAGGCCTCGTCGGTCGAGCCGGCGTGGTCGAGCGCGCTGATCAGCTCCAGCCGCATGGTGATGGAGCGCGGCTCGAGGGAGATCCCGGTCCGGCCCAGCGTGGCGCTGTCGCGCCAGATGTCGACGACGACCGCCGTGCGCCCCGCCGCCAGCAGCAGGAGACAGGAGCAGCCCGCGGCAACGACGGCCTGCGCCGCGGGCGCCCGCGCCCGCCGAAACAGGCCGCCCGCCGCTTCGGCGAGCAGGAGGCAGGCGCCGAGCGACGGAATGTAGAGGTAGCGGTCGGCCTGCAGAATGCCGGTGAAGTACCGTACCTGGAGCGCCGGGAGGAGAGGGACGATCAGGAATGTCACGCCGAGGGCCGCCGGCGGCGACTGGCGCCGGAGCCAGAGCCAGGCGGCGACAAGACCAGCCGCCACCGCGGCCCCGCACAGGGCCTCCGGCGCGAGCGGGCTCCCGGCGGGTGTCACGACGCGGTCCGGAACGACGCGCCACGGCAGAAACGCCAGCGCCATGTAGCGCGGCAGGAGCATGAGCGCGGTGCCCCAACCCTCGGCGCCCGACAGCGCCGCCCGCGCCGTGGCCGGCCACAGGCCGCCGACGGCCCGGACGCGCAGGACGAGATACGCGGCGAGCGGCAGGGCGAAGACGAAGCCGAAGGCCAGGACGGCGCGCGCACGGCCGCCTGCCGGCGGAGGGGGCGACGGATCGGGATTCCCCGGTCGCTGTGGGTCCTTTAGCGCGAGTGCTATGAGCGGCGCCGCGAGCGCCGTTTCCTTGGAGAGCAGCGCCAGGAAGAAGGCCGTGCCCGCCAGTGACAACAGCAGCCAAGGGCTCCTTTCGGGAAAGGCACCGGATCGGACGGCGCAGCATAGCCAGAAGCACAGGAAGAGGAACAGCGCCGCGTTGACGTCGGGCCCGGCCGAGACCCAGGCGACCGGCTCGGCGTGAATCGGCCAGGCCGCGAACAGGCTGGCGGCGAGAAGGGCGCGCAGGGGGCCGGTGATGCGACGGAGGAAAAGCAGCGCAGCCGCCGACGCCAGCGCGTGCATCGTCACCGAGAGCAGGTGGAAGCCGAACGGGCCCCGGCCGAACAGCATGGCGGCGCAGAAATGGACCAGCGTCTGCACCGGCCGATAGAAATTGGACGGGCCGCCGTCGACGAAAGCCCAGACCGGCTTGAAGAGGAGGTCCGGGAGGTACCGCGGGCTCCAGATCCAGGGGTTCTCGAGCACCTGGCGGCCGTCGTCGTAGACGAAACCGTGCCCGAGCGTCCGGACGAAGACCAGGAATCCGAGGCCGCCGACGAGGACCGGAGCCAGGCGGCCTTCGGCCAGCCTCGCTGCCCTGTCGAGCCAGCGCGTCATCGCGGCAGGACGGGTGACAGGAGCATCATCCCGCCCCAGATCACCACGAGCGCGGTGAGATCGAGGAGCAGCCCGGCCGGAATCATCCGCCGCAGCGGCAGGAGACCCGTGCCGTACACGATGGCGTTGGGCGGTGTCGAGACCGGGAAGATGAAGCCGCAGGTGGCCGCCAGTCCGACGCCGAGGGCGGGGCGGACCGGATCGAAGCCGGCCGTCTGCGCGGCGGCGATGACGACCGGGACGAGCAGGGTCGCCGCGGCGGTGTTGGAGGCGAACTCGCTGACGACGATCGTCAGGGCAATGGCGCAGAACAGCAGGCCCGATTCGCTGCGCGCCAGTCCCAGCCCGCCCAGGCCCTCACCGACCCAGCGCGCGAGACCGGTCGATTCGGCGAGGGTTCCGAGCGACAGGCCGCCCCCGAAGAGCAGGATGATCCCCCAGTTGACGCGCCGCCCCTCGCGCCACGAGAGCGCGAAGCGGCGGCGGCGCCAGTCCACGGGGGCCACGAACAGGAGCGCGGCGCAGAACAGGGCCACGGCCGACTCCGGGAGGAGTGCCGCGAGCCGTTGCGCGACCGGCGAGGACGCTCCCAGGATCGCCGCCGCCGCCGACGGGAGCATCCACAGGATGCCCGCCAGCAGGAAGGCGGCGATCGTCAGCCTCGCTCCTTTCGCCGTCTCGCGGTCGGATGGCGGCAGCGAGGCCGCCTGCGGACCACGGTTCCAGGACGCCGAGCCATCATCCTCGCCGCGCAGCAGGAACAGCCGCACCCACAGGAGCGAGGCCGCGAACAGCACCAGGGCGATCGGAAGTCCGAACAGGAGCCACGCCGCGAAGCCCACCTTCACGCCGCACAGCCGCTCCAGGAACCCGGCGACGAGCAGGTTCGGCGGCGTGCCGACGAGCGTCGCCATGCCGCCGATCGAAGCGCCGTAGGCGACCATGAGAAGGAGGGCGCTGACCCAGCGGGAAGGGTCGCCAGCGCCTTTTCGGGACGGTCCATCCTCCGGAGGTCGATCCGATGCACCCGCCAGTCCCACGGCCATCGGCGTCATGAGGGCCGCCGTCGCGGTGTTCGACAGCCAGCACGACACGAAGGCGGTGGCGCCCCCCAGGCCGAAGACGGTGGCCATGGGGCCGCGGGCCTTGTCCTCGCGCCCCAGGGCGCGCGCCGCCACCCTGCGATCGAGCCCGTAGCGGCCGAATGCCTCGGCGAGGAGGAAGCTGCCGATGAACAGGAAGATCACCGGATCGGCGTACGGCTCGAAGACGGCGCGGGCCGGCGCGACCCCGCACAGGATGGCCAGCGCCGACGACAGGAGCGCCGTCGCCGGGAGCGGGATCGCCTCGGTGATCCAGAAGCAGACGGTGAGGGCCAGGATGGCCAGGAGCGTGCGCGCCGCGGGCGGATGTCCGCCGGGATTCACCAGGTAGACGAGCAGGGCGGACGTCGGCCCGAGGAGTAGGCCTGTGGTCCTGAGGCGGGTCTCGAAGAGTCCGGCGGAGGTCGCGTCCTCGCTGGCCTCTGCTGTGATGGCCATGCGCTGGAGCGGCTCCTCGGCTAGGCGAGAGAGCGCAGGATGGTCTCGGCGACGCGCGGCCCCGTCAGGCCGAACTTCTCCTGCATCACCTGCCACGGCGCCGAGGCCCCGAAACGCTCGACGCCAATCAGGAGCGCGCCGTTCCCCGCCACCCTCTCCCAGCCGATGGTCACCGCCGCCTCGATCACGACGGTGCGCGAGCCTTTCGGCACGACCGCGTTCCGGTACTCCTCCGGCTCCGCCAGGAACGCCTCACGGCAGGGCATCGACACCACACGGCTGCCGATCCCCTGTCCGTGGAGGAGCGATTGCGCCTCGAGGGCCGAACCCACCTCCGAGCCGGTGGCGATCAGGACGAGCGGCGATGCGCCCGCGGTCTCGGACAGGACGTAACCGCCGCGCCGCAGGAGCGCCGGGTCGAATCCGGCGGGCCGCGTCACGACCGGCAGCGGCTGGCGCGTCAGGACGATCGCCGTCGGCCCGCCGCGACGCTCGAGGGCCGTGGCCCACGCCGCCGCCGTCTCCCAGCCGTCGGCCGGTCGCACCACGAGGAGGTTCGGCACGGCGCGCAGGGTCGCGAGCTGCTCGACCGGCTGATGGGTCGGTCCGTCCTCCCCCAGCAGGATGCTGTCGTGCGTGAAGACGTAGATGACCTGAATGCCCATCAGGGCCGCCAGACGGATCGGCGGGCGCATGTAGTCGGAGAAGATCAGGAAGGTGGCGCCGTACGGGACGGCGCCCCCGTGCAGCGCCAGGCCGTTGAGGATCCCCCCCATGCCGTGCTCGCGCACGCCGAAGTGGAAGTTGCGCCCCGAGAAGGAGCCCCGGCGCACGTCCTCGACGCCTTTGATCGCGGTCTTGGTCGATGGCTCCAGGTCGGCGCTCCCGCCGCACAGGGACGGCACGAGCGCCGCGGCCTTCTGGAGCACGATGCCCGAGAGGTTGCGCGTCGCGTCCGCCTTGGCCGGCTGCGGCAGAGCGGCCAGGAGCTGCGCCTGGAGATCGGCAGGCACGCGGCGCTCCATCACGGCGTCCCAGAGCGCGCGCCGATCCGGGTGCGCCTTCGACCAGGCGGCGAAGCGCGCCTCCCAGTCCAGGCGCGCGGCGCCGCCCGCCTCGGCCCGGTCGAGGAACGGCTTCCTGGCCTCCTCCGGAACCAGGAACGTCGGCTCCAGCGGCCAGCCGATCGCCTGCTTGGTCGCCCGCGCCTCGTCGGCGCCCAGAGGCTCCCCGTGCGCCTTGGCGCTGTCGTGTTTCCCCGGACTGCCGTGCGCGATGTGGGTGCGGGCCACGATGAGGCCGGGCTTCGCCGTCTCGCGCGCCGACGTTTCGAGCGCCGCGAGAATCTGGGCGTGATCGTGGCCGTCGATGCGCTGCACGGCGAAGCCGTAGGCCTCGAAGCGCCGCCCCACCTCCTCGCTGAAGGCGAGCGCCGTGTCTCCCTCGATGGTGATGTGGTTGTCGTCGTAGATCAGGGTCAGGTTCGAGAGCCCGAGATGTCCGGCGATCGACGCCGCCTCCGACGCGACGCCCTCCATCATGTCGCCGTCGCTGACGATGGCCCAGATCCGGTGGTTGACGATCCGCTGGTCGGGCGTGTTGAAACGGTCCGCCATCATCCGGGCGGCGATGGCCATGCCGACGCTGTTCGCGACCCCCTGGCCGAGAGGGCCGGTCGTCGTCTCGACGCCCGGCGCGCAGCCCCGCTCCGGGTGCCCCGGTGTTTTGCTCTCCCACTGCCGGAAGCGGCGCAGCTCGTCGAGCGGCAGGTCGTATCCCGACAGGTGCAGCAGGGCGTACAGGAGCATCGAGCCGTGCCCGGCCGAGAGCACGAACCGATCCCGATCGGGCCAGTCGGGACGCCGCGGATCGAATCGCAGGTGCCGCGTCCACAGGAGGTAGGCGTAGTCAGCGGCTCCCATCGGCATCCCGGGGTGGCCCGACTTCGCCTGCTCCACGGCGTCGATGGCGAGCGCCTTGATGGTGTTGATGGCGAGATGATCCAGGGCCGCGCCGGCGGGCGGGGTCGGCATGCTGGTCTACCTCCCGATCACGAAGATCGTCGGTGGGTCGCGATCCGGACGGGTCTCTCGTCCGGCACCGCCACGGGATAGTCGTTGGTGTAGCAGGCGGCGCAGAACGAGCCGCCCTCCCCCACCGCGCGGTACAGGCCCTCGAGCGAGAGGTACCCGAGCGTGTCGGCGCCGATGAAGTGCCGGATCTCGTCGACCGTGTGCGAGGAAGCGATCAGCTCCGAGCGGCGCGGCGTGTCGACGCCGTAATGGCAGGGCCCCACCGTCGGCGGGCAGGAGATGCGCAAGTGGACCTCGCGCGCGCCGGCGGCGCGCACCATGGCCACGATCTTGCGGCTGGTCGTGCCGCGCACGATGGAATCGTCGATCAACACCACGCGCCGCCCCTGCAGGAGGGTCTTGACGGGATTGAGCTTCAACTTGACGCCGAAGTGGCGGATCGACTGCCGGGGCTCGATGAAGGTGCGGCCGATGTAATGGGTGCGCACCAGCCCGAACTCGAACGGCAGGCCGGACACCTCGCAGAACCCGAGGGCGTGATACACGCCCGAGTCGGGGATCGGCACCACGACGTCGGCGTCCACCGGCTGCTCGCGCGCCAGCTCCTGTCCCAGCCGCTTGCGGACTTCGTGCACGCTGCGCCCGTACATCAGCGAGTCCGGCCGGGCGAAGTAGACGTACTCGAAGATGCACTGCGCCGGGGTCACCTTGGGGAACGGATGGTACGAGCGCACGCCGCCCGATCCGAGCACGATCATCTCCCCCGGCTCCACCTCGCGCAGCAGCGTCCCGTCGATGAGATCCAGGGCGCACGACTCGCTCGTCAGGATGTGGGCGTCGCCCAGCCGGCCCAGGGCCAGCGGCCGGAACCCGTGCGGATCGCGCACGCCGATGATCCGGTCGGGGGTGATGAACACCAGGGAGTAGGCCCCCTGGACCTGTTTCAGGGCGTGGACAATCGCCGCCTCCAGGTCCTTCTGCGGCGCCTTGGCGATCAGGTGCAGGATCACCTCGGTGTCGGAGGAGGAGCGGAAGATCGAGCCCGCGGCCTCCAGTTCGCTCCGGAGCTGCGCCGCGTTGACCAGGTTACCGTTATGGCCGATGGCGATCTCCCCCTTGCAGGAGTCGATTCGGAACGGCTGTGCGTTCACCAGGTTGCTCTTGCCGGCGGTGGAGTAGCGCACGTGGCCGATGGCGAGGTTCCCCTTCAGGCGCTGCAGCTGCTTGCGCTTGAAGATGCGCCCCACCTGCCCCATCCCCTTCTCCTCGATGAGGCGCCCGGCGTTCGAGGAGACGATGCCGGCCGATTCCTGCCCGCGGTGCTGCAGGGCGTGCAGCCCCAGGTAGGTCAGGTTCGCGGCCTCCGGGTGGTCGTAGATCCCGAACACGCCGCACTCGTCGTGGAAGCGGTCGTCGTCGCGCGGGGCGCTCGGGCCATTCTGGAGAGGCTGGGTCATCCGCTGGGACCTCCGACGATCAGGACGCATGCAGGAGCCGACATTATACTCCGCCGCGTCCGCGGACCTCTCACTTCCAGTCGTCGAGGAGCCAGCGGGAGCCTCGCTTGACGAGTCCGATGCTCTTCGGGGACCCCTCGAGGCTCGAAGGGCGGCCGGGAACCATCTCGACGAGCCGCACCCGGGCGACGGCCGCCGAGCCACCGCGCGGAGTCAGCTCCAGGATCCGGAAAGCGGCGCGCCGGAGCGACGGATCGCCGGAGAAGACCGCCGCGAGCCCTTCGTCCCGGCCCGCGAAACGCTTCTTGAACGCGTCGCTCATGAAGGACTTGGCGCCCTCCAGGTCGCGGCGCTGCCAGGCGCGGAGGATCGTCCGTAGCGCCGTGACGCCGGCCACGGTCTCCTTGTAGCGCAGCGGCTCTACGGTGCCTTTCTGAAGCTTCCCCACGCGCCACTGCCCGCTCTCGTCGCGCTCCAGGCCCGCGGTCTCGCTGCGCTGCTCGACCGCCTCCCCCTGGTCCTCCCACAGGCTCTTGACCGTGACGGTGAGCGCCTTCGCATTGGGGTTCGGGGACGGCTCCCGGAAGTCGAATGCCGCCAGGCGGACGCCCTGCTTGCCGTTGAAGGGCACGGAGTCGCGGTCGTAGGCCGCCTTCAACGCCGCGGTCATGACCGACTTCAGCTCCCGGATGGTGCGGTAGTCGCGCGCCGCCATGAAGTAGGCGAGCGCTCCGCCGGGAGTGCCGAGGCGTTCGTCCACGGCCGGCTGCGGGGCCTGCGCTGCGGCCGGCTCGCCGGCGGGCTCCGAACTCTCCGGCGGAGAGGCGCCTGAATTCGGCGGAGGCGGCGGCTCCTGGCCCGTCCCGTGTGCCGCGCCTGCCAGGAGGCAGACGGCTGCCCAGGCGGACAGCACCTTGAGGACAGCGCGCACCGGACTAGAGCCGCTCATGCGTGATGAAAGGCCTCAGCCTCCGCTCGACCGTCCGCCGCATCTCGGCCGGGAAGCAGAGCCGGTGGATCTTCCTCGGCTCGTTCCGGATCGAATCGATCAAAGGCGACACGGTCCTCTCCGACAGGTAACCGGCGATGCCACCGTCGCGCGCCAGACCGATGTCCTCCGGGGCCTGCCCCATCCGATCGGCGTAGGCGACGTCCCGGTACGGCAGATCGCTGGCGTCGTCCTCCAGCAGATAGTACTGCGGATCGAAGCCGCGCTTGCCGAACTCCCTCTGCAGCTCCTGAAGTCCCTGCGTGTAGGCGCGCTGGCGCGTGTCGGAGGTGATCCGGACGGTCTTGAACAGCCGCCGCAGGGAGATCCGGCCACACAGGTCGCGCAGGATGGGGTCGACGCGTCCCTTGGGAGCGGCCGCCCATTCCTGGAACGCCGACAGGAACAGCCAGTCGTCCAGGGGAAGGTAGTCCTCCACGGTCAGGTGGCCGCGCGTCTCGATCAGGCGGCGGATGGGCCGCGGGCACGGATCGGGGAACGCCCCCGTCTCCTGGTGCGCGTCCCCCAGCCGCTGCAGGGCCGTGCGGATCATCTGCTCGGCGGCCCGCGCCGTCTTGTGGTAGTACACCTGCTGGTACATGAGGTAGCGCGCGATGATGAACTGCTCGGCGGCGTGGTAGCCCTTGGCGGCGCTGAGACACAGCCTCAGGTCCCCGTCCCGCCCGCGACGGGCCAGGCGCAGGCTGGTCAAGATCCAGTCCAGGTCGTACTGGCCGTAGGCCACGCCGGTCATGAGGGCGTCGCGCAGCAGGTAGTCGAGCCGGTCGGCGTCGAGCTGCGAGGAGACGATGTCGCTGACGAAGACCGGCCGGTAGGTGCGGCCGTACACCTGCAGGACCTCGTCCGCGATCCCGGCGCGGCGCAGGAGCCGCCCGACCTCGCCGCGGCTGTGGCTGACGATGAGGCGCGTCCACTCCTCGTGCCGCCTCTCGATGAAGACCTTCTCGTACAGGTGCGAGAACGGGCCGTGGCCGACGTCGTGCAGGAGCGCCGCCGCGATGGCGACCAGCCTCGCCCGCTCGCGCGCCTTCGGCCGCAAGGGGATCTGTCCGGCAGCGTCGAGGGCGTCGAACACCCGCTTCGCCATCCAGGCGACGCCCACCGAATGCGCGAACCGCGTGTGCTCCGCCCCGTGGAAGGTCAGGAACAGGGCCCCGAGCTGCCGGATGCGCCGCAGCCTCTGGAGCTCGCGCGTGTTGACCAGGTCGATGATCAGCTTCTCGCGCACCTTGTCGAAGCCGATCGAACCGTGCACCGGGTCCCGCAGGTATTTCTCCGACATCGGCCGCACAGTATAGAGGAAGGAACTCCTTCACGCAGACGGCGCGCGGGCCGCGCCCGCCTTCGCCCCGCTTCACCTCGGCCTGGGGATGATCGGCAGGACGAGGCGCGAGGGGCGCGCCGCGTCGAGGAAGACGGTCTGGTGCGCCGTCTCCATGCGGGCGCTCGTCCCGAACGGCTCGCCGGTGTTGGGGTTGCGGTCGAACACCGGGAAGCGGCTCGAGGTGACGTGCAGCCGGATGCGGTGCCCCTTGAGGAACAGGTTGCTCGTCACCATGCCGCCGATGGTGAACTCCACCGGATCCCCCGGCGGCATCATCTTCGGCGTCCTCTCGGAGTCGCGATAGCGGGCACGGATCGCTCCGGCCTCGAGGGGCATCAGATTGTAGGCCCGGCCGTCCGGATGGACGTCGAGGAGCATGACGATGAAGTCGGTGTCGGGAGCGCTCGTGGAGGCGAACAGGTGCACGGTCACGGGGCCGGTCACCTCCAGGTCCTCCTCGAGCGGAGCGGTCGTGAACGAGAGGACGTCACGCCGCGATTCCAGCCCCGATCGGTCGTAGGGGCCCGCCAGCTCGAAGTTCTCGATCACGACCGGGTCGCGCGGGTCGTAGTCGTAACGCTCGGCCGGCTCCCCTTCCCCCGGCGGCGCGGACGACAGCCGGCCGCCGCGAGCGGCGCCGGAGCCGCGCAGGTAGTACGGCACGTACTGCGTCCGGGCGAGCGGCCATTCCCGCTCGTCGCGCCAGACGTTCTCCCCCATGACGAAAAGGCGCACGGGCGGTCCCTCGTCGATCCCGTTGCCGATTCCTTTCAGGAATCGATCGTGCCAGCGGAGGATGAGCCCGTAGTAGTCGATCGTCATGTTCGGCCCGAAGGACAGATCCCCCACCTTCGTCTCCGACACGCTCGGGTCCCCGTGATCCCAGGGGCCCAGGATGAGCCGCTGGCCGCGCCGGGCCGCTTCGGTCGCTCCTGCCGCGCGCACGCCGTTGAAGTTGGCGATGGCGCCGTTCGGGCCGTAGTTGCTGTCGTACCAGGACGAGAAGTTCATCGCCGGCACGGCAATCCGCCGATGGGCCGCGACCACGTCCGCGAAGGCCCAGTAGTCCGAATCGTCCGGATGCCGCAGCCATTCGAAGTACCAGGGGGCGACGTCCTGAAGCTCGGGGAACGCGAGAAGCGGCACGAACTTCTCCCACTCCCACTTGCGCTGCGCCCAGACGGCCTCGGCTTCCTTCTCGGTCCGCGGTCCCTGGAGGCCGCGCCGCCGTCTCTCCTCCGGGGCGATGTAGAGCGCTATCCAGCGCATCCAGTCGTGGTTGAAGGCGCCGCCGAAATAGAAGAACTGCCGGCCGGTGGCGAAGGTCATTGCGGGAAAGATGGAGACCAGGTGCGGCGGCGTCTCCATGGCCAGGAGCCATTGTGCGGCACCCGGATACGACAGGCCGAAGGTGCCGACCCGGCCGTTGCTCCAGGGCTGCACCGCCGCCCATTCGACCGTGTCATGGCCATCGGCGCCCTCCTGGTGGTAAGGACGGAACGTGCCGTCCGAGTTGAAGCGGCCGCGCACGTCCTGGACCACGACGGCGTAGCCCTCGCGCGGGGCGCGCACGATCGTCGGCTCCGATCCCTCCTCGACGGCCCCGTCCTTGCCGTACGGAGTGCGCATCACGAGCACCGGATAGCGGCCCGGGCCTGCGGGACGGTACACGTCGGCCCGGAGGAGAACCCCGTCGCGCATCCGCACCGGCACATTGCGCTCGACGACGAGATTCGGGTGGTCGGAGCGCGCCGCGACGGCCGGAGAGGCCTCCTGCGCCGACCCCGCGGGCGAGCCCGGTCGCTGCGCCACGCAGCCGGAGCCCAGGAGGAGCGCCATGCAGAGCGGTGCCGCCATGAGCCCCGCCCGCCTCGAGGGACGCGACATGAGGCGGGATTATAAGGCGAGCCTCCATGGCTGGGTGCGGCTCCGGATCGGCACCCGGGGGTCTGGACTCTTGCGGCGGTGTCATTCATATTACCCCGCGATGCTCAAGGCGCTTTGCGGCGAGAGTCCGAGGGCTCTTCTCCCGGTCACGGCCTGCCTGCTCTTCGCCGGCTGCGGCGGCCGCGCGGCGGCGCCCCCGCCCGCCGGCGACGCCGTCACCCGCGCCGAGCACGTCGAGCCGCGACGGGTTCAGGCCAGGGTCGAAGCATCGGCGGACGACAGCGGGCCTGCCAGCCTCGCTCAGGGCACCGTGACGGAAGAGGATCTCGACGCCGGATCGCCGCCGCGGGAGGCCGGGCCCGGCGAGTCGCGCGACGAGCAGGGCGCGGACGAGGCCGATCAGCCGCTGCACCACATCCTGCGGCGCGGCCAGACCCTCTACTCGCTGGCCCGGATGTACGACGTCGACGTGAAGGAGCTGATCCGGGTGAACCACATCGCCGATCCGAACAAGGTCGCGGCGGGCCGCCCGATCCTGATCCCCGGCGCCCGTCCACAGCGCGCCGAGGCCGCGGCTCCGGCGCCGCCGGGTGCGCGCGACGCCCGCGGGGCTCAAGGCAAAGCTGCCGCCCGGGACGAGCACGGAGCCCGCGAACCGAAAGAGCGCGGCGCGCGCGGCCCGCAGGGACCTGAGGCCCCGCACGACCAGGGAGGCGCCCGGGCGCCCCGCGGCGAGCGCCTGGCCTGGCCGCTGCGAGGCGCCATCACCGCGGCCTACGGGCAGCGCGGCAAGCAGTCGCACCATACGGGGGTCGACATCGACGGAGACAAGGGGGACCCGATCGTGGCCGCCGCCTCCGGCACCGTGATCCGCGCCGGCGTCGACGGCCAATACGGACGGGTGGTGATCCTCGATCACGGCGGCGGCCTGACGACGCTCTATGCGCACGCCAGCCGGCTCCTGGTGCACGTCGGCGACCGGGTTGACGCCGGTGATAGGATCGCCGAGGTCGGAGGCTCCGGGAACGCGCGCGGCACCCACCTGCACTTCGAGGTGCGCCGCGAGGATCGGCCGGTCGATCCCGTGCCCCTGCTCAGGGGCCGGGCCGTCCTGACCGCCGGAACGCACTGAAGTCAACGGAGGACGCATGGATCGGACTGAAGAGGTCTTCGCGGCGGTCGCGAAGGGTGACGGACCGAGGCTGGAGGCGATCCTCGATCAGGACCCGGCGGCGGTCAACGCGCGCAACGAGCGGGGAGACTCGCTCCTGCTGGCGGCGGCGTACGCGGAGCGCCGGGAGATCTTCGAGATCCTGCTGCGACGAGGGGCGGGCGTGAACCTCTTCGAGGCCGCAGCGCTCGGTCTCGGCGAAAGGGCTCAGGAGCTCCTCGGCCGCGACCCCCACCTGGTGAACGCCCACAGCCACGATGGCTGGACGGCCCTCCATCTGGCGTCGTTTTTCGGACATCGCGACCTGGCCGCCCTGCTCCTCGACCAGGGGGCGGATGTCAACGCGCGCTCCCGGAGCGAGCGGTTCGCCCGGGACAACACCCCCCTCCATGCAGCGGCGGCCAACCGACACGTGGAAGTGGCGGGGCTCCTGCTGGAGCGCGGTGCCGAAATCAATGCCAAAGATGGAAGCGGCTTCACCCCCCTGGCCCTGGCGGCCAACAGCCGCAGTGACCTATTGATGCTCCTGCTCCTGGAAAAAGGGGCCCGGGCCGACTAGGCCGTCCACTTGCGACCCGGTCGCAGGGGCCCTATCTTCGACGATCAGGGCATTCCTCCCTGGAGGACAGGATGACGGGTCCGGAGATCTGTCAAGATCTCGACGCGCTCCAACGCCGGGGTGCGACGCTGGAGACCCTCCTGCGGCGCGCCGTGGAGCTGCTCCACCAGTCCAACCCGCGCTTCCACTGGACCGGGATCTACGAGCTGTTCCCGGACAACTACCTCCGGCTCGGGCCCTTCATCGGGGCGCCCACCGACCACGTCTTCATCGCCGTCGGGCAGGGAGTCTGCGGAACGGCGGTCGCGGAGCGCCGCAACATCAACGTGCCCGACGTCCGCAAGGCGGAGAACTACCTGGCCTGCTCGACCGCGACCCGCTCGGAACTCGTGGTCCTCATTCGTCAGGGAGACACGATCCACGCCCAGATCGACATCGACAGCCACGACCTCGACGCCTTCGACCCCGCGAGCGTGCGGCTGGTCGAGCAGGTGGCGCAGTGGCTGGCGGGCGCTTATGCCGCCTTTCAGGGACCCGTGCCCCAACCGCCGAAGGCGGTGTCGCGGTGAGACGCGCCGCGCGCGGCGGCCTGCGGGCCGTGAGGCCGCGCGACGAGGAGCCGGAGGCGCCGACG
>DASRJX010000174.1:0-2998 GCA_035649235.1 Candidatus Cryosericum sp.
CCTCGCCGGGCTCCTGGCGGCCGAGATGGTGGCGGTGCGCCGCCGTCCGCTCCGCGATCAGGTCCGCGCGCTCCTGTCGCGGATCGGTCCCCTGCACGGCCGCCGGATCGATTATCATACCGACGCTGCGGGGCGGACCCGTCTCCAGAGACGCCTCGACATGCCGCCCTCGACCTTCGCCGGCCGGCGCGTCGCGCGGCTGGACGAGATGGACGGGAGCAGGATGAGCTTCGGCGACGGCTCCTGGATCCTGTTCCGGCCCTCGGGCACGGAGCCGGTGATCCGCTGCTACATGGAATCCCGCTCGACGCGGGATCTCGACAGCCTGATGGCGGCCGCGCGCGACTTCATCATGAGGGACTGATCGGCTTGGTCACGATCTCCGACGTCATCGCGCGCGAGATCCTGGACTCCCGCGGCAATCCCACGGTGGAGGTGGAGGTCCTTCTCAGCGACGGCGTCGTCGCCCGCGCCGCCGTGCCGTCGGGAGCCTCGACCGGCTCGCGCGAGGCCGTCGAGCTGCGGGACGGAGATCCGGCGCGCTTCCGCGGCAAGGGCGTCCTCAAGGCGGTCCACAACGTCGTTTCCGCGCTGCGCCCGGCCGTCCTCGGCCTCGACCCGGGGCGGCAGGAGGTCCTCGACGGCCGCCTGCGCGAGGTGGACGGGACGCCCACCTGCTCGCGCCTGGGGGCCAACGCGCTGCTCGGAGTCTCGCTGGCCTCCGCCCGCGCGGCCGCGGCCAGCCGGCGGCTGCCGCTCTACCGGCACCTCGGCGGCGACGCCGCGCGCGACCTGCCGGTGCCGCTGTTCAACATCCTCAACGGCGGCGCGCACGCCGACAACAACGTCGACATCCAGGAGTTCATGATCCTCCCGCTCGGCGCCGCCACTTTCCGTGAGGCGCTGCGGATGGGCGCCGAGGTGTTCCACGCGCTCAGGGAGATCCTGAGGAAGCGCGGGCTGCGTTCCGGTCAGGGGGACGAGGGGGGCTGGGCCCCCGACCTCGGGTCCAACGCCGAGGCGGTCGAGGTCGTCGTCGCCGCGATCGAAGCCGCCGGCTACAGACCGGGCGACCAGATAGCACTGGCGCTCGACGTCGCGGCTACCGAGCTGTTCCAGGACGGGGCCTACGTTCTCGAAGCGGAGCAACCCAAGCGCCGCACGCCGGAGGATCTGGCGGCGTTCTACGAGGCTCTGGTGCGCTCGCAGCCCCTGGTCTCCATCGAAGACGGCATGGCGGAGGGTGACTGGAGCGGCTGGGAGAAACTCACCGCCGCGCTGGGCTCGAAGGTGCAGCTCGTTGGGGACGACCTGTTCGTGACCAACGTCGCCATCCTCGAGGAAGGGATCCGCCGGGGCGTGGCCAACGCCATCCTGATCAAGCCGAACCAGATCGGCACGCTCACCGACACCATCAGGGCGATCGACACGGCGCGCGCGGCCGGCTACGCGACGGTCCTGTCGCACCGATCCGGCGAGACCGAGGATCCGTTCATCGCCGACCTGGCCGTGGGCCTCAACCTGGGGCAGATCAAGACCGGCGCGCCCTCGCGCGGAGAGCGGGTGGCGAAGTACAACCAGCTCCTGAGGATAGAGGAGCAGCTCGGCGAGCGCGCCCGCTATCCGGGGCGGTCCGCCCTGGCGCCGCTGCCGGCGCTGCGTCCGAACCGATGAATCTCGCCGATCGCATCCGGATCGATCCCGCCGCCCGGGCGCGGGCGCTGCGCTCCGCGGTCTGGCTCCTCGCCGGCCTGCTCCTCTTCAACCTGATCTTCGGCGAGATGGGCCTCATTGCCGGGCTGCGGCAGAGGCACACGATGGCGAGGCTGCGCCGCGAGGTCGCCGAGCACCGGCAGAGCACCGACGCCCTGATGAACGAGGTGCGCGCCCTCAAGACCGACCCCTTCCGCATCGAATCGATCGCGCGCGACCAGCTCGGCCTGGCCCGTCCGGGCGAGATCGTCTTCCTGTTCCCGAAGGGGGCCGGAGCGGGCGGCGATTGACACGGCCGGAGCGCGCCGCTTATACTCCACGCCCTCGACGCGGGGTGGAGCAGCCTGGTAGCTCGTTGGGCTCATAACCCAAAGGTCGCGAGTTCAAATCTCGCCCCCGCCACCAAACAAACTCCCAAGATTCAACATCTTGCTGAAACGAAACGGGCGGCCCGAAAGGCCGCCCGTGCTGCATCGGAGACCAGAACTCCGCGCGAAAAGCGATCAGTCGGGGGGCGACGAGAGGCTCGGCTGCGGCGAGGCGAACATGCAGACATGGGAGCAGAGCCTGGACTTGGCTCCCATCGCAAGCCTGGGAGGCAGGGCATCCACGCAGCACTGAATGCAGAGGCCGGTATTGGGGGCCTGCAGGCACTGCAGGAACGTCGGCAGCTCCGCCGCGAAGCCGATCCCCTCGGCGCCGGGCGCTGCAGTAGAGAGCGTTGTCCCGATCGTGGCGGCCAGGATCCCGGCCCGGCTCTCCGTGACGGGGGCGGACGGATGGGCCGGAGGCACCACCGGAAGCCCGAGGTCGGCCATGACCTTCGCCGCCCTGCCTTCCGTGAGCGTGGTGCCCAAATCGGCTCCCAGCTCGACTCCCCGCCGTTTCAGGTTGGACGCGGCCGAGTCCGGCACCGGGTCCTCGTAGCCGAGGGCCGCCGACACCCGCACCGCGAATTCCCCGATGGTCGCGGGCCGGCTCGCCTCCCGCGCCTGAGGACCTGGACCGACGGCCATGAACAGACAGCCCCCGGCGACAATCATCGAGAGGATGTTGCGCATCGGTCTCTCCTTCCGCCCCCCCGCCCCGGGCTCGCGGCCGGCGCAGCCCATCGGGAGGGCGCCGGCAGACCGGGTAGTGTAGCCCGGGCACCGGCCAACGACGGCGGGAAAAGACCCGTGATCGGCAACCTTGCTCCCCACTCTCAGCCCGCCTTACACTGCGCGTCGTGAAGCCCTGGATGTTCCCCGAATGAGGTCGCTGAACGCCGTGATCGCGGCGGCCC
>DASRJX010000175.1:0-11806 GCA_035649235.1 Candidatus Cryosericum sp.
GCTTTCGGCGCCCTGATGGCCCGGCAGGCCGAGGAGATGTGGCGCGGCGCCGGAAGGCCCGCGCCGTTCCGGTTCGTGGAGTTCGGTCCCGGAGAGGGCACCTTCGCCTGCGACTTCCTCGGCGCCGCCGCGGCCAGGATGGAGTTCGCCCGCGCCCTGGAGTACGTGCTGGTCGAGCCGAGCCCGGCCTTGCGGGCCCGCCAGCGGGAGCGACTGTCCCATCTGGCGCCGGCGCTCGCCGGCCTTCCGGAGCCGCGCTGGGTGGATCTGGAGACGCTCGCGTCGGCCGGCGTCCCGGACGGGTGTCTCTTCGCCAACGAGGTCTTGGACGCGTTCCCGGTCCACCGGGTCGTCGGAACGGCGGAGGGACCGCGCGAGATCCACGTGGCCGTGCGGGAGGAGGGGCTGCTCGAGACGCTTCTCCCCCTGTCCGACGATCGGCTCGCCGCGTTCCTGGATGAATCCGGCATCGGGCTGGAGGAGGGCCAGGAGGTCGACATCAGCCTCGAGGCACCTCGGTTCACGGGCCGGATCGCCCGGCTGCTCGGCCGCGGCTACGTCCTGATCGTCGACTACGGGTACGAGGCGGCCGACCTGTACCACGCGGCGCGCCGCCGGGGCACCCTCCTGGCGTATCATCGCCATCGCACGAACGAGGAGTTCCTGGCGCGGCCCGGCGAACAGGACCTCACGGCGCACGTCGATTTCACGGCGGTCGTGCGGGCCGCCCTGCAGGCCGGGATGCGCGTGGCCGGGCGGACGAGCCAGGCCCACTTCCTCCTGGCGCTGGGCGCCCTCGAGTTCCTGGAGGACGCGAGCCTGTCGGAGAGAGAGACGCTGAAGGAGATCGTGCTCCCGGATCGGATGGGTGGTGCGTTCCGGGTCCTCGTTCTCGCCAAAGGAGACGTGCCGGATTCGCTTCGGGGCCTGACCGCTCCGTGGGAGGCCGTCTCCGCGCCCGCAAGCCCGGCGTCCTTCCGCGACACGCCGCAGGCGAGGGTTTGAGGAGTTTGGGATGACGGCGCCGCCGCTCGACTCGCAGAAGGTGCTCCAGGCCCTCCGATCGGTCAAGGACCCCGAGCTCAGCGTCGACATCGTCACGCTAGGCATGATCGAGGGCCTGAAGGTCGAGGGGGGGGCGGTCTCGCTCACGGTCAATCTCACCACGCCCGGGTGCCCCCTCAAGGCGCAGATCGAGAAAGACGTCCGGGCCGCCCTGGGTCAGGTGCCGGGTGTCGCGTCGGTCGACCTCAAGATGGGCGCCAAGGTGCGCCGCAGCATCGAGGCGCCCGCCGATCTGATCCCGGAGGTGGCCAATACGGTGGCCGTCGGATCCGGCAAGGGGGGCGTCGGGAAATCGACCGTGGCCGTCAACCTGGCGCTCTCCTTCTCGCGCGCCGGCGCTGCAGTGGGCCTGCTCGACGCGGACATCTACGGGCCGAACCTGGTTCAGATGATGGGCGTCAAGGCCCGGCCCGAGGTGGTCGAGAAGCGGATCCTCCCGGTCGTGGCGGATGGCCTGAAGATGATGTCGATGGCTTTCTTCCTCAAGGAGGACGAGCCGGTCGTGTGGCGCGGTCCGATGCTCCACGGGGCCATCCGCCAGTTCCTCGGCGACGTCGAGTGGGGCCGGCTCGATTACATGTTCATCGACATGCCCCCGGGCACGGGGGACGTGCAGCTGACCTTGTCGCAGGTGATCCCGCTCACGGGAGCGGTGCTGGTGACCACGCCCCAGGAGGTGGCCCTCTCGGACGTGCGCAAGGCGGCCGCGATGTTCCGGAAGGTGAACGTGCCGATCCTCGGGGTGGTCGAGAACATGTCCTACTTCGAATGCCCGCACTGTGGCGAGCGGTCCGAGATCTTCAGCCACGGCGGAGGGGCCCGCTTCGCCGGAGCCTTCGGGATCGAGCTTCTGGGGGAGATCCCGCTCGACATCCGGGTCCGCCAGGGCGGCGACGAAGGGCGGCCCCCCGTGATCCACGATCCGAAATCCGGCGCGGCGCTGGCGTTCAAGGGGATCGCCGAGAAGCTCGCCGCCATCATCAGCGTCAACACCTACAGGAAATATGAGCATGAGCTTGCGACCGGTCGTTAGCGGCGGAAGTGGTCTGCCGTGCCTCGTTCTCCTGGGCCTCGCCCTGGCGTTTCCCGCGGCGGGCCTCGCGGCCGCTCCGGCGCCCGCGCCCACGCGCCCTGCGGGGAGCGTCGTGGCGCGCGTCAACGGCCAGCCGATCCTGAGGCGCGACTTCGACATGGCCGTGCAGCTGGCGTTCCGGCAGCGCGGGCGCGGCGAGCGCCGGCACGAGGATCTCCAGGCCGCCCGAGACGCCGTTCTCGAGTCGCTGATCGACAACGAGCTGCTGTACCAGAAGGCGGTCCAGGCGAAGACCACCGTGCCCGAGGCCGACGTGCGCGCGGAGGTGGAGCGCCTCAAGAAGGGTCTGGGGACGCCGGAGGACGTCGCAGCCTTCCTCAAGACGAACGGCGTGACCGACAAGGACCTCGTCGAGCAGGTGCGGCACTCGCTCGTCGTCCGCAAGTTCGTGGACGCGCAGCTCGGGGTCCCAAAGCACCCCGGCGACGCCGAGGTGCGCGCCTACTACGACGCTCACGGTGATCAGTTCGCGCGTCCCGAAGCGGTCCACATCAGCCAGATCGTGGTGAGCGTGCCTCCGGACGACCCTCCGGCCAGGCGGACCGAGGCCCGCCTCAAGACCGAGGCGATCATGAAGGAGCTGCGGGGCGGCAAGGACTTCGCCGAGATGGCGCACCGCCATTCCGATGGTGGCGAGGCCAAGAAGGGCGGGGACAGCGGCTGGGTGTGGGCCGGCGGCGGGGCCCTTCCTCCTGTGGAACGGGCCGCCCTCGCTCTCCAGCCCGGCCAGCTGAGCGACATCGTCGAGAGCCGGAGAGGGTTCCATATCATCAAGGCGATCGAGCGCCGTCCGGCCGGCGTGGTCCCGTTCGAGGAGGCCCGAGAGCGGATCGTCGAGCGGCTCGCGGACGACAAGCGCCGCGACCAGTTGCGCGCCTACGCCGCCGACCTCCGCAAGTCGGCCCGCATCGAGACGACGCCCTGATGGGCGAGCCGCTGCACCAGCTGGCGTCGATCGCCGGCGCCGTTCTGATCCTGATCGCCTACGCGGCCCACCAGGCCGGCCGCATGGGGCGCGACACCGCCCTCTACAATCTGGTCAACGTCGCGGGGGGAGCGCTCCTGCTCTGGGTGGCCCTCGCGGCGCGCCAGGCAGGGTTCATCATCCTGGAGGGCGCCTGGACGGTGATCAGCCTGGCGGCCCTCGTGCGTCTCTGGCGGCGGCCGGGACGGGCCTGATTCCCGCCAAAAGCCGCGGGGAGCCATGCTAGAATTCGCGGCACGCCACAAGACAAACTCCCGGGCCAGGCCGCTTGGGACATCCGAGCCAGGAGGGACGAGGCCGATGGCAAAGAAGACGACTCCGGAAATCGGCGGGCAGGCTCCGCCATTCTCGCTCATGGCGACGGGTGGCCGGGAAGTGGCCCTCGGCGACTATCTCGGCAGGAAGAACCTCGTCCTGTACTTCTATCCGAAGGACGGCACGCCCGGCTGCACCACCGAGGCCTGCGGGTTCCGGGACGTGCACGACGCGCTGCAGCGCCACGATACGGTGGTGCTCGGCGTCAGCCGCGACCCGCTCGAGGCGCACGAGCGCTTCTCGGCCAGGCACGGGCTGCAGTTCCCCCTCCTGAGCGACACGGGGGACAATGTCTCGAAGGCCTACGGCGTGTTCGGGAAGAAGAGCTTCATGGGCCGCGAATTCTACGGCATCCAGCGCACGACCTTCGTCATCGACAAGAAGGGGAAGATCCGCCGGATCGACCGCAAGGTCGACGTCAAACAGCATCCGGGCGAGATCGTCGACTACGTGAAGAGCCTGTCCGACTGACCCGGGCCCCGCGTGCCGCACGTCGTCCTCGAAGGCCCCGTGACCCTCGCGGAAGTCGCCCGCCGGCACCAGCCGTCGGTGGCACGCGAGGGAGACCTCCTGGTGAAGACGGAGCGGCTCTACGTCGACACGCTGGGACGCGCCGCCCTCCTCGAGACGCTGGTCGTGGACCGGGGGCACACGCAGAAGTTCTTCCTGCTTCTGGAGGGGCGCACCGGAGGGATCATGCTGCGGCTGGAGCCCTTGACCGACCCCGAGAAGAGTCCGGGGGTCAAGCGCGCCCTGGGGCTGGTCGCGCACCGGATCCGCGAGGCCACCGGATGCCGCTTCGGCAGCACCAACATCCCGGCCTCGCTGTCGGATCCGGCCGGGGCCGGCAAGAGCGGTTGATGCCGGTCAAGGCGCGCTGCGGCAAGGCCGCCGATCTGCCGCCGGGATCCAGCAAGGTGGTCCAGATCCGCGGTCACGCGGTCGCAATCTTCAACATGAGCGGTGCGCTGTACGCGCTCGACAACACCTGTCCGCACCAGGGGGGACCACTCGGCGAAGGGTACCTGGAGGAGAACGGCATCGTGTCCTGCCCCTGGCACGGCTGGACCTTCGACCTGAAGACCGGCGTCTCTCCCATCGATCCGGACCTGAAGGTCGCCTGCTATCCAGTGCGGGTGTCGGGCGGGGAGATCGTCGTCGAGCTCCCTTAGGAGCCGACGCCGGATCAAGCCGATCCCGCGGCCGTCCGCTCCTGCTTGTGCCAGGTGGCGCGATGGATCGGGCGCCCCGCGGCGAGGTACTTCGTCTCGTAGTTCGTCCTGCCGCCGCCCTCGTCCTGGCAGAGGGGGTCGGATGCCCGCGCCAGGCCGGTGTGGGCGGCCACGAGCCCGACGATCTCCTCGAAATACTCCCAGACGTCCGTCGACACGTTCAGGTAGCCGCCCAGCTCGAGGATGCGCTCCAGGTGACGCGCCGTGCCGGGAGTGAACAGCCGCCGCTTGTGGTGACGCTTCTTCGGCCACGGATCGGGGCAGTAGACGTGCACGCGCGCCACCGTGGCGTCGCGCACCAGGTCCGAGACCACGTGCCGGGCGTCGGCGCGGTGCAGGCGCATGTTCGTCAGGCCGCGGCGGGCCGCGCGGTCCCGGGCGATCCGGAGGTGCTTCAGGGACCACTCGAGGCCCAGGAAGTTGACCTCCGGGCGCCGCTCGGCCTCGTTCAGGATGAACCGCCCCTTGCCGATGCCGATCTCGATCTCGACGGGGCCCGGACGTCCGAAGATCGCCTCGAAGTGGAGCGGCCCCTCTACCTGGCCCGGCAGGACCTCCAGCAGCAGCGGAGGGACGGGGACGCCCTTCGTCTCCGAGGGGATCACTAGATCACCCGCCGGTAATCCTCGAGACGGTAGGTCCAGACCCGCTCGCCGCAGTACCGGCGTCCTTCGGGGCAGATCGGCGCGGCACCGCTCATCTGGCGCAGGTTGCAGGGAGGCAGGAGGTACGCTCCGATGCGCGGATTGACCTCCCGGATCTGCAGCGCCTCGTCGAGGGACGCGCGCCAGATCTCCTCCTGGGCGTTGTAGCAGAGACGCATGGCGTGCTTGTGGCGCAGGTCGAGCAGGCTGGCCGATTCGCTGAAGCGGATCGAGACCGCGTTCGGCAGGAGGTAGAGCGCGAACTCCGCCGGCACGCCGAGTGCCTTCAGGCGCGACGCTCCGCTCCAGGCCCGCTCCATCGCCTCGGCATAGCGCGCCATGGCCGCCGCATCCGTCATCAAGAGAGCGGGCGTCTCGAAGTCGGGGTCGGCCCCCACCTGCTCTTCCAGGATCGGCCGCGACGCGGGCGTCATCCTGTGGCGCTGGTTCTGCGAGTCGCCGGCATGGCTCATCTTCTTGCGGAAGGTGTAGTGGCAGTGGACCATCGCCCGCGACAGCTTGCTCAGGGTGGTGAGGTTGAGCGATTCGCCGAGATACCGGTTGCGCGCCGGGTCCATCACCAGGCGGATGGCCTCGTCGTCGCCGAGCGACGCGCGCGGCGCCCCGAGGATCTCGCGCACCGCCTGAGCCAGGGTCTCCTCGTTGCGCGCCGGCCAGTCGACGAGCATCGACATGCGCCCAGAGAGCGCGGCATCGAACTCCTCGCGGAACGCGCGCTTCCGGTCGTCGCCGGCGCGTCCGCCCGCGCCCGTCCCGCGCTCCGCCAGCAGCAGGGCCGCCTGGTGCTCCGGGAGGTCGTCGGCGGGGATCGGCTCCTCGAGGATGACCCGGTAGGCCGGGTCGAGCCTCAGGAGCTCCTCCACCATCCGGCCGACCACGAGGCGCTGCTCGAGCGGTGCGTCGAACTGCCGGCAGACGCGCCAGTAGCGCAGGAGCGTGATGCCGCTGACCGTGTGGTACATGTAGGCGAAGGTGGCGACCGGCAGAACGTAGCGCGCCACCTCCTGGGCCTTCTTCCTGATCTCGCGATCCCAGGTCGCCGCATGCCTGCGGCGCGACGGGTATTTGGCGTAATAGGCCTCCGACGCCGGGCGGATCAGCAGCCGGCAGAGATCCTCGTACGCCTGCTGCTGCGCCGCAACCGTCTCGTGGTAGACCTCCAGGGCCTGACCCGAGAGCGGCGGCACCGCGTAGTGGCCGGGCTTCACGGCCACGTAGCGCTGGCTGACCTGCTCCGAGTTGTAGAACGGGTGCGCGTGCAGAAACGACCAGATGACCTGCCGGCTGACGTTGCTGAGCGCGAACTGGAAGTGGGCGTGCTGCAGCGTCGTGTGGTGGCCGGCCTGGTACAGGTCGCGCGCCAGGGCGTCGCGCCGCCGCTCCTTCTCGGCCCGCTCCTCGGGAGGGGCCGCCAGATCGCCCGTCACCTGGTCCTCGCTCACGATGCCCGCCCCGGAATAGCAGGTGCGCGCCGCGGCCACCACGTTGTCGAACGGCCGCGCGAAGGAATTGGTGATCGCCACCTCGGGAGGCGGCGAGAGGAAGCGCTCCTCGCGCTGATCGGTCAGAAGGACGGTCATCGGGGCGCGGCGGTCGCGGAGCACCGCCAGCCCAGGGATTATAGCGTGCCCGCGCGGCGGTGTATCATGCCGCCACGCAGCCAGGGGGGAACGTGGCGGAGCCGGGCGAAGGATTCCGGAGGTATTTCTCCGACTTCGGGGGCAAGGCCTATCTGGACTGCGCCGCGCAGGGCCCCTTCCCCCGGGAGACCAGCGAGGCGATCCGGCAGGCCCTCCGGCTGAAGGAGCATCCCGAGGAGGTGCACCCCGAGATCTTCGAAGAGCTGCCGGCCCGGGCCCGCGCCGCGGCGGCGCGCCTGATCGGATGCAGCCCGGCCAGCATCACGCTCGGCACCGGGGCCTCGCACGGCCTCAACGTGGCGGCGCTGGGCCTGCCGTTGCGGCGCGGCGACGAGGTGCTCATGGCGCAGGGGGAGTTCCCGGCCGTGGTCCACCCCTTCCTCAACCTGGAGGCCGCGGGCGTGAGCGTGCGCTTCGTGCCCCCCTCGTCCGGCAGGATCGTGGAGGCTGAGGACCTCATCCGCGCGATCGGGCCGCAGACCCGCGCCGTCGCCGTCTCCCTCGTCACCTTCAACACCGGATACCGGATCGACGTCGCGGCCATCGGCGACGCCTGCAGGGAGCGCGGACTGTTCTTCGTCGTCGACGGAGCGCAGGCCATCGGCGCCATCGACTTCCGCGTTGCCGATCACCCGATCGACGTCCTGGCGGTGAGCGGATACAAGTGGCTGTTCGCGCCGTACGGCACGGGGTTCTCCTACGTCAGCCCGCGGGTGCTCGACCGGATGCGCGTGGCGCACGTCAACTGGCAGACGGTCGAGGGGGCGACGCAGCTCAACCGGCCGTTCGACCCCACGCTGAAGTTCCGCGACGGTGCCTGCCGCTTCGACACGCCGGAGACGGCGTCGTTCCTGAACCTGACCGGGTTCGCGGCGTCGGTCGAGTTCCTGAACCGGGTGCGCGTGTCGACCGTCGAGGCGCACGCCGCGCGGCTCCTCGACCGGCTCCTCCTGGGGGTGGCGACGACGCCGCTCCGCCCGGCCTCCGACGTGCGGCCGAAGCGGCGCTCGACGATCCTGGCGCTGGAGGCGGGGAGCCTCGACGCGACGCGGCGCATCTGGCGGCGCTTGCTCGAACGGGGGGTCGTCGTCAGCCTGCGCGACAACCTGATTCGCGTCGCACCGAACATCTACAACACACCCCAGGACATCGATCGCTTCCTGGAGTCCGCGTCGGCCTGAGCATCCGTCGATTGACCCTCTCTCGGGGCGGTTGCTATAATCCGCGCTCTTTTTCCACGGCCATCCCGTCGCACTCTTCGGAGGATCAGGTGGCGGAACCACGGCAGTTCGACGTCGCGATCATCGGCTCCGGACCGGGCGGGTACGTGGCGGCGATCCGCACGGCGCAGCTCGGCCTGAAGACCGCCTTGGTGGAGAAGGACGCGGCCCTGGGCGGCACCTGCCTTCACGTCGGCTGCATCCCGACCAAGGCGTTGCTGCACAGCGCCGACATCCTGGACGCGGCGCGTGAGGGACCCAAGTTCGGCGTCCTCACCGGCAAGGTGGAGCTCGATCTGGCCGCCGTCCACAAGTACCGCACCGACGTCGTGCGCCGCCAGGCCCGCGGCGTCGAGTACCTGATGAAGAAGAACAACGTCACCGTGATCCAGGGACACGGTCGCCTCCGAGGACCGGGCCGCGTCGAGGTGAAGCCGGCGAGCGGCGCCGCCGAGACCGTGGCGGCGAAGAACGTCATCCTGGCGACCGGCTCCGCCGCCCGCCTCCTGCCGGGCCTGGAGGCCGACGGGCGCCGCGTCATCACCAGCACCGAGGCTCTGTCGCTCCAGGCGGTGCCGAAGTCGATGCTGATCCTCGGCGCCGGCGCCGTGGGGGTGGAGTTCGCGTCGATCTACTCCCGCTTCGGGAGCAAGGTGACGCTCGTCGAGATGCTGCCCCGCGTCCTGCCGATCGAGGACGAGGAGGTTTCGGCCGAGATGCACAAGGCGCTCAAGCGGCGCGGCATCGAGGTGCGCGTCGGCAGCAAGGTCGAGAGCGTCAAGGTGCTCGACAAGGAGGTCGAGATCCAGGCGCAATCGCAGAAAGGTGTCGAGACGCTCAAAGGGGAGGTGCTGCTGGTGGCGGTCGGGCGTCGTCCCCTGACCGGCGACGTCGGGCTGGACACCACGAAGGCGCAGCTCGATCGCGGCTACGTCAAGGTCGACGCCCGCATGCAGACGTCAGAGCCGGGCCTCTACGCCATCGGCGACATCCTGCCGACCCCGATGCTGGCGCACCTCGCGTCGCACGAAGGGCTGGTCGCGGCGGAGGCGATCGCCGGGAAGAACCCGCGTCCGATCGACTACGACCACGTGCCGAACGCGACCTACAGCGATCCGGAGGTGGCGAGCGTCGGGCTGACGGAAGCCGCGGCCAGGGCCCGCGGGCACAAGGTGAAGACGGGGCAGTTCCCGTTCCCGCCGCTCGGCAAGGGGCGCATCCTGGGCGTCCAGGAGGGGTTCGTCAAGATCGTGGCCGACGAGCGCTACGACGAGCTGCTCGGCGTGCACATCATCGGACCGAAGGCGACCGAGCTGATCGGCGAAGCCACGCTCGGGCTGACGCTGGAGACGACGGTGGAGGAGATCGAGCACGCCATCCACGCGCATCCCACGCTGTCGGAGGCGATGGGCGAGGCGGCGCTGGCCCTGCACGGCCGCGGGATCCATCTCTGAGAGGCCCCCGGGGAGCGGCGAAGACGATGCCCGCGAGGAAGTCCCGCACGCGCCCGAGAGGGACGTCCCGCTTCCCGCCGGGCACGGCGCCCGGGCCGCTCCTGCCGATGCGCAACCCCGGGCTCTCCCGGGAGCAGCTCCTGACGCTGCACCGTCATCTCCTCCTCAACCGGATGCTCGAGGACAAGCTGACCGCCCTCTATCGGCAGGGGAGGATCACGGGCGGGCTCTACAGCAGCCTCGGCCAGGAGGCGATCTCCGTCGGCACCGCCTTCGCCCTCGAGCCGACCGACCTCCTGGCGCCGATGATCCGCAACATCGGCTCCCTCCTGGTGCGCGGCGTGACGCCCCTCGACTTCTTCAAGCAGTACATGGGACGCTACGATTCGCCGACCCACGGCAAGGACGGGACGCTGCATTTCGGGAACGTCGAGCGGCTGTCCCTCATCGGGCCGATCAGCCATCTCGGGACGCTCATCCCGGTCCTGGCGGGCGCCGCGCTGGCCGCCCGGATGCGCGGCGAGTCGCGCTGCGCCCTGACCTACATCGGCGACGGAGGCACCTCGACGGGCTATTTCCACGAGGGCTTCAACCTGGCCGCGGTCCAGAGGCTGCCGCTCGTCCTGGTCATCGAGAACAACGGCTACGCCTATTCGACCACGACCGACCGGCAGTTCGCGGTGGCATCGATCGCCGAGCGCGGCCCCGCCTACGGGGCGGCCTCGGAATCGGTGGACGGCACCGACGTCCTGGCGGTCTACGCCGCCACCCACCGCGCGGTCGAGCGCGGACGGCGCGGCGATGGCGCCACCCTCCTGGAGTGCCGGTGCCTCCGGATGAAGGGGCACGCGCAGCACGACGACATGCGCTACGTCCCGAAGGACCTCCTCGACGCCTGGGCGGAGCGCGACCCGATCGATCGCTTCGAGCGCTACCTGGTGCAGGAGGCGGTCGCCTCGGCCGGGGAGCTGCGCGCCGTGGCGGACGAGATCGGGCCGCTCCTCGACGCCGCCGCCGACGAGGCGGAGCGCTGCCCGCCGGCCCCCGAGGAGGAGGCGCTGCGCGGCGTCTACAAGGAGCCCGGCTACGAGGCACCCTGGTGGCCGGCATGACGGCGATGGCGCGGGAGCCGCTCGCGACGCGGCGCACGAAGGCGGTCCGATGGCTCTGACGACCTATCTCGAGGCGATCCGCCAGGGGATCTGGGAAGAGATGGAGCGCGATCCGAGCGTCTTCATCCTGGGCGAGGACATCGGCGTCTACGGCGGCGCCTTCAAGGTGACCGAAGGAATGCTGGAGCGCTTCGGCGCGGAGCGGGTGATCGACACCCCGATCGCCGAGGGTGCGATCGTCGGCGCCGCGATCGGCGCGGCGCTCATGGGGATGCGGCCGATCGCCGAGATGCAGTTCATCGATTTCATCTCCTGCGCCTTCGACCAGATCACCAACTTCGCCGCCAAGAACCGCTACCGCTGGGGGGCCGGCGTCCCGATCGTGGTGCGGGGCCCCTGCGGCGGCGGGGTCCGCGGCGGGCCGTTCCACTCACAGAATCCGGAGATGTACTTCGTGCACACCCCCGGGCTCAAGGTGGTCGCGCCCGCCACCGCGCGCGACGCCAAGGGCCTCCTCAAGGCGGCGGTGCGCGACGACGACCCGGTCATCTACCTGGAGCACAAGTACCTCTACAGGAGGATCAAGGAGGAGCTGCCGGCGGGGGACTACGTGGTGCCGATCGGGAAGGCGGAGGTCCGGCGCGAGGGGACCGACCTGTCGATCCTCACCTACGGCGCGATGCTCTACCCCTGCCTGGAAGCGGCCGAGGCGCTCGAGAAGGAGCGCGGCGCCCGGGCGGAGGTGATCGACCTGCGCACCCTCCTGCCGCTCGATCGGGAGGCGATCGTCGCGACCGCCCGCAAGACCGGCAAGGTCATGGTGGTGCACGAGGATACGCGGACCGGAGGGATCGCCGGCGAGATCGCCGCGACCATCAACGAGGAGGCCTTCGATCACCTCGACGGCCCCGTCCTGCGCGTGACCGCTCCCGACACGCCGGTCCCGTATGCCGCGCCGCTGGAGGACTTTTTTCTTCCAAACAAAGAGAAGATACTGCACGTTGCCACCAGGCTGGTAGGCTACT
>DASRJX010000176.1:0-14254 GCA_035649235.1 Candidatus Cryosericum sp.
GAGGCCAAGCGCAAGGTCCGACCGTTCTCGCCGAGGCCCCCCGACGCCGACGACGGGACGTGGCGGATGTCGCAGGCCGACGTCGACCGGGTGCAGGAATTCCGCAAGTGCATCGAGTGCTTCCTCTGCCAGGACGTCTGCCACGTGCTGCGCGAGCACCGGCTCCACGACCGCTTCGTCGGCCCGCGCGTGCTCGTCCACGCCGCGGCGCTCGAGATGCACCCGCTCGACCGGGCGGACCGGACCTCGGAGCTGCGCGCGGAGCACGGGCTCGGCTTCTGCAACATCACGAAATGCTGCACGAGCGTCTGCCCCGAGGGGATCACGATCACCGACAATGCGATCATCCCCCTCAAGGAGCGCGTCGTCGATCGGTTCTACGATCCGATCCGGGCCTTCATGAGGCTCATCGGCATCGACTGAGGTCCGCGGCGCGCGTCGATCAGCCGACCGCGGCGCGGGAAGGAGGAGCGATGTTCGAGCTGAAACGCCTGCACATGAACGCCATCCCCGGGGCGCTGGCCAAGGCGGAGCGCTACCGGCTGCTGAACGAGGCACGCGAGGCCGAGAGCATCGCCCGCGACATCCTCGCGGTCGATCCCGGGAACCACGAGGCGCACGTGCTCCTGATCCTGGTCTTGACCGACCAGTTCCCGCACCGCCTGGCGGAGACGTGGACCGAGGCGAAAGCCCTCGTCGGCAGCCTGCGCGATCCTTACGCGTCGGCCTACTACCGGGGCATCCTCCACGAGCGGCGCGCGAAAGCCGCGCTCAAGGCGGGACGCCTCGGCTTCCGGCACGGGGTCTACGAGGACCTCCGGGGCGCCATGGAGTCTTTCGAGAAGGCCGCCTCCTGCGCTCCCGAGGGGGACGACGCCGCGATCCTGCGCTGGAACACCTGCGCGCGCACCCTCAACGCGTACCCCGCGCTCCAGCCCTCCGACGAGCCCGCCGCGCCCACGATGCTCGAGTAGAACAGCGGGCGCCCGCTCGAGCCGATCACCCCGCTCACCGAGGAGGCCGGGAGAGGGACCGTCCAGACGCGCCGATCGTCTGGACAGGGTCCCCGACGGCGCGCTATCCTTCCCCTTACAGTACCGTCAGGAGATCGGATGGAAGCCCCTCGAGGGGGAGTTGGCACCGCGACGCCGCGGGCGCGGCGGCGGCTGTTCGTCCCCTCTGGCACCGCAGGTGGTGTGGTCTTCACGCTGATCTACGCACTTGGCCCCGTCGCCCCGGCCCGGGCCGCGATCTTCCCGAATCTGATCCACGATGTCGGGTCCGCTCCCGGCCAGGTCATCAAGGGCGACTTCAACGGGGACGGCCGGCTCGATCTGGCGGTGAGCAACGGCGGCTCGGGAGACGTCTCCATCCTGTTGGGGACAGGGGACGGGACTTTCGAGCCGGAGCGGCGAGTCATCACCGGGCCGGATCCTTTCGGGCTCCTGACGCACGATCTCGACTCCGACGGGCGGCTCGATCTGGTCGTCGCCAACGAAGGATTGTCGTTCCCGTTTGAGCCTTCTCTTCCCCCTGACGTCTCGGTCCACCTCGGTCGGGGAGACGGGACCTTCCTCGACCCGATCCGGATCGACGTGGCGGCGTTCGTGGTCTACCGGATGGCGGTCGCCGACTTCGACGGCGACCAGGTCCCGGACCTGGTGGTCCCGGAGGTCGGCGCCGACAGCGTGGTGCTGCTCCTGGGGACGGGAGACGGCCACCTCGTGCCGGGGGGCCGGTTCCCGGTCGGGGGCGAGCCGGTCGGCGCCGGGACCGGGGACTTCAACGGCGACGGTCATCCCGACCTGGCGGTGACCAACGCCCATCCGAGCGATATCTCGGTCCTGCTCGGAAACGGCGCTGGCTCGTTCGCGCCACAGACCCGATTTCAGACCCTCAGCCTGCCGGGCTATCTCGAAATCGACGATCTCGACGGCGACGGCGACGCCGACCTGGCTTTGGTGAGCCGGAACGGGAGGCATGTCGGCTATCACCTGGGCCGTGGCGACGGGTCGTTCGAAGCAGCGGTTTTCTTCGACCTGGGCGCGACCCCCAGCGGGCTGGCGATCGGCGACTCGAACGGCGACGGGTGGAAGGACCTCCTGGTGCCGCTCCGGATCGGGTTCGTTTCGGTCCTCCTCGGACGCGGCGACGGGACATTCCTGGGGCCGCTGCGGAGCGGCGTCGGATCGCGGCCGGTCGGGATCGCGGCGGGTGCGTTCGACGCCGACGGCCGCCAGGATCTCGCCGTGGCGCTGTTCGGAGCGGAGCAGCGCGTCGACGCGGTCGTCCCGCTGTTCGGCAACGGGGATGGGACGTATGGCCCGCCGCCGGCGCGGACCACGGGAACGAGCAACGAGGCGGTCACGGTCGCCGACCTGAATGCCGACGACCGCCCCGATGTCGCCACCACCGACGATATCAAGCACGAGGCCGTGGTGCTCCTCGGTCGCGGGGATGGGACGTTCGGTCCCGACCGGCGCTTCGCCGTCGGTCCCTTTCCGGCCGCCATCGGGGCGGGTGATCTGTTCGAGGACGGGCACGTGGACCTCGTGGTCGCGAGCACCGGCAGCCCTTCCTTGTCCCCCGGGAACCAGGGCGAGGTGTCGATCCTGCTGGGGCTCGGAGACGGAGAGTTCGCGCCGGCGGTCCGGATGGCCGCCGGCGTGTGGCCCCTCGACGTCACGGTGGCCGACGTGAACGGCGATCGGCATCAGGATGTGATCGTGGCCGACGCGGACTTTTTCTCCACCGGGGGCCTATCGATTCTCTTCGGCCGGGGCGACGGCACCTTCCTGCCGGAGACCCGGATCCCCGCCGGGGTCCAGCCGCTGTCGGTCCGGGCCGCGGACCTCGATAGTGACGGCCGGATCGATCTGGCGGTCGCCAGCGGCGGCTCGTCCAATCCGCCTTCCCCCGGCCAGGTGCTCTGGCTGAAGGGGCACGGGGACGGCACCTTCGACCCCGCCGTGGCGCTGGCGAGCGGCACGCGCATGGGGGCCGTGTCGATCGCCGACCTGAATGTCGACGGCTCCCCGGATCTGGTGGCCGCCGACGTGGGGAACGTCGTCTCGTTCGTGTTCCCGGTCGACGTCGGGCGAGTCCACATCCTTCTGGGACACGGCGACGGGTCGTTCACCCCCCTCCCGCCGCTGGAAGCGCCTCGCAGTCCGCTCGACCTCGCGCTGGGCGATTTCGACGGCGACCAGGTCCCGGACCTCGGCATCCTGAATCTCACTTTCGACGTCTCAGTGCTGCGAGGTCTCGGCGATGGTCACTTCGGCCCGACTTCCCGGTTCATCGTGGCCGGGCAGGCGCGGGCCCTGGCGGCCGCCGACATGAACGGCGACGGCCGCTCCGACCTGGTCGGAACAGCCGCAGAGACGGTGGCGGTGTCGCTCAGCCAGGAGCCGGAGCCTGACGTCGACGGCGACGGAGTGCCCGACCAGGAGGACAACTGCCGCACCGTCGGCAATCCCGACCAATCGAACGCCGACGCCGACGCCACGGGCGACCGCTGCGACCGCTGCGCGCACGACCCCCTGGACGACGCCGATCGCGACGGCCTCTGCGCCGACGCCGACAACTGTCCGGCGCTCGCCAACGCGGCGCAGGCTGATGCCGACGGGGACGGCGTCGGAGACGCCTGCGACAACTGCCCCTCCATTTCCAATGCGGCGCAGGCCGATCCCGACGGCGACCGGGTCGGGGACGCCTGCGACAACTGTCCCGACGTCGCGAATGCCTCTCAGTCGGATCAAGATGGGGACCAGATCGGCGATCTCTGCGACCCCTGCCCCGGCGATCCGGTGAACGACCCCGACAACGACGGCCGCTGCGCCGCGATCGACAACTGTCCCTTCAGCCCCAATCCGGGTCAGGAAGACTCCGACCACGATGGGGACGGCGACGCCTGCGACAACTGCCCCTCGGTCGCCAACGCGACCCAGGGCGATCAGGATGCCGATGGGATCGGCGACCTGTGCGACAACTGTTTCACTCGCTTCAACCCCGCGCAGGCCGACGTGGACGGCGACCATCGTGGCGACGCGTGCGACAACTGCCCCGGCATCGCGAACGCGCTCCAGAACGATCTCGATCGGGACGGGGTCGGCGACGTGTGCGACAACTGCCCCGCCGCGTCCAACGGAACCCAGGCCGATGCCGACGCCGACGCCCTGGGGGACGCCTGTGACAATTGCCCTTCGGCGGCCAACACGGATCAGGCCGACGCCAACCACGACGGCTCGGGGGACGCCTGCCAGCCGACGCTCCAGATCCTGGGGATCGGCGGCGACGGGGTGTCGCAGATCGTGGTGTCGATCGCGACGCACGATCCGAACGGCGATCCGCTCCGCGGGCGCCTCGAGATCATCTCGCGCGCCCCGCAGGAGGTCATGGTCGAAGAGACGCTCGACCCCGCCTCCTGCGGCCGCGGCTTCCTCCCCGAGGGGATTCCGGGGGAGGGGATCGGCTTCGCATTCGGCGCCGTCGGCGTGCCGTACCTGTTCGATCTCGATTCGAATATCGGGTGCGGCGACTACTTCCCCGACTACATGCTGGCGGCCGGGTCGTGCGCGCATCCCGAGAGCGCGTTCGACACTCTGAGGATCCTCTCGGGGGTTGCGACGCCGGGGACCCGTCTCTGCGTCCGTCCCTTCAAGGCCGACTCAGGCGGCATCGACCTGACCTTGCTCAGTCTGGCGCCCGAGCGCATCACCTTCGAAGCGGTGAACGCCGCGCCGCTCCTCACGCTTGAGTCCCCCACCGGCGTGCCGCGAAGAGCCGACATCACGGAATTGCCGGCGGGGCATCTCGAGCTGACGCTCACGTTGACCGATGGGCTGACTGTCCCGGTCACCGCGAGCGCCGACTTCCTGGCCCAGGGGGAGCCGCTCCTGGTGGTCGGACAGGCGCCGGTGGCGGCGATAGCAGGGACCGGTGCCGTGGAGTGCGATCGTCCAGGGGCGGGGCTCGCGAGCCTGGACGGCACCGCGTCGGCCGACCCCGATCCGGGCGGCGGGATTGCCTCCTACCTCTGGCTCCTGAATCCCGGCACGGCCGATGAAGAGCGGCTGGGGGAGGGAGCCGTGCTGCCGGCAGTGCTGCCGCTCGGCTCGAGCACGGTCGGGCTCCGTGTGACCGATTCCGACGGCCTGACGGGAGAGAGCCTCTCGGCCGTCGTGGTCTCCGACAACACGCCCCCCGAATTCGCGGTGGTCGCCGATCCCGGAACGCTCTGGCCACCCAATCACCATCTGCTGCCGGTCGGGGTCGCCTGGCAGGTCCACGACCGCTGCGACCCGGCGCCGGGTATAGCGCTCCTCGGAGTAACCAGCAATGAGCCGGACGACGCGCCCGGACCGGGCGACGGCGAGACGACCGGAGATATCGACGGACTCGCGACCGGCCTTTCCGATGCGGAGCTGATGCTGCGAGCCGAGCGGTCCGGCTCCGGCGTGGGGCGCGTCTACCAGATCGCCTATCGGGCCACGGACGCGGCCGGGAACATGGCGCCGGGGCTCGCAGTGGTGGTGGTGCCGCACGACCAGGGCTCGGGGCCCGAGCCTCTCCTGATGCACCTGGCGCCGCCGGGTCCGGACGGCACCATCCAGGCGTTCTGGTCCGGCGTCGCCGGGGCCGAAGGGTACGACCTGATCGCCGGCGACCTGTCGCGCCTGCGGCTCGATTCGGAGCGGGTCTCGCTCGGCGCGGTCCGGGTCCTGGCGCGCGGCCTGGCCGGGACCTCGCAGACGATCGACGAGGGAGGCCGAACCCCGGCCGTGGGGGAGGCCTATTTCTACTTCGTGCAGGCGCGCATCACGCGCGGCGGGACCGGCTACGGCAGCGAATTGCCGCCCTGGCCGCGGATCCCTGATGCCTGCGAAGGCGGGTGTCCCTAGCCGCGCTCGGCAGTTCGGTCTCAGGGTTGCGTGACCCGGCTTGGGACATCGTCGGCGCGCTGGCTGGCACGAAACTCGATGATGCGCACCTCCGCAAGCCCCTGGCGGCAGAACGGATCCTCGGCCATGATGGCCTCGATCCGCTCGCGCGAGTCGGCCATGGCCACGATGATGCCGCCCGCGCGCGGGATCTGCCTGCCGGAAATCAGGAAATTCCCCGCCGCGTAGTACTTCCTGAGGAATGCGACATGGGCGCGCATCTGCGCGTCGATGCGCGCGAGGGGCGCCTTGTAGGTGAGCTCGACGATGAACATCGGTCTTCTCTCCGAGGCCCGATGTCCTCGTGCCCGATCGCCACGTTCATTGCCTGACGAAGCGCTTGGCGGCCTCAGCCATGGCCTTTGCCCTGACCGCTTCCCGGTCCCTTGGCGGCGCCACGGTTACGAGCGAACGAACGAGGGTACGGGCTATATCGGCAACCTGTTCCACGGCCAGGTTAAAAGCCATTTCGTTGGCTTTTGACGGCTTGTTGAAACCACTCAGCTTACGCACGAATTGAAGTGCGGACGATCGTATCTCTTCGTCCGTTGCAGGCGGTTCGAAGTTGAACAGTGTCTTGATGTTTCTGCACACAGCGACCTCCAAATGAAATGAATTCTCGCACACCTGGTCTCACGCGGGATGCTGACCTGCTCAGCACGGCCCGGCAGGACGGCGAGTCGCGGTGCGCGAGCAGCGCCTAAAGCGCGCGCGTTGCAGGAACTGGTTGAAGCTCGACGGCACCGGGCGTAGAAGTCGCGCAAGGTAGGGCTCCTGTCGCCAGGTTAACGGAGGAGGGACGTCCATGACACCAAGAGCCGCCGTTTTCACCTTCTGCGCCGTTGTGTTGCCGTGCTGTCCGGCCTTCGCCAGTCAGCCGGAGGGATATGTGGGCAGGCTCGTACCCAGTCCGCTGGTTGCGGAAGTGGTTGCGGGCGATTCCTCGGGCCTCCCACCCGTCGTCTGCGGGGGTTTTCGTTGGACCGAGGCCGTTTCAGTGGCTCAGCTCCAACCCGATGACGGGCTGACATTCCAGATGGCGATCATTCCGTTTCGATCGAATGCCACGTATCTCTCGCTGCTCGACTTGGTCGCCGGCGCATTCGTCAGGATTCAATTCCTCGATGGACTGGTCGGGGGACTTGCATACAACCGCTCGAACTGGAACGACGTCACCGTCGTGGTGCGTCTGGCAACCCAGGACTTCCTGATGACGGTCAACGGAGCACAGGCTGGTCCCTTCCCCTTCGAGAGTAGTTGTGAGTCAAACGGAGGCTGCTTCAGCATCGGCGGTTTCGCCGTGCAGAAAAACCTCATCGACGACGACGGTGAGGCCTGGATCGACACGCTGTCGCTTGTCCGCGAGTCGACCACAGGGCAGGAGGTGCTGTACGAACAGGACTTCAACACCTGCCACTTCCCGCGTTCGTCGGTAGGCGGCATTCTCGTCAGCGCCCCGCCCAAGGGCGGCTCGCAAGGACCCAGGTCGCAGGCCGCTTCGCCCTAGCCGACCCGATCACGGGGCTTCCGGCGCTCGTCGGTCCTGCCGGCGGTACGGGTCCGGTGCGAATGGCTGGTCGGTGAAGCCCCGGCCCCTCTCCCGCCGCGCCAGGGAGTCCTCGCACAGATTGCCCGACGGCAGGACGCCCAGCCTCACGAGAGCGTCGTGATACTCGTAGCGCATCTCCAGCAGGGCGGCCGGGGAGTCTTCGAGATCGAGGTTCACCAGGCGCACCGGGTGGGACGTCTCCCGCCCGATTCCGGTCGCGGCGAGGTCGTCCAGCTCCCGCTCGGCTCCGGCCTCCGGGGAGAGCCGACCCTGCGGCGAGGCCTCGCCAGCCGGTTCGCGCCAGGCTCCATCCCTGCGGTCGCCATCCCCCGGAGCCATCGCCAGCAGCCGTCGCTCGCGGAACACGGCGGCGGCGATCACGCCGAGATTCTCCGTCCGCCCCAGCCAGGCTCCATAGGACTTGGGCTCGGTCGTGAAGACGAAGCGCCGCGCCGTCGTGGGCGACGTCTGCCAGCCGGCCAGCGTGATGGTCTCATACCCCTCGAGGACCCACTTCCTCGCCTCCGACATGGAGGTCGTCCGGGCGTCGATCGAGTTGAGTCCGTCAACCGACAGTGCGATCGCCACCCGCGCTCCGGTGCTGTTGCGCAGGCGGATGGAATACTCGCGGCCCTTCAAAGCCTCCACGTAACGCGCTCCGCGGGCCGCGTATTCGGAGACCGGGATCCCGTCCACGAGGATCTCCATCGCGTACCCGTCGCGCTCGAAAGCGCGGGCGGTGCCACACGGGACCAGAGCCGTCGCGAGAATCAGCGGTAGGGTGAAACGAATGGACCGGACTTCAGAGCGCCATTTCATGATTGTCAGCCTCCTTCGGGACCCGCTGGGCGGGTTCTGAGGATTGGACAGGATCCGCCTCCGGAAGTTCCCGGCAGGGCCTTCTTGCCGGCTGAACATGACTATTGGTTACATTATTGAGAGACCGCGGCATTTAGGATGCTGCGGGGAGAGTGGTCCGATGATGATCCAGCAGGTCGTTCGAACGTCGCTTTCGGTCGCGGAAACCTCCTCACGCCTCGCGAAGATCGAGCGCCTGGCCGCGCTCCTGCGTGAAGCGGGGCCGGACGAGGTCGGCGTCGCGATCGCGTACCTGTCCGGAGCCGTGCGCCAGCAGAAGCTCGGGGTTGGCTGGGCGACCCTCCAGGGCGCGCGGGCCGAGCCCTCGGAGACGCCGAGTCTCTCGCTCCTCGAGGTGGATGCCACGCTTGCGCGTCTCACTTCGACCGCGGGAAGGGGATCGGCGGCGGCGCGGAGCGAGTTGCTGCGCGCGCTCTTCGCGCGCGCCACGGCCGAAGAGCAGGAGTTCCTCGTCCGGCTTCTGAGCGGCGAGCTGCGCCAGGGCGCGCTCGAGGGGATCATGGTCGAGGCCGTCGCCAGGGCGGCTGGCCTTCCGGCGGCGGACGTGCGGCGAGCCGCGATGCTCGTCGGGGATCTGGGCGCCGTCGCCCGGTCTGCACTCGGGGAAGGTGCTGAGGGGCTCGGGCGCTACTCTCTCGAGTTGTTCCGGCCGCTGCGACCGATGCTGGCCGGGACCGCCACGAGCGTGCAGGACGCTCTCTCCCGCCTGGGCCAGGCCGCCTTCGAGCACAAGCTCGACGGGGCGCGCATCCAGGTGCACAAGAGTGGGACGGAGATCAAGGTCTTCTCGCGGCTCATGAACGACGTCACCGTCGCAGTACCCGAAGTCGTCGATGCAGCCAGAGCACTCGGATTCGACGAGGCGATCCTCGACGGCGAGGCGATCGCGCTGGACAGAGACGGCAGGCCGCTCCCTTTCCAGAGCACGATGCGCCGGTTCGGGCGCAAGCTTGCCGTGGAAGAAATGCGAGGCGAGCTGCCGCTGACGGCGTTCTTCTTCGACCTCGTCCGCGCCGAGGGCGCTTCGATGCTGGCGGAGCCATACTCCCGTCGCTACGACAGGCTCGCCGAGCGCGTGTCCGAAGCGCAACGCCCGCCGCGCCTGGTCACGGAGGACGCCGCGGAGGCGCAAGCGTTCTTCGACGCCGCGATGCGCGCGGGGCACGAGGGGCTCGTGGCCAAGGACCTCCAGGCTCCGTACGAAGCGGGTGCGCGCGGCACCGCATGGCTGAAGATCAAGCAGGCCGACACGCTCGATCTTGTCGTGCTGGCGGCCGAATGGGGTCACGGCCGCCGTCGCGGGTGGCTCTCGAACCTGCACCTGGGAGCGCTCGACCCTGCGGGCGGCTTCGTCATGCTCGGCAAGACCTTCAAGGGGCTGACGGACGAGCTTCTGGAATGGCAGACGAAGCGGCTCTTGGAGCTCGAGATCCGTCGGGAGGGGGCCGTCGTTTACGTGCGGCCCGAGATGGTCGTCGAAGTGGCGTTCAACGGCCTGCAGACGAGCCCTATCTATCCGGCCGGGCTTGCGCTGCGGTTTGCGCGCGTGGTGCGCTACCGGGACGACAAGAAGGTCGCTGAGGCGGACACCATCGAGACCGTGAGACGGATCGCCGGCGCGACGCCGGCTTGACCATCCCCCGGGGCCCTCCGTATGATTCGCGCGCTGCCAAAAGGCGACCCGTGTCACTCGACAGGAGTCCTGGTTTGAAGAGAAAGCGGGTCGGCGTGATCGAGTTGATCAGTGACTCGGTCTGGCAGAACTGGGGCACCCGCTTCTATGGCGCGCGGTTCAAGCGGCACTATGCCAGCATCATGCCGCAGGTTGTGGCAGTCTGGTGCAAGCAGCTCGGGCATGACGTCACCTACTCGACCTATTACGGCCAGCAGGACCCCGAGAGCCTGCTCCCTCCTCACCTGGACGTCCTGTTCGTTTCCACCTACACACACGCCAGCGCCGTCGCCTGCGCCCTGGCCAGGGTCCATCGCCTTCGTGGCGCGCTGACCGTCATCGGGGGGCCTCACGCTCGCTCCTTCCCGAATGACTGCCTGAGATTCTTCGACCTGGCCGTCCTGGACTGCGACCGGGGATTGATCGACGACATCCTCCGCGGAGCATTCGATCGCGGCCAGGTGATCACCAGCGGCCGCATGCTGACGGAGCTCCCGACCGTCGAGGAGCGGGTGCCTCACATCCTGAAGGCCTCGCTGACCGAGGGCCGCCCGCCGTATGCCGCCAACATCGGACTGCTGTCCAGCGTCGGGTGCCCCTACACCTGCGATTTCTGCGTCGACTGGGACAAGCCGTACCTCTCGATCGCCGGCGACAGGTTGCGCGCCGATCTCCGCTTCATCGCCAAGCGCTTCCCGGGGGTCTACGTCAGCTATCACGACCCGAACTTCGGCGTCCAGTTCGACCGCACCATGGATGTCATCTCCAGCCTCCCGGAGCGCGAGCGCAATCCCTACGTCATGGAGAGCTCTCTGTCCATCCTGAAGGGGCCGAGGCTGCGGCGTCTCAAGGAGACGAATTGCTTCTACACGGCGCCTGGGATCGAGTCGTGGTCCGACTATTCGAACAAGACCGGTGTCGGGCGGAACGGGGGGCGGGACAAGCTCGAGGGCGTCATCGCGCGGCTCGGGGAAATCCACGAGTTCGTTCCCAACATCCAGGCCAATTTCATCTTCGGGACCGACGTGGACGACGGGGAAGAGCCGGTGGAAATGACGAAGGAATTCATTCGCCGGGTGCCCTTTGTCTGGCCGACCATCAACATCCCGACGCCCTATGGGCGCACGCCCCTCTACGATTCTTATTTGGCGGCTGGCAGGATCCTGACCTCGATGCCGTTCGCCTTCTATTACATGCCGTACCTGGTGATGACCCTGAAGAACTACAGCCCACTGGAGTACTACGCGAAACTCATCGAGATCTATTCCACGGCGAATTCGCACAGACTCCTTTGGCCACGAATCGTATCCACGCCGGACTACTCGCTCAAGACTCTTTATGTCCTGCGTTCCTTCGCGTTCCAGGGGACTCTCGGCAAACTGAGGCGCACTCGCGAGCGCTTGCAGAACGACGCGGAGTTTAGGGGGTTCCATGAGGGCCGGACCTCGAGGCTCCCCGCCTTCTACAGGCAGCTATATGCCAGGCGGCTCGGGCGCTATGCGGAGCTCATCTCGGAGGCGGACATGACCCCGGAGCTGGAGGCGTCAACGGAAAGACCGGAGCTGCGCCACCCGGCGTTCACGGGCGTCGACAGCCGGGCGACTGTCCCTATGACGCCGGCTCAGAACTGAAGACGCCGCTGCCGACCGGATTTCAGCGTGCCTGCGATGCCTCCTGTTGCTGGGGGACCACGCCCATCGCCTGCATCTCGAGGCAGAACTCGGAGCGCTGCAGGTTGCGCTGGGCCATGCCGAACTTCGCGATCGCCAGCGCCTTCTGGGCAGCCTCCTTCGCCTTGCCGCATTCCCCCAGCTTCTGATAGGCGAGGCTGGTGTTGTTCCAGGCGAAGGCCTGCCTGAGGGACTCCCGGGACGCGGCGATGAAGCGCTGATAGTGTTCCGCGACCTCATTCCAGCGAGGCTTCGTCATGTCTTCCAGAGCCGCGGCCAGGTAGAACTCGTAGTCCTGGTCGCGGACGAAGGGACTCGGCTTGCCGCGCAGCAGCTCGCGTGCCGCCTTCAGGACCTCGATCCCTGCTTCGACGTCCTGGTCGCTCCTGGCCCAGTCTCCGCGTTCCGCCAGGAGTCTCCCTTTCGCTGTCGCATAGCGCACGGAATTCTTGTCGAGAACGACCGCCTTGCCGATCTCGGCGAGGGCTCGTTCGTAGTTTTTGTAGAAGCCGGCGTGGATCGCCGTCATGTAGTGCAGAAAGGCTTCCTGCTTCGAGGCTCTGGCCAGCTTGGCCAGGCGGCCGAATTCGGGGGAGAGCTGGGCCAGGGCGTCGGTCCGCTCCGACAACGGGACACTCTTCAAGGGCATGAGCCGGACATAGAGCAGCTGCCAACGGGCCTCGAGGTGCTCCGGCTCCTGCTCGAGGACGGCCGCGAGATAACGCTCCGCCGCCGAGGTGTCCCCCAGGTACCCGAGACTGACCAGCTCGTCGATCGCCTTGTCGAGCAACGGACCGACGTCCCCCGAGGACGGTGCATTGGGGGCGGCCCCGCCTGCGGCGAAGGCGCAGATCGACGACATCAGGAGGGCGGAGCAGACAGCGAGGATCGGCTTCATCGGGTGGCTCCTGTCAGCACGAACGCGGACCAGTAATAAGGATGACGGTACCTTTCGCCGCGCCGGAGGGCGGCCTGGGCCTGCTGCAGGGACAGAACGGCCGGGACATTGCGGGCGTACGCGGCGTGGAACGCCTTCATGTACTCCGAGGTCGCCTGATCGTCCACGGCCCAGAGCGGGGCGACGAGGCTCTTGGCTCCCGCGAAAAAGAGGGCGCGCGCGATCCCGAAGGTGTCGCGCGGCATGCGCATGTCGGTGAGTCCGGTCTCGCAGCTGCTGAGCGTGACGAGATCGACCCTGCTCATGTCGACCGTCGCCATCGCCTTGGCGTTCCAGGCCGTCGGCGCGGAGGGCGTCTCTGCCTCCGGCGAGAGCCAGATGGCCGACTCCATGGCGTCCTCCGGATAGAAATTGCCGTGCGCCCCGACGTGGAGGAACGTCGCCGCGGTCTGCGCCTTGAGGGCTGCGGCGAGCTTGGTCTCGGAACAGTCCTTCCCCACCAGCGAGGTCGCGGCGCCGCCGTAGAGCTTCTCGAGAGCCCGGCCGGTCTCCTGCTGAAAGGGAAGGCGCCCGCCGGGAATATCCGGGTCGACGCAGGCGACGCCGTGCCGGGCCGGCGCGGCCTTTAGAGCCCCAACGACGCCGGTGTACCGGAGGGACGGCACGCGATAGACGGCGAAGCGCTCGCCGAGGAATCGCTCGCCGTCCATCAGGACCTCGAGCGGAACCCTGTTGAAGATCCCGTCCGCGCTGTACACGAGGATCTTCACGGTCGCGGGCAGGCTGCGCATGGCCGGCCCGAGAGTGCGCTGGTAGAGCGACCGCGCCGGCTCCCGGTAGAAATCGTTGTCGGGGTTCGTGAGCGCGACCCGGAGCTGGTGGACCTCGCGCTCGTACGCCGCGGTGTCCATGGACGCGGGGAAGTACTGCACGCCTCGCGCCGTCGCGAGAAAGAGACCCGGGCTCCTGCGGCTGACGAAAAACGAGAGCACCGCGACGTCGGCGGGCAGGCCGGCCGCCATCTTCTGGACGCTCTCCTTGGACATGCTGCGCGTGACGATCGTGTCCTTCAGCTGCAGCGACGCCTGCAGGCTGCGCCTCTCATCGTCGTGCTTCTGCATCAGGGCCATGAAGGCGGGAAGCTTCTCGGGACCGTTCGGGAGCAGCTCATCCTCGGGCTTGTCGAAGAAGTCGGCGGTCTCCCGGGCGTGGCGCCGCTCCATCTCCCTCCACTGATCCTGGGCGGCCTTGTAGGACGGGTCGTCGAGCACGTCGTTGAGCGTCCGCGCCTTGCTCGACTCAAGAAGGGCGAGCGCCGCCGCATAGTCCTTGGACCGTACGTGAAAGTCGACGAAGTCGTCGATCAGGGCCTTCTGGTTCCTGTCGAGCAGCGCGCGCGCCTCCTCCCCCGGAGCGTCGGCGCGCGTGAGCTCGTAGTTCGCGTAGGCGGCGAGATAGGCGTGTCCGGCCTCGGCCTGCTTCCCGAGCCCGGCCTGCGCGCGGCCCAGCCTGTAGAGAATCCCGGTATAGGGATCGGTCTTCCTCTCGTCGGGAGAGTAGAAACCCTGGGCGGCCTGGAGGACCTCGATCACCTTGTCGTGCTGGCCCTTGAGGTCGAGGTCGTCGACATAGGCCACGGCGACC
>DASRJX010000177.1:0-7897 GCA_035649235.1 Candidatus Cryosericum sp.
CCACCTTCCTGCACCTCGTCGGGGCCCTCGACCGCCCCGACGCCGGCCGCATCGAGGTGCGCGGGCGCGAGATCGGCGGCGCCCCGGCGGCCGCGCGCGCCGCATACCGCAACCGCGATCTCGGCTTCGTCTTTCAGTTCCACCACCTGCTCCCCGAGTTCTCCGCCGTCGAGAACGCCATGATGCCGCTCCTCATCGCGGGGGAGCCGAAGGCCGCGGCGCGCCGGCAGGCCGCCGACCTGCTGGGCGAGCTGGGACTCTCGGCCGCCCTGGACCGGCGGCCGGCCGAGCTGTCGGGGGGGGAGCAGCAGCGGGTGGCGATCGCCCGCGCCGTGGCGCCCGGCCCGGCGCTCCTTCTGGCGGACGAGCCGACCGGGAACCTCGACGAGCGCAACGCGGGAGCCGTGTTCGATCTCCTGCTGGATCTGCACCGCGGGCGCGGCATGACGACGCTGCTGGTCACGCACAGCGAGAGGCTGGCTCTCCGGTGCTCCCGCGTCCTCCTCATGGAGCACGGATTCTTGACGCCCTGGAGGAGCGCCCATTACAATGCATCGGCTGGAACCTCCAAGGTCCCTGCCGGTCAGGGTTGAGCGGAACGCAACGAGAACGACCAGGCGCCGCACCGAGGAACCCCGGCGGAGACCGCATGTTCGAGAAGTACACCGAGAGAGCCAAGAAGGTCCTCTTCCTCGCCCGCTACGAAGCCAGCCAGATGGGCAGCAAGGTCATCGGGTCGGAGCACCTGCTTCTGGGACTCGTCAAGGAAGGGGACGAGATGGTCCAGGAGCTGTTCCAGAAATCCAACGTCAACGTCGAGCTGCTGCGCGCCGAGATGGAGGCCCGCGGACCCAGCGGCGAGAAGCAGGTCACCCCGATCGAGATCCCGTTCAGCGAGGAGGCCAAGAAGGTCCTGGCCTGCGCCGAGGAGGAGGCCGAGCGTCTCCTGCATCCCCACGTCGGCGACGAGCACATCCTGCTGGGGCTGCTGCGGGTGGAGGACTCGGCGGCGGGCCGCGCCCTGGCCGAGAAGGGGATGCGGCTCTACGCCCTGCGCGAGCACACGGTGGCCGCCTGGAAGCAGCGATCGCTGCCACGCAAGGTCAAGGAGACGCCGTTCCTCAACGAGTTCGGGCGGGATCTGTCGGAGCTGGCGGCGCGCCAGGCCTTCGATCCGCTCATCGGCCGCGAGGCCGAGCTCGAGCGGATGGTCCAGGTCCTGTCGCGCCGGCGCAAGAACAACATCGTGCTGCTGGGCGAGCCGGGGGTCGGCAAAACCGCGCTGGTCGAAGGCCTGGCGCAGCGCATCGCGGACGGCGCGGTGCCGACGACGCTGGCCCGCAAGCGGATCCTGGCGCTCGATCTCACCCTCATCGTCGCCGGGACCAAGTACCGCGGGCAGTTCGAGGAGCGCCTCAAGGGGATCCTCTCCGAGATCGTCGGGAACGACGACATCATCATCTTCATCGACGAGATCCATTCGCTCATCGGGGCGGGGTCGGCGGAGGGATCGCTGGACGCCGCCAGCATCATCAAGCCGGCGCTGTCGCGGGGGGAGGTGCAGTGCATCGGCGCGACCACCCCCAAGGACTATCACCGCTACATCGAGAAGGACCGGGCGCTGGTCCGCCGCTTCCAGCCGATCCGCCTGCACCCCCCCAACGAGGAGGAGACGCTCGCCATCCTCAACGGCGTGAAGGAGCGTTACGAGAAATTCCACCAGGTGGCGTACGCTGAGGCGGCGCTCCGCGCCGCGGTGGCGCTTTCCAGCCGCTACATCACCGATCGGTTCCTCCCGGACAAGGCGATCGACGTCCTGGACGAGGCCGGGGCCCGCGTCAAGCTGCGCCGGCGGATGAACTACCGGGAGATCCGGGACATCGAGCGGGACATCGAGCGCGCCGTGTCCAGCATGAAGGGCTACCTGTTCCGCAAGGACTTCGAGAAGGCGGTGCGCCAGCACGACGAGGAGGTCGCCCTGCGGCGCAAGTACGACGAGTTCAGGAAGCAGGAGGACGAGGAGAAGCGCTCGGTCCAGGAGGTCTCGGTGGAGGACATCGAGGAAGTGGTCTCCAAGTGGACGGGCATCCCGATCTCCTCGGTCAAGAAGGAGGAGGCCGAGCGGCTTCTCAACATGGAGGACTACCTCCACCATCGGATCATCGGACAGGACGCGGCCGTGGTCGCCCTGGCGCGCGCCATCCGCCGGTCGCGGGCCGGCCTCAAGAGCCCGCTCCGGCCCGTCGGCTCGTTCATCTTCCTCGGCCCCACCGGGGTGGGGAAGACCGAGGTGGCCAAGGGGCTGGCGGAGTTCCTGTTCGGCGACGAGAAGGCCCTCGTGCGCTTCGACATGTCGGAGTACATGGAGAAGCACGCCATCGCCAAGATGATCGGCTCGCCGCCCGGCTACGTCGGGTACGAGGAGGGCGGCCAGCTCACGGAGCGGATCAAGCGCAAGCCCTACAGCGTGGTCCTCCTCGACGAAATCGAGAAGGCCCACCCGGACGTGCTCAACATCCTGCTGCAGCTGATGGAGGACGGACAGGTCACGGACTCCTTCGGGGACACCATCGACTTCAAGAACGCGCTCCTGGTGATGACCTCGAACCTCGGCTCGCACCTGATCCAGAAGCAGGGCCAGGTGGGATTCCGCAGCCCGCAGGACCGGGACGCCGACTACCAGAACCGCCGCGAGACCGTCCTGCGCGAGCTCCGGGCGGTGCTGCATCCCGAGTTCATCAACCGGGTGGACGAGATCATCGTGTTCGACGCGCTGTCGGACGAGAACCTGCTGGCGATCTCCCGCCTCATGATCCGCCAGCTGAACGCCAGTCTCACGGACAGGGGGATCCGAATCACTGTCACGGACGACGCCTACCGCTGGTTGATCGAGAAGACCTGCGTGGATCGTTCCTACGGCGCGCGCCCGCTCCGCCGTGCCATCCAGAAGAATATTGAGGATGTGCTGTCGGAAAGCCTCATCCTCGGAAAGCTGCCCGAGAACGGAGAGATCGAGATCTTCGTCGATCAGGAGCGGCTGGCTTTCCGGGAACCGATCGGAATCACCCACTGAGGGCGCCGCTGGCTTCGGCGGCGGTCGGGCGACGGTGACGCCGCCGGGCGGGCCGGAAGGCCGCCGCGGCGGCCGACTGGCCGCGGTCGCGGCGCTCGGCCTGGCCCTCCTGATCGCCGGTCCTGACGCGATCCGCGGACAGGAGCCCGCGCCCCCGCCCGGGCCGGAACCTCCCGGCGAGCCGGCCCCTCCGCCCGCGGACGAGCCGCCTTCGCCCTCCGGGGAGCAGGCCGCGCCGAGCGAGGCGCCCTCTCCGCCGGGGGCCGGCCAGGAAGAGGGGACGCCCGCGCCGGACTCCTCCGAGCCGGCCACCGCGGTGATCGGCCAGATCGTGGTGGACGGCAACGTGCGGGTGTCCGACGGCGCGTTCTTCGGCAATCTGCACCTCAAGAAGGGCGATCCCTACGACGAGCGGGCGATCCGGGCCGAGTTCGAGCGGCTCTGGGAGCTCGATCTGTTCGACGACATCTCCGTCGAATCGCGCCGCAGGCCGGGCGGCGCCGTCGACCTGATCTTCCACGTGCGGGATCGCCCGCTCATCGGCAACGTCAACTACCTCGGCCAGAAGGCGATCACCGAAACCAACATCCAGGAGCGCCTGCAGCAGGGGAAGGCGGAGATCCGGCGCGGCCAGCCGGTCGATTTCTCGCTGCTGCGACGGGCCGAAGCGCTCATCACCCACATGCTGGGGGAGAAGGGCTACCTCGACGCCCGGGTCCGCGCGCGGCTCTCGACGGTGAGCCACGGGCAGCAGGACGTGACCTTCGACATCCGCGAGGGCGGCAAGACGAAGATCAAGACGATCGACTTCGTCGGCAACTCCGTGTACAAGGACCGGGAGCTGCGCAAGACGCTGAAGCTGACCAAGCAGGCCTTCTGGCTGACCTCCTGGGCCAGCAGCAAGCCGCTCTACCACCCGGCCAAGTTCGACCAGGACGCGGAGAACATCCGCACCGCCTACAGGAGCCGCGGCTACCTCGACATCCAGATTCAGCCGGAGGTGGTGGAGGTGGAGACGGCCGAAGCGCGCCGGGCCCGCGGCGACAAGCCCAAGCCCGGGAGCGAGGCGCCGGCCGAGGAGAGCCTGCCGCGCCGCGTGACCTTCGATCCGTCGGCCCTGGACGACCTGAGCGAGGAGGTGGAGGAGCCGCCGCCCCCCGCCCCGGCGCCCGAAGGGGAGACCGAGAAGGAGCGGGCCAAGCGGCTCAAGAAGGAGCAGAAGGCCCGCCAGGAGGCGGGGAAGGGCGCCAAGCGCTGGGTCTACATGACCGTGCCGATCCAGGAGGGCCGCCAGTACCGGCTCGGCACGCTCGAGGTGGAAGGCAACAACGTGTTCAGCGATCGCGAGGTCCTGGCCCGCTTCCCGCTGCGCCCCGGGATGATCTACAACGACAGCATCGTCAAGATCGCGACCAAGCGCATCGAGGACGACTATGGCGAGCGCGGGTACTTCTACGTCTCGCTCGATCCTCGCCTCGCGAAGCACGACGACCTGGCCGATCTGACCCTCGAGATCACCGAGGATCGGAAGTACTTCGTCGATCGGATCGAGTTCAGCGGCAACACCAGCACGCGGGACCAGGTGCTCCGCCGCGAGATGCGCCTGCAGGAGCAACAGCTGTTCAACGTCAAGCAGATGCGCCTGGGGCTCCGCAAGATCGCCCAGCTCGGATACTGGCAGGTCGGGAGCGACCCCGTCGTCAGCCCGGAGCAGGACTCCGGCAAGGTCCGCATCGAGGTGCAGGGGGTGGAGGCGAGCCGCAACGAGATCCAGGTGGGCGGGGGCGTGTCGGGCATCGACGGCGGCTTCTTCCAGGGCTCCTACTCGACCCGGAACTTCATGGGGAAAGGGGAGATCTTCTCCGCCTTCCTGCAGACCGGGCAGCGCGGCAGCCGCTACGCGCTGAACTTCACCGAGCCCTGGTTCCTGGGGCGGCCCTGGGCGCTGGGATTCTCGCTGTTCAAGCGGCAGCAGAACTACAGCGGCTTCCGCCGCGAGGGGGAGGGCGGGGCGATCAACATCGGCCGGCTCCTGGGGACCTTCTCGCGCTTCGACGTGGCCTACGGCATCGAGGACATCACCTACGTGCCGACCTCCGCTGGGTTCGGCCTGCCCAGCACCGCGCGGACCAGCAGCATCCTGAGCGTCTACACGTTCGACACCCGCAACAACTTCTTCCGACCGACGCACGGCTTCCGGGCGCAGTCGAGCGTCGAGTACGCCGGCGGCTTCCTGGGCGGCGACAACAACTTCGTGAAGTTCCGTCAGGACGGGACGATCTACCTGCGGGGCTTCGCGCGGCGCCACTACGCGGCCCTCAACGCGTCGTACGGCTACGTCGAGCCGTTCGGGGACAGCGCCTTCGTGCCCCAGTACGAGCGCTACTACCTCGGCGGGGAGCGCAGCCTGCGCATGTTCCGCACCCGGAGCGTCGGCCCGGTCCGCCGCGACGAGGACGTGAACAAGAACGGCTTCATCGACACGCCGGAGGACCGCAATCCCGACGGCATCTTCAACGAGGACACGAACCGCAACGGAGTGCTCGATCCGGGAGAGGACGCGAACGACAACGGATTCCTCGACCCCGTCTGCGAGGATCTGAACGGAAACGGAGTGCAGGACCCGAACGAATTCGACCGCGGCAACTGCCGGCTCGACCCCTCGGAGGACCTCGACGGCGACTTCACGCTCGACGGCGAGGACCTCAACAAGAACGGGGTCCTCGATCCGGGCGAGGATCTGAACGGGAACGGCGTGCTCGACAGCGAGGACCGGAACGGCAATGGGGTGCTGGACACCGGAGAGGACCGCTCCGACGGGTTCTGGACGCCGCGCTGCGCGGCGGACGATCCGAACCTGAACGGCGTGCAGGATGCGGGCGAGTCCGACCGCGGCAACTGCAAGCTCGATGCGGGGGAGGACACCAACGGAGACGGCGTCTTCGGCGCCATTTTCCCGGGCGGGACCCAGTACCTGCAGCTCAACGTGGAGTACGCCGTGCCGATCACCGACACGGTGGAGTTCGTGCTCTTCTACGACGCCGGCAACGCCTTCGACACCGGGGAGTCGATCCGGCTGGACGACCTGCGCGTGGACTACGGCGTCGAGATGAGGTTCTTCCTGCCGGTCTTCCAGGCGCCGCTCCGCCTGATCTACGGGGTCATCCAGGATCCCCGTCCGGGGGAGGAGACGTCCAACTTCATCTTCAGCATCGGCACGACCTTCTGATGGAGCCGCCCCCCGCGAGGCGTGTGGTATAGTACCCGGCCCTTTGGCACCTTCGAGGAGACACGCATGCGACGTTTTCAGGTCCCGGCTTTTCTGCTTCTGCTCCTGCTCCTGGCGCCCTTCCCGGGCCGGGCGCAGTCGGATACGCTGAAGATCGGCGTCTTCGATCCGGAGATCCTCTGGAAGCAGACCGAGGTCGGGAAGAAGAACAATCAGGACCTGTCCGCCTCCCGGGATCGCCTGCAGGCCCAGATCGACAAGAAGCAGGAGGACGTCGAGGCCCTCAAGGCGCGCCTGCGCCAGCAGCAGGCGAGCCTGAACGACGACAAGATCCAGGACATGAAGAAGGACATCATTGCCAAGCAGACGGAACTCGATCGTCTCAACGAGGATGCCACCAAGGAGATGAAGTACCAGCTGGGCGAGGTCCAGAGCCGCTTCCAGGAGATGCTCGTCAAGACGCTCGAGGTCTACGGCAAGGAGAAGTCCTTCACGCTGATCCTCAACAAGGGCGTCACCGACTACAACTCGGCGGGTATCGACATCAGCCAGGACCTGATCGCCAAGTTCAACGAGATGCACAAGGTTCAGGCCGCGCCCGCCGGCGGAAAGAAGCCGTAGGGCGCGGAAGACGCGGGGAAGGAGCCGCCGAGGAGGAAGTGACCACCTTCACGCTCGGCGAGATCGCCTCGCGCATCGCCGGCTCGGCAGTGGGCGACGCAGGGTGCGTCATCGCGGGCATCCGGCCGCTCGATCAGGCCGGTCCCCGCGATCTCTCCTTCCTGGCGCATCCTCGCTACCGGCAGGCGGCCGCCGAGTGCCGCGCCGCAGCACTCATCGTCCGCGCCACGGAGCGCCTTCCGGGCCGTAACCTGATCCTGGTCGAGAACCCGTACACGGCGCTGGCCGCTGTCATGGAGCTCTTCCACCCCGCGAGGCGCCCGGCGCCGGGGGTGAGCCCCGACGCCGTGGTGGAGGAGGGCGTGGTGCTGGGGAGCGGCGTGTCGATCGGCCCGCTGGCGGTCGTCGGCCGCGGGACGACGCTCGGCGACCGAGTCGCGCTCGGCCCCGGCGTCGTCCTGGGGGAGGGGGTCGTGGTGGGACGTGACACGGTGCTGCATCCCGGGGTCGTCGTCTACGCGGGCTGCCGGCTGGGGGACCGGGTTGTCATCCACGCGGGCGCGGTCGTCGGCAGCGACGGATTCGGGTTCGGAGAGGCCGAAGGAGGGCGGGCGAAGATCCCCCAGATCGGGATCGTGCGCATCGAGGATGACGTGGAGATCGGCGCATGCGCCACCATCGACCGTGCCACCTTCGGCGAGACCGTGGTCGGCAAGGGCACCCGCATCGACAACCTGGTCCAGATTGGCCACAACGTCGTGGTGGGGGAAGGGTCGGTCCTCGTGGCGCAGACCGGCATCGCCGGCAGCACGCGCCTGGGGCGCGCCGTGATCCTCGCGGGCCAGGCGGGCGTCGCGGGGCACCTGGAGATCGGGGACCGGTCGGTCGTCGGCGCCAAGTCGGCGGCCCTGCAGGACCTGCCGGCCGGGTCGTTCGTCGTCGGGCATCCGGCGGTCGATCACCGGGAGTGGAAG